>JAILAO010000060.1 GCA_024681565.1 Bacteroidales bacterium
CTATGATTTCAAGAATCATCGCTTGCTTGTGAATGCGCTTCAACTCCTCGGACAGCGGGATCCCGGGGTGCTTGCCGGAATCCGGCTTCATCTTACTCTGACAGAAGGGGAGGCCCCGGAACTTGCTGCCATCGTTCATGAGCATGGATTGGAAAGTAACGTCGAGTTCGAAGGGGCGTCTCCTTTTGAGATATTGTTGCAAAAGTATGCCGCATGCTCGGGCCTTCTTTTCCCGAGTAAAATGGAAACCATTGGTCTGCCCTTGTTGGAAGCCGCTTCACTGGGACTCCCGATCATCGCAGCGGATTTAGGCTATGCTCACGATGTTCTGGAGGGCTATGCGGGCGTGACGTTCCTGCCTTTGGACACTACGGACTCATGGGCAGACGCGATTTCTTCCATCGCATCCCAGCCTATGCAGCGATATCCGTATGATGTGACCCGCGAGAGCTCCTGGCCGGAGTTTTTCAGGATAGTTTCTGAAATGTAGTATCTTTGTAAGTTTAAAATATCGATATGGGTTATTTTACTAATAAGACGCTGATGATTACCGGCGGGACCGGATCATTCGGCAATGCCGTGTTGAAGAGATTTCTAAGGACAGACATCGGCGAGATCCGGATTTTCTCCCGGGACGAAAAGAAGCAGGACGACATGCGTCACGAGTATCAGGCGAAGTACCCGGACGTGGCGCACAAGATCAAGTTCTACATCGGAGATGTCCGGAGCCTGGAGAGTTGCCGTTCGGCGATGCCGGGTACGGATTACATTTTCCATGCAGCCGCGTTGAAGCAGGTGCCTAGCTGCGAGTTCTTCCCGATGGAGGCGGTGCGCACGAATGTGATCGGCACGGACAACGTGCTGACGGCGGCGATCGAGGCGGGTGTGAAGAGTGTGATCTGCCTGTCGACGGACAAGGCGGCATACCCGATCAACGCGATGGGCATCACGAAGGCGATCGAGGAGAAGGTGGCGGTGGCGAAGTCCCGCCACGCCCGTGATACGAAGATCTGCTGCACGCGCTACGGCAATGTGATGTGCAGCCGGGGGAGTGTGATTCCGTTGTGGATCGACCAGATCCGGACCGGGAATCCGATTACGCTGACGGAGCCGACGATGACGCGTTTCATCATGTCGCTGGACGAGGCGGTGGACCTGGTGCTGTTCGCGTTCGAGCATGGCGAGAACGGAGACATCCTGGTACAGAAGGCACCGGCGTGCACGATCGGGACGCAGGCGGAGGCCGTGTGCGAGCTGTTCGGCGGGAAGAAGGAGGATATCAAGGTGATCGGGATCCGTCACGGAGAGAAGATGTATGAGACGCTGCTGACGAAAGAGGAATGCGCCAAGGCCGTTGACATGGGCAATTTCTACCGGGTGCCGGCGGACAACCGGGACCTGAATTACGACAAATATTTCAAGGAGGGAGACACGAAACGGGTCACCATCGAGGAGTTCAACTCCAACAATACGCGCATCCTGGACGTGGCGGAGACGAAGACGAAGATCGCCTCACTCGAGTATATCCAGAATGAATTGAACGGGATTCCCAACGTGGCGAAATAATGAAAATTCTTGTGACGGGCGCCAAAGGCTTTGTCGGCCGTAATCTCTGCGCCCAGCTCAATAATATCAAGGACGGAAAAGCCCGCAACTATGGGATACAGGTTGATGCTGTTTATGAATATGACCTGGACAGTACGCGGGAAGATCTTGACTTTTGGTGCCGGGAAGCCGGGTTTGTGTTCAACCTCGCCGGCGTAAACCGACCGAAGGACCAGACGGAGTTCATGGCGGGTAATTTCGGCTTTGCCAGTACGCTGCTGGATACGCTCAGGGAGCAAGGAAATGCCTGTCCGGTGATGCTGAGCAGCAGTCAGCAGGCCTCTTTGACCGGCCGTTTCGGCAACAGCGAGTACGGCCGCAGCAAAAAGGCCGGGGAGGACCTGTTCCTGCAATATGGCGAGGAGACCGGCGCGAAAGTGCTGGTTTACCGTTTCCCGAACCTGTTTGGCAAATGGTGCCGTCCCAACTACAACAGCGCCGTCGCTACATTCTGCAATGCAGTTGCCAATGACCTGCCGTACACGGTCAATGATCCGTCGGTCGAACTGGAACTGCTCTACATCGATGATCTGGTGGACGAGATGATCGCTGCGCTGAAGGGTGATGAGCACCGCTGTGAGTTCGACGGTCTGGATGTCATTCCGCGAGAAGGAGGCCGTTATTGCTATGTCCCGACCACCCACAGGGCGACATTGGGCGAGATCGTTGACTTGCTGCATCAGTTCGAGGCGCAGCGTACTACCCTGATTGTTCCGGAGATTCCGGCAGGAAGTTTTGCCAAGAAACTCTATAGCACATTCCTGAGCTATCTGCCGAAAGAAAAGGCGGCATTCCCGTTGAAGACCAACGTCGATCAGCGGGGGTCCTTTACCGAACTCGTCAAAACGCTCAACTGCGGTCAGTTCAGTGTGAACATCAGCAACCCCGGTATCACGAAAGGACAGCATTGGCACAATACCAAGTGGGAGTTCTTCATCGTGGTGAGCGGCCGGGCCCTGATCCAGGAACGCAGGATCGGTACGGACGAAGTGCTGAACTTCGAGGTCTCCGGGGAAAACATCCAGGCGGTCCACATGCTTCCGGGTTATACCCACAATATCATCAACCTGTCCGATACGGAGCCGCTCGTGACCCTGATGTGGGCCAATGAACTCTTCGATCCGAATCGGCCGGATACATACTATGAACCTGTAGAATAACCGATATGGCATCCTTCAAGAACAACGGAAAACTCAAACTCCTGATCATCGTCGGTACGCGTCCGGAGATTATCCGCCTGGCGGCGGTCATCAACAAGTGCCGGCAGTATTTCGACTGTCTACTGGCCCACACGGGGCAGAATTATGACTACAATCTCAACGGGGTCTTCTTCAAAGATCTCAAACTAGCTGATCCGGATGTGTATATGGAAGCCGTCGGCCGGGACCTGGGTGAGACGATGGGCAATATCATCGCAAAAAGTTACCAGTTGATGGTAGAAGTGAAGCCGGATGCCGTGCTGGTGCTGGGTGATACGAATTCCTGCCTTTCCGTCATCGGAGCGAAACGCCTGCACATCCCGATTTTCCACATGGAAGCGGGAAACCGCTGCAAGGACGAATGCCTGCCGGAAGAGACCAACCGCCGCATTGTGGACATCATCTCTGATGTGAACATGGCTTATAGCGAGCATGCCCGCCGTTATCTGGCGGACTGCGGCTTGCCGAAGGAGCGGACCTATGTCACGGGCAGTCCGATGGCGGAGGTGCTGCACCAGAATCTGGCAGAGATCGAGGCCAGCGATATTCACAGGAGACTGGGCTTGGAGAAGGGGAAATACATCCTGCTTTCCGCCCATCGCGAAGAGAATATCGATACGGAAAAGAACTTCCTGTCTCTGTTCACGGCTATCAACAAGATGGCAGAGAAATACGATATGCCGATCCTGTACAGTTGCCATCCCCGCAGCCGCAAGCGTTTGGAAGCCAGCGGCTTCCAGTTGGACAAACGGGTCATACAGCACGAACCGCTCGGTTTTCATGATTATAACTGCCTGCAAATGAATGCTTTCGCTGTCGTTTCCGACAGCGGAACCCTTCCGGAGGAAAGCAGTTTCTTCACAAGCGTCGGACATCCCTTCCCGGCCGTATGCATCCGTACGAGTACGGAACGTCCGGAAGCCCTGGACAAAGCCTGCTTTTTTATCGCTGGCATTGATGCCGACAGCCTGCTTCAGGCCGTCGGAACTGCCGTTGCAATGAATGCCGCCGGAGACCACGGACTTCCTGTACCGGATTATGTGGATGAGAATGTATCCACGAAGGTCGTCAAGATCATCCAGTCCTACACCGGAATCGTGAATAAGATGGTCTGGAGAAAATTCTAACGCTTCAATTCCTTCCTGATGTATTTCATTTTTATCGTTCTGGTCCTCTCTGCCTTTGCCTTCTACGAGTTGGGCAAGAACCGTTCGTGCAATGAAATCATCTATCTGTTCGTCCTGGTGGTGATGACGCTCCTTCTCTGTTTCCGTTATGGGCAGGGGACGGATTACAATTCCTACCATTTACAGTTCCAGGAGGAAATCACGGCAGATGACAGTTATATACATCAGACCCTGAGCCATAGCGAATGGGGGTGGTACGTCCTGATGCTGACGACGAAGAAACTCGGGTTGCCCTTCGAGGCCCTGGTCGCTTTTGTGTCCATTGTAATGATCTTGTGCCTCTACAGGACACTGAAACTTTCTCCTTATAAAATGACCAGTCTGCTGCTTTTCTTCCCGACATATTATATGACCTATTGTTTCTCCGCCTTGCGGCAGGGGCTGGCGGTCTGTATTTTCCTGGCTTTCGGGTTAAAACTGCTGCTGGAACGGAAATACTGGAAGTATTGTCTGCTGTCGATGGGACTTGGTCTTTTCCATTCAGCTTCTTTCATCCTGGTGTTTTTGCCTTTGGCCTTCAGGTTTAATGAGAAACAGTTGAACAGGCTTGTCCTCTTGGCTTTTCTAGGTGCCATCGTCTTGTCCCGGCTTCCTTTGGTCCAAGCGCTTTCCATCCTGGGAACACGTGTCGGGTATTTTGAGGAGGCAGAGTTTAGTATAGGAGCAATCATGATCCGGGCCATATTGTTCGTGATTATCTGGCGGCTTCATCATCTGGGCTCGCCGAAAGACACGCTTCTTTACCGGGAAGAATGCGGACTCTATCAACTGTATTATGCAGGTTTTATCTTGTTCCTGTTCTTTTCCCCTTTCGGTATCATCTCCCAGCGGCTGACAGTGCCGATGAAAGCGCTGGAGATTATTTTGATTCCGTTGACGTTATATCGCAATCGGGAACTTTTGCTTAACAAGAAGAAAACGCGGTTTTCCGAAATGGCGATTTATCTGATAGTCATTATTATGATGATGAATGTAGAGGGTACAAAAAATGTCAACGCTTACATTGAACAGCAGGGATATCATAATGTCTCTGTGACCAATTATCCTTATATCAGCATTTTTGATGAGGATCGTATCAGACAGCATAGATACTTATTCTGACGAGCATGCCGTTCAACTCTTTTAGTTTCTGGCTTGTTTTTCCTTTTGTTTTCCTGATATTCTGGTGTATTCCTGTTCGGTTCCAGAAGATCAGGAAAGCGTGGCTCATTGCTGTCAGTTATTTCTTGTACATGAATTGGAAACCGGCGTTCGCTCTGGTCCTGCTTTTTGTTACCGCTGTGACCTATTTCGGGGCGCGGTTGCTGGGACAGGGGAAATACCGTAAAAGCATTTTGGGTTGGACATTTGGACTCCTTGCCCTCATGCCTCTTCTTGTTTTCAAGTATTACAATTTCTTGAATGATTCCCTTACGGATGTACTCTCCTGGCTCGGGCTTCATTTTTCCCTTCCGGGTTTGAACTATGCCATTCCGGTCGGACTGAGTTTTTTTACTTTCCAAGCTTTAGGGTACCTGCTTGAAGTATATCGTGGAGAGACGGAGCCGGAAAAGAACTGGTTTGATTATATGCTGTTCGTCTCTTTCTTCCCACAAATTGCATCAGGTCCGATCAGCAAGGCAAACGAACTGCTACCACAGATCAAACAGCCACGGGTTTTCGTTTTTTCGGAAGGAAAACAAGGATTGAAGTATCTCCTATGGGGCCTTTTTATCAAAGTCGTCATTGCAGACCGGATGGGAATGTTTGTGGATGTCGTATATGCTGATTACACTTCGTACAATGGTATGACTTGTTTCATGGCCAGTTTATTCTATACTGTCCAGATATATTGTGATTTCGCAGGATATTCCTTGATGGCCATCGGCGTAGCATCACTATTGGGGTTCAAATTGATCAACAATTTCCGGCGGCCGTACTTTGCTACAAGTATAACTGATTTCTGGAGACGCTGGCACATCTCTTTGACCCGTTGGCTTACCCAGAATATCTACATTCCCTTGGGAGGAAACCGTTGTAGCAGGATGCGTTGCTATTTCAACATCATGATTACTTTCCTGGTCAGTGGAGCCTGGCATGGAGCTGCTTGGAATTTTATTTTCTGGGGTGCCCTGCATGGAGGGATACAGATTGCGGAAAAGTCCTTGGGATTGGCCCGATATGAAGGGAACAGCATGCCGGTCAAAATACTTCGGATCATTGTTACCTTTATGCTGGTCAATCTGGCTTGGATTTTTTTCCGGATGCCGGATATGTCCGATGCGTTCGGGATGATCGGTAACTTCTTCTCCAAACCTGGAGGTCCAGATTTCTCTTCTTACGGAGGGACGAACCTGCTTATCACTGTTTTGGCCCTGATAGTTTTGATTTTCAAAGAGATACGTGAAGAATTTTTCCCGAATAAACTCCTTTTTATTGATAAAAGACCAGTTCGGTGGATAGCGTATTTAATCCTGTTCTGCATGATTTTCTCCTTGGGGGTTTTGGACGGCGGTCAATTTATATATGTCGGTTTTTGAGAGATGAAGAAATTCTTGTTACGGGTTGTCGCTTTCCTGTTCTGTTCGCTGTTTCTCGACTTCGGAATCGGTTTGTGGGGGGATTATCTCCAAAATAATACGAAAGGTGGAGATGCCCTTAGGGTGAATGATCTGTTGAAGAAGGACCAATTCGATCTTCTCTTCCTTGGATCATCACGGACTCATCACCACTACGATACTCCATTTATTTCGGACTCGTTGCATCTGAAAGCATATAATGCCGGATTTGACGGCAATGGTGTTATCATGGCATATTGTGTTCTGCAGCAGAACCTAAAGCGGTATCATCCGCGAATGGTCATTTTAGATGTTACACCGTATGTCGATATGTATACTAAAGGGAAGGAAGATTATGCCAGATATGTTTCCATTCTCAAGCCTTATTATCGGGATCCTGCTATTGCCGAGGTTCTTCAGGACGTGGAACCGGCGGAGTGGTATAAAGCCCATTCCGGTATGATCAGATACAATACATCCATCGTTCCGATGACTATCGGGTTGATTGCTGGAGGAGGAAAAGATCCTTATGGTTTCGTTTCAAAGAACAGCGTAATCGCCGGGGATCAACCGCGGGGAGACAAGTTTGGATATGAATGGGACGCCAAGAAATTCAAGTATGTCCGGAAAATTGTTCAGTTGGCCAAAGAAGAGAGTGTTCCTTTGATTATTGCTGTCTCTCCCGAATACAACTACCATTTTTATCAAGACATTGATTCGCTTAGGTTTTTATGTCGAGACTATTCCGTCCCTTTGTTGGATCATTATAGCGATGAAGATTTTATTCAGCGCAAAGACTGGTTTGATGATCCTACGCATCTTAACGGTGATGGTGCCCGGGTATATTCCCGAAAAATTGTCAGCGAGATCAAGGCAACGTTTCCGTCTATTTTAAATTTTGAATAAAAGCAATGCGAGTTTTGCTGGTTACCAATCATTTCCTCCCGGAGGAGTTCAAGTGCAATTCGATGGTTTTCGAGTTGCAGCGGCGGGGTCATGAGGTGACGGTCCTGACGGGGATCCCCGATTATCCGAAAGGGGAGTATTTCGACGGTTATGGGGTGTTCAGAAAGCGGGTTGAACGGATCAATGGCGTGAAGGTGATCCGTGCCTATATCTTCCCGCGGGGGAAGGCCGGCAAGATCCGTCTGGTCCTGAATTACGTTTCCATTACGCTGTCGCAGGCGTTCGACGCTTTCTGGCTGGGACTGTTCAAACGTCTCGACCGGGTCCTGGTCTATGAGTCCTCTCCGGTGATGGTCGGTATCGCAGCCGGGATCGTGTCCCGGATGCAGCACATCCCCATGTTGTTCTGGTGCACGGATTTATGGCCTGAGAGCCTCTCTGCGGCAGGAGGGATCAGCAATCCGTCCATTATCGGGTATTTTACCCGCATGGTCCGGAAGATATACAGGAATTCCACCCGGATCCTGATCACTTCCGAAGGGTTCCGCCAGTCCATCGAGGAGAAAGGGGATTTTGCTGATAAAATCGTTTATTTCCCGCAATGGGCGGATGCGCCGGCCGAATCGTCCGGCATGGAGATTCCTGCTTTGCCGGAAGGTTTTAAAGTGATGTTCGCCGGTAATATCGGAGAAGCCCAGGACTTTGAACACATTCTTGAGGCGGCCAGGATCCTGAAGGATGAAGATATCCATTTCGTTATCCTCGGAGACGGACGGAAGCGGCCCTGGTCGGAAGAATTCGTCCGGGAACACGGACTCGGGGAAAAAGTCCATTTTCTCGGACGTTTCCCAGCTGCGACGATGCCAGCCTTTTTTGCCCAGGCAGATTTGCTGCTGGTCACGCTCAAGGACGAACTGATTTTTAATCTCACCCTCCCTGCCAAGGTACAATCCTATATGGCTGCCGGAAAGCCGATTGTGGCCATGATGAACGGTGAGGGACCCCGCGTGATCGCCCAGGCGGGCTGCGGGATGTCCGCTCCGGCCGGTGATGCGCGAGCGCTGTCAGATGTCATACTTCAGATGAAATCCATGGATGGCACGGAATTGGCTGCCATGGGGACCCGGGGACAGGCGTTCTGTGAGACACACTTCAAATTGGAGCGTTGCATCGATCACCTGGAACAATTAATGAAAACAGAAAACCAAACGATATGAATCAAACCTGGATAGCCGTCATCCTGTGCCTGGTGGCACTTGTCGTGACGGCCGTTGTGTTCCCGTTTGTGCTGCATTTTGCCAAGAAGCACAATTTCGTGGACAATCCCAACGCCCGGAAACTGCAGCGCGTACCGGTGCCGGTCATCGGCGGTACGGCGGTCTTCATCGGCTTTGCCGTGGCGTTGGGTATCGCAATCATGGTGTTCCATCTCCCGTTCATGGGGGTTGCCCTGGCGGCTACGGGCCTGATGTGGCTGCTGGGTACCTGGGATGACATGAAGGACATACCGCCCAATCTGCGTTTCCTGTTCGAGATTGCCGTGCTGTGGGGCATGATCTCCATCGGAGAGACTTGCGTGGATGATTTCCACGGCCTGTGGGGGGTCCATGAAGTTTCGCTTTATGTCGCCGTTCCGCTTTCCATTTTCACCGGCGTGGGTATCATGAATGCCGTCAACATGATCGACGGCGTGGACGGGTATTGCTCCGGGTTCGGCATCCTCTCATCCCTGCTCTTCTCCATCGCGTTTTTTGTGGCCGGAGATATCGTGATGGCCAGTTTCGCCCTGATCTGTGTCGGAGCCTTGATCCCGTTCTTCCTGCACAATGTGTTCGGCAAGACGACCAAGATGTTCCTGGGGGACGGCGGCTCCCTGATGATCGGCATGCTGATGACGATTTTCGTCTTCCGCCTGATGTCCAAGAACACCCCGTTCGAGCGTTTCGCAGTCGAGGAAGGGATGAGCATCGCCGGATTCGTGCTGGCCGTGATGTGTATCCCGGTCGCGGATACGCTTCGCGTGATGACGGCCCGTATCCTCAAGGGCGGATCCCCGTTCGCTCCGGACAAGACGCATCTGCACCATCTTTTCATCGAGATGGGTTTCACCCATGTAGGCACGTCGTTCTACATCCTGTTCCTGGACCTGGTCATTATGGCCATCTGGCTTCTCTCCTGGAAATTGGGCGCTTCGTATGACCTGCAGCTATATGTTGTCATCGGCATGGGCCTGCTTGTCAGCAACGGCTTCTTCTATTTCATGCATGAACAGAAGAAAAAGAACGACGGAGCCGGAACGCCCCTGTATCAGTGGTTCTGCAAGATGGGTGCAAAGACCCATATCGAGCGCGGCGGCCTCTGGAAGATGATGACCCGTCTGGTGGATGGGAAAGAGAAAGATTAATTTCTGAAAAGATCACCCGAAAGGCGGGACGGCGCGGTTGTGCCGTCCCGCCTTTTTTGTATTTTTGTATTGTTATGCCTACGCAGGATACCAGGATCATCAAAGACTACCGCTACCACCTTCGGATGGAACGGCAGCTTTCTCCCAATACCGTGGCTGCCTACGGCCGGGATGCGTCGGAGTTCCTGGCTGCCGTGGAGCTGGAGCCGCGCGCCGTCCGGACGGAGGATGTCGAACGATATCTGGCTGCACGCGCCTCTGCGGTCTCCAAGCGCTCCCAGGCCCGGCTGCTGAGTTCGCTGCGCTCCTTCTTTGACTGGCTGATCCTGGAGGGGGAGCGCAAGGACAATCCCTGCGACCGGGTGGATACGCCGAAACTGGGGCGTTATCTTCCGGCCGTGCTTTCGGTAGAGGAGGTGACGGCCATCCTGGAATCCGTGGACACATCCGCCGGCTGGATGGGACTGCGTGACCGTGCGATCCTCGAAGTTCTCTACGGCTGCGGGCTGCGCGTGTCAGAGGCCTGTGACCTACGGATCTCGCATGTCTATCTCAAGGAGGGTTTTGTGCGCGTGGTGGGCAAAGGGGACAAGGAACGCCTGATTCCGCTCGGGGAGATGGCGGCAGAGGCCTTCTCGCTGTATCTGCAGGCGCGTCCGGATGCGGCGGAGCCGGCATTCGACGACATCGCGTTTCTCAACAAAAACGGCCGCCCGCTGAGCCGGGTGTCCATCTTCAACCTGGTCAAAAAACAGGCGCTGCTGGCCGGGGTCCGGAAAGAGATATCCCCGCACACCTTCCGCCATTCATTTGCTACACACCTGATCGAGAACGGAGCCGACCTGCGCGTCGTCCAGGAGATGCTGGGTCACGAATCCATCCTGACGACGGAAATCTACACCCACATCGACAGCGCGACCTGGCAAGCGGCTATTCTGGAACACCATCCTCGGCGATAGCCTGGTTGTAGCAATCGCGGCAAAGCGGTTCGTATACATCTTTCTCACCCAGCAGCACGAGGTCCTTGCTCTTGCTGAGACGGTGGGAATGGTTGGCGAGGCTGCCGCATTTCACGCAGATGGCATGTACCTTCTGCACGTCCTCGGCAACGGCCATCAGGCGGGGCATCGGGCCGAAGGGGAGTCCGAGATAATCCGTATCCAGGCCGGCGACGATCACGCGGATCCCGCGGTCGGCCAGCTGCTGGCACACGTCGACGAGCGTCTCATCGAAGAACTGGGCTTCGTCGATACCGACGACCTGTACGTCTGGACCTACTTCCAGCATCTTTTTCGGATCGGAGACCGGGGTGGAGGAAATTTTGTGGAAATCGTGCGAGACGACCTCCACGTCAGAATATCGGTTGTCTACGGCCGGCTTGAAAATGGCGATGACCTGGTTGGCGAACTGGGCGCGGCGCAGGCGGCGGATGAGTTCTTCGGTCTTGCCGGAGAACATGGATCCGCAAACGACTTCGATGCAGCCGGATTTTTTGTGATTCTCGGAAAACATTGTTTAAATTTGTGGTTGCTGTCCTGCAAAGATAGCAAATTAAAGCTGGAAGAGCATGGGTGCTGCCGGAATTTTATACATCGTTCCGACGCCGGTCGGGAATCTCGAAGACATGACCTACAGGGCCGTCAGGGTGCTGCAGGAGGCGGATTTGATCCTGGCGGAACACACCCGCACGCGCGCGGTGCTGCTGCAGCATTTCGAGATTCGCGGCAAACTCCTTTCCCACCACAAATTCAACGAACACCAGACCGTGGAGATGATCCGTGACCGGATCCTGTCGGGCGCCCATGTGGCGCTGGTCAGCGACGCCGGTACGCCGGGGATTTCCGATCCCGGTTTCCTGCTGGCGCGGACCTGCGCCGCGGAGGGGATCGAGGTGCAGACCTTGCCGGGCGCGACGGCCTGCATCCCCGCCGTCGTCTCTTCCGGGCTGCCCTGCGACCGTTTTTGTTTCGAGGGTTTCCTGCCCCAGAAAAAGGGACGCCAGACCTTGCTTGCCCAGTTGGCGCAGGAGACGCGGACGATGATATTCTATGAGTCGCCGCGCCGTCTGGTAAAGACCCTGGAGCAGTTCTCCGAGGTCTTCGGCCCGGAGCGGCCCTGCTCCGTGGCGCGCGAGATCTCCAAAGTGCATGAAGAACATGTCCGCGGCACGCTGGCCGAAGTGCTGGCGCATTTCCGTGCGGTCGAGCCGAAAGGCGAAATCGTCCTGGTCGTCGGCGGCCTGCGGGATGACGGACCGCGCGAGCATCGCAACAAATACAAAGAGGCGGAGTAGCCTCTCCTGAACCAAAACTTACTGACTATGAAAGATTTCGACCCCTTACCCCGGCCGCAGGACCGGGATTCCCGGAAAGGCAGCGCTTCTGCTGCCTCATTCAAGGTGGGCGCCATCGCCCTGGCCTTCCTGATTCTTGGCTATCAAGCCGCTCTTTTCATTACCCGCGCTTCACGTCTGAAACTCGAAGCAAACCGGGATAAACCCGATACGGTATACGTTTATACTCCCGCTGCCCCGGATGAGGCGGTCGGGAGCTCCTCCCCCCAACCGTCCGGCGTTGCCGGGCCCCTCCCACCGACTTCGTCGGCGGGCCCCTCCCTCTTACGGAGCCGAGGGTGGCTACGGGTTGGAGAGAGGACTCCCGACCAGCCATTTTCACCCGGGGCAGCGGCGGATACGGTCCGCCGGAATGCTCCGCATTCGGAATATGTAGAAAGGTACCGGCGTGCCACGCGACGGGTGGAGAGTTTCCGCTTCAACCCGAACACCGTCTCCGTCGGAGACCTGGTCCGGCTGGGATTCAGCGAGAAGCAGGCGCAGGCCATCGACAATTACCGCTCGAAAGGCGGACGTTTCCGGCGCAAGTCCGACTTTGCGAAGTCATTCGTCGTCGCCGACTCGGTCTACCGGCGGCTCGAACGTTACATCGACATCCCGCGCCTGGACCTGAACCGGGCGGACTCTGCAGCGCTGGATGCCCTGCCGGGTATCGGCCCGTACTTCGCTGCCCGTATCGTCGGCTACCGCGATGAACTCGGCGGCTACTCCTGTCCGGAACAGTTGATGGATATCTATCATTTTGACCGGGAAAAATACGATGCCCTGAGCGATCTGGTGTTCTGCTCGCCTCCGGAGCCGTATCCTTTGTGGACGCTTCCGGCAGAAGAACTGCTCCGCCATCCCTACATCCGCTCGCGTCAGGAAGCGCGTGCCATCGTCCTGTTCCGCGATCATACACCCCCGGAAGGCTGTACCGTCGAGGCGCTCGCGGCAGCCGGCATCCTGCCGGCGGAACAGGCGGAAAAACTCGCCCGCTGCCGCATCGCCGAACCTTGATGATGACCTGAAGTCCCTCGAAAAAATCGGCTGCGCGTCGTGATAATAACGGCCTGACTGATAGTCTCTTATGATAAATGGCCCATTAGCGGACGCTGGGGGCCTTTTCTCGGAAGATATTGTAATAGAAATACTTGACAATCAAAAACGAAACTATGAAAAGCAAGAAACGCAGGGCAGTTCCTGCCCGGTCCCTTCAACACATTTACAAGATCTCGGATGATAGCGGAGTGATCTTCTATCGCTCTGAAGACCACCTCGTCTATTTTTCAATCCAGTCTGTCATGGCCAGGAGACACAACATGAGAGTTTATTGCTCCTGCCACATGTACAACCATATCCACAATCTGTCGGCTCCTGTCGACCCTGTCCAGTTGATAGATCATGAGCATGATATCAATTCTGTTTTTGTCCAGGCATACAACAAGGAGACGGGCAGGTCAGGACCGCTGTTTCAGCGTCCGTTCGGAAGCGCACCCAAACAAAGCGAAAAAGACCAGAGATCAGCGTTGATTTATATTTTCAATAATCCTGTTGAGAAAAAACTCTGTCATCGTTCCATTGAAGACAGATGGACTTTCCTCGCATACTATGAAAATGATTATCCTTTTTCAGAACGGCCTGTCTTGAGCCAGGCCAGATGGGCATATCGAAATGCTGTTAAACTGATTGAAAATGAATATAATGCGGGAAGATGGCTGAAATACCCTATGCTGCATTATCTGTTTTCGCAATTGAATACCCGGGAGAAAGAGCAGTTGACAGACTTCATCGTTCAGCGCTATTTCTTTTTCGACAGGCAATCCTGTTATAGCTTGTTCGGAGGATATGAACAAATGCTGAACGCCATAGATATTACGAAAGGAAAGGAGTTTGACGTCGGGGAAGTATATGATCAACAGTCAGATATAGCGATACGGGAGATGTGCCTTCTTGCCGGTCGGTACGGACTGTTGAAGGCTGGATTGCCTTTGCTCAATCTGCCGGAAAGCAGGTGCGCATCATTTGCAGAATATTTAAGAACACATACATCAGCAACGAACCGGCAGATCTCCCGTTTCCTGCATTTACAGCATGGCAAATAAACAATTGAGACACAATAATAAACAGAAATCGGCCCCATCTGAAACGATGTGGGCCGATTTTTATAAAATATTGAAACAAAATGCAATATATCTCACGACTCAACATCCCGCGGGCGGGTGATGCGCTCGATGAGCGGGCGGACCGGATCATAATCGTAGCCGCGGGAAAGGGCGAAGCGGATGAGTTTCAGGCGCCCTTGCGGGTCGTCTGACAGGGTTTTCCATTTCGCCGTCAGGACTTTCTCCAGTTTGGCGGCAGCCTTGTCCGGATCGATCTCCCGGAGCGCCTCCAGGACTGCCTCCCGCGCCACACCCCGGGCCAGCAGGGCCGAGCGGATCTTGACCGGACCCCATCCGGACAGTGCAGACTTTTCCCGGGCATAGGCGGATGCGTAGCGGAAATCATCCACGAAGCCGTTCCCGACGAGGGCAGAGACGACTTCCTCGGCCGCACCCGCATCGAAGTCAAGCCGTTCCAGGGCTTTGCGCCGGATATCGGCCGTACAGTACTCCCGCTTGGCGCATTGCGCTTCCAGCGCGTCGAGCACGGATTTGATCTTCCCGTCCATCATCAGAAATCGAAGCCCAGGGAGAGATATGCGCCCCATCCCTGGAAATTGGACCAGTGCAGGTTGAACTTGAACGGACCGACGATCGTGTTGTAGGCGGCCTCTGCACCGACCGCCCAGCACTCCGGGCGGAACGACGAGAACAGCCCGCGGAGGCTGTCGTCATAGAAGAGGAAGCCGGCCAGTCCGGTGAAATGCAGTTTGTCGACCGGAGAGAAGCGGATGCCGGCCGTAGCGTTCAGGAGATAATCCCCGGTGGCGAACACGTGGTTGAGGCCGAAGAACGGCAGCTGGTCTTCGACATAGCGTCCGGCAATGGCTCCGCCGACGAAATTGGTGTGGATCAGACCGTCGTGCGACGAGTCCCCGAAGTGTGTGATCGCGCGCATCCGGATGTCCGGCAGGAATGTAACCCGCGGTGACATCGGTATGGCTGCCCGGAAATCCAGGTCTGCGGACAGGATGGGAGAGAAATTGCTATCTCCGGGGCGCAGGAAATCATAGTCGGCCCGCCATCCGAGGGAGACGCCCTTGCGGGGGAAATAATGGTCGTCCAGCGTATAAAGGTTGCCCTGGAGCCAGGTGCCGATGAAATCGGAGAACAGGGGGGACCCTTCTGCTTCCATCTGACGGGCGAAAACGGTCTGCGGGGCGAGGGAATACGCTTTGTTGCTGACACCGGCACGGATGTCCAGCCTGGTCCAGTCCAGTCCGGACACGTAGAGATCCTCCCGGTGGGACCAGTAGGCTACATCGTATTTGAGCTGGCTGGCTCCCGTGTTGTTGAGGCTGCCGCGGTAGCGGGCAATCGTGAAGGAAGCGTTGAGGGTCGGAAGGTTGCCCAGGTCGAGGCTATAATGGGTCGTGCTCCGGAGGTTCTGGCCGATGCGGGCCGTGATATCCAGTTTGGAGCCGGACAGGCGGTGGGTGCCCAAGCCGAATTTCAGCAGCAGGGCGGCCCATTCTTCCGTATCCGCACGCATGCCGAGCGAGAAGTTGTGGCGGGGGGCGGGGGTACAGTGAAAGACCAGGCGGTAAGGTTCCTTGTCCCCGTAAAGCGAATAGGTGACCATTTCGAAGGCTCCGGTGGCCTGCAGCCGGCTCATGGCATCTTCGATGGTCGCCCGGTCCAGCGGCCGGGTGATGTCCAGGCCGGTGAGACGGGCCATACGCAGCGCTCCGGCGTCGTCCAGACCCGTGTACTCGATGGCGCAGAGATGCACCGGCGTCTTGGAGATGTCCGTGGCCTTGTGCGCGGGACCGGCTTTCTTTTGCCCGGTCCGTTCCCGGATGGCGAGCAGGCCGGCCTTCTGGGCTTCTGCCGCCTCATAGCCGCGAAGGAGCATGGAATCCACCGCTTCCCGGTTGAAACTCAACATGTTGAACTCTTTCAGCGAAGGCTTGATGAAGACATCGCTCTTGCCGATATTCTTGTTGTAGGAATCCTTGCCCAGCATCGTGATGAACTGACTGAGGATGTCCCCGATGTTGTTGATCTCATCATAGTCCGGCTGGGCATCGGAAAGTTCGATGCCGATCAGGTAGTCCGCACCGACCGCCTTGGCGATATCGGTGGGGAAGTTGTTGCGCACACCGCCGTCCACCAGGATCATGTCTCCGGTCCGTACGGGATCGAAAAGTCCCGGGATGGACATCGTGGAGCGCATCGCGCTGGCAATGGATCCGCTGCCCCAGTTCTTGGCGTTCGAACTCACCATATCTCCCGCCACGCAGATGAACGGGATGGGCAGCCGGCTGAAGGAGATGCTGTCCTGGTATCCGACGGAGAGGCTGGAGATCAGATTGTTGACATTGAATCCGTAAGCATAGCCGGAGGGGAGGGACTTGACCAGCGAATTCCGCCCGGACTCTTCTTCAAAGGCAGCCCTCCGGGAACGGCGGGGCCGGTCCTTGAAGGTGTTGAAACGCACGGAGAACAGATAGGTGGCTTTGTCCATCTTGTCGGTATAACTGACATAGCTGCCGTCGATCTTGTCGCTCAGCATCTTGCTCCAGTCCTGGGTCTGGAAAAGTTCACGGATGTCATCGGACTGGTAGCCCAGCGCATAGCAGCCGCCGACCAGACCGCCTATGCTGGTACCGCAGACGAAGTCGATGGGGATGCCGAGTTCCTCGATGTACTTGATGGCGCCGACTTCAGCGGCACCCTTCGCGCCGCCGCCCGAGAGCACGAGTCCTACGGTCGGCCGTTTCTCCTGTGCACGCACATGGTCGAGGCGCCGGCGGATCTGCCGGATGACGATGGCGTCCGTGCGCGGGTCCACGCTGTCCGTCGCCAGACCGTTGGGATAGGTCTGGGCGTCGGCCGGAGCGCTGCCGAACAGCAGGGCCAGGAGGATTACTCCGAATGTTGACCGGCGAGCATCCCGCAGGCGGCCAGGATGTCTTCGCCTCTCGAAGAACGGATGGTGCATAGGATCTGATGGTTATTGAGCCGGTCCCGGAAGGCTTCCATCGCCTGGTCGGAGGCACACCCATAGGGAAAATCGGGAATCTGGTGGAAACGGATCAGGTTGACGCGGCACTCCAGTCCGCGCAGCAGGCGGATCAGGGCGTCGGCGTGGCGCTTGTCGTCATTGAACCCGGCGAACATCGTATATTCGAAACTGACGCGGCGCTGGCCGCTGAAATCATACTGGCGGATGAGACGGAGCACGTCCCGGATGTCCCAGGCCTTCTGGGCGGGCATCATCGAGAGCCGCTCCTCCGGGAAAGGATTGTGGAGACTCACCGCCAGGTGGCAGCGCTGCTCATCGAGGAAGCGCTGCAGGGCAGGCAGTACGCCGATGGTACTCAGCGTGATGCGCTTGGGACTCCAGCCGAAGCCCCAGTCGGCAGTCAGCACGGCAATGACCCGGCTGACGGTATCGTAGTTGTCCAGCGGCTCGCCCATGCCCATGAAAACGGCATTCGTGAGTTTCTCCGGTCCGTCGATGCTGATGAACTGGTTGAGGATGTCGGCGGCATCGAGCTGTCCGTGGAATCCCCCGCGTCCGGTCATGCAGAATCTGCAGCCCATCCGGCAGCCCGCCTGCGAACTGACGCAGAGCGTCATGCGGTCCGCGTCGGGGATGACGACGGACTCGACGAATCCGTTCGCAACACGGAAAAGATACTTCCGGGTGCCGTCCGAAGAGAGGGCCGTGCCTTCCGGGGCGGAGGTGCCGAGCTCGTAGCGGTCGGCGAGCTGCTCGCGCGCCGCCTTGGAGATGTTGACCATCCGGTCCCATTCCCGGACGCGCTTGACATAGAGCCAGTCGGCCAACTGTTTGCCGACAAAAGGCTTGAGCCCGCATGCCCCGGCAGCGGCCTTCAACTCTTCCAGAGTCTTGCCCAGTAACTTTTCTTTCATCTCTGCAAAAATAACTAAAATTTGCTATATTTGCTTTTCCCCGGCAGTATGCCGGACCTACTGAACTATAAAAAACTGTTAACGATTAAAGAACCACTATTATGGCGAAAGAAGCAGAAACAAAGACCGTGGATGTGAATGCGGCGAAGCTCAAAGCCCTCCAGGCGACCATCGACAAGATCGAGAAGGACTACGGCAAAGGAACCATCATGAAACTGGGTGACCAGCCTGACTGGGACGTCCAGGTCATTCCGAGCGGCTCCGTGGCCCTGGACCATGCACTGGGTATCGGCGGATATCCGCGCGGACGCATCATCGAGATCTACGGCCCCGAATCCAGCGGCAAGACCACCCTTGCGATCCATGCGATCGCCGAGGCCCAGAAAGCCGGCGGCATTGCCGCGATGATCGATGCGGAACACGCTTTTGACCGTACTTATGCCCAGGCCCTGGGCGTCAACCTGGAGACCCTGCTGATTTCCCAGCCGGACAACGGCGAGCAGGCGCTCGAAATCGCCGACAACCTGATCCGTTCGGGTGCCATCGACATCGTCGTGATCGACTCGGTGGCCGCACTGACCCCGAAGGCCGAGATCGAGGGCGAGATGGGCGACAACAAGGTCGGCCTGCAGGCCCGCCTGATGAGCCAGGCGCTCCGCAAGCTGACGGCCAATATTTCCAAGACCAACACCTGCTGCATCTTTATCAACCAGCTGCGCGAAAAGATCGGTATCATGTTCGGCAATCCCGAGACCACCACGGGCGGCAACGCCCTCAAATTCTATGCGTCCGTCCGGCTGGATGTCCGCCGGACGACCCAGATCAAGGACGGCGACGAAGCCCTGGGCAACCGTACCCGGGTCAAGGTGGTCAAGAACAAAATGGCCCCTCCCTTCAAGAAAGCCGAGTTTGACATCGTCTTCGGCGAGGGCATCTCGCACGTGGCCGAGATCGCCGACCTGGCCATCGGTTTCGATATCATCCACAAGAGCGGCAGCTGGTTCAGCTACCAGGGAGAGAAGCTTGCACAGGGGCTTGCCGCAGTCAAACAGCTGCTCAGGGACAATGTCGAGCTCTGCGAAGAGATCGAAGCCCAGGTCCGCGAAGCACTCAAAAGCGTAAAAGACTGATGGAAGAGAAGAAGCAGAAAATCATCCTGACGGGCGACCGGCCTACCGGTCGCCTGCATATCGGACATTATGTGGGTTCGCTGCGCCGCCGCGTCGAGCTGCAGAACAGCGGAGCGTTCGACAAGATCTACATCATGATCGCGGACGCCCAGGCCCTCACCGACAATGCCGACAACCCCGAAAAGGTCCGGCAGAACATCATCGAGGTGGCCCTGGACTATATGTCCGCCGGACTTGACCCCGCCAAGTCCCATCTCTTCATCCAGTCCCAGGTCCCGGAACTCACGGAACTGACATTCTACTACATGAACCTGGTCACGGTCCAGCGCCTCCAGCGCAACCCTACCGTGAAGCAGGAGATGCAGCTGCGCGGTTTCTCCGAGACGGGGGACGGCTCCGACAACAAGGCCGGTACGCCGGTCGGATTCTTCTGCTACCCGATCAGCCAGGCTTCCGATATCACGGCCTTCAAGGCTACGACGGTGCCGGTCGGGGAAGACCAGGAACCGATGATCGAGCAGACCCGCGAAATCGTCCGCAAGTTCAATGCGGTCTATGGTCCCGCGCTCGTGGAGCCGGAAATCCTTCTTCCGGACAACGCCGCCTGCCTGCGCCTGCCCGGCACGGACGGCAAGGCCAAGATGAGCAAGTCCCTGGGCAACTGCATCTACCTCTCCGACTCCGCGGAAGAGGTCAAGACCAAGGTCCGTGGCATGTTCACGGATCCGGGTCACCTGCAGGTCAGCGATCCCGGCAAGGTCGAAGGCAATACGGTTTTCACCTACCTGGACGCCTTCTGTCTTCCGGAGCACTTCGAACGCTTCGGCGACTGTTTCCATGGCAGGAAAGTCAGTTTCGACTTCCACAGTCTCGACGAGGTCAAGGTGCAGTATCGCGCCGGCGGTCTCGGGGACGTGATGATCAAGAATTTCCTGACGGAAGTCCTCAATGATACCCTTGAACCGATCCGCGTACGGCGCAAGGCGCTGGAGCAGGATCTGCCTTATGTTTACGATGTCCTGCGCAAAGGTACGGAAGCTGCCCGCGAGGCGGCTGCCGAGACCCTGGCCGATGTCAAGCGTGCGATGCGGATCAATTATTTCGATCCGGGAGTGCTGGATGAACTGATTGAAGAACAGAAAAAGAAATTCGCCGGTCACGCCGGCGAATAAACAGTCAATCAGATATCGGGAAAGCCGCAGGTTGCCATCAGGCGATCTGCGGTTTTCCGTCCTTGCGGGGTTTGTCATGACCCAGCGGGCGTTCGGGCATCTTGTCTTCCTGCAGTGCTTCCCACTGCCGGCGGTTGCGGTAGATGTCGATGGCCGTGAAGATGGCGGCGCGCATCGAACGCGGATCCGCTTCGTCACGTCCGGCCATTTCGAAGGCCGTACCATGGTCCGGGGAGGTGCGGATGACGGGGAGTCCCGCGGTGAAATTGACGCCGTCCTCGAAAGAGAGTGCCTTGAAGGGGGCGAGTCCCTGGTCGTGGTACATCGCCAGCGTGGCGTCGAAATCTTCGAAATGGTTGAGTCCGAAGAATCCGTCCGGGGAGAAGGGCCCGAAAGCGAGGATGCCCTCGTCGGTAGCTTTCTTGATGGCGGGGATGATGATGTCCTGTTCCTCGGTGCCGAGCAGACCTCCGTCACCGCTGTGCGGGTTGAGGCTGAGCACGGCAATGCGGGGCTGGTCCACCACGAAATCCTGCTTGAGCGAGGCGTTGATAAGGCGCAATTTGCTCAGGATACGTTCTTCCGTGATCTGGGCGGCGACTTCCTTGAGGGGGATGTGGCCCGTGACAACGGCCAGGCGGAGCCGGTGACTGACCATGAACATCAGCGAATCCTGGGCATTGAAGGCGTTTTGGATATATTCGGTATGTCCCGGGAATCCGAAGCCCTCGTTGGACATGGCTTTCTTGTTGATCGGGCCGGTGACGAGCACGTCGATGAGCCCTTTCCTGAGCTCGTCGATAGCGGATTTCAGGGCCTGGATGGCTCCGCCGGCGGATTCGGCCGTGGCCTGACCGGGCTCGGCATAGGCGCTGTCCGGCAGGCAGTTCACGATGTTGATGCGCTTGGGGTGGGCTTCCGAAGCGGATTGGATGGCGTTGGTGTCCATCTGCTCGACTTCGGGGATGGTCTTGCGGTAGAAGCCGAAGAGCTTGGAAGAGCCGTAGATGACCGGTGTGAACTGTTCGAGGATCCGCGGGTCGGCGAGGGCCTTGATGATGACTTCGTAACCGATGCCGTTGGAGTCTCCCTGGGTGATGCCCACTATGATTTTTCCGTTTTGCATATCTTTTATCTTTTGTTCCGCCGGACGGGCCGGCGGACGATGTTTCATTGGACGGACGCTTCGAGGTATCCGCTGTCCTCGGGAAGCCCGGGGAGGGAATATGCCGCGACGGCCAGCCGGTCGCAGCGTTCGTTTTCGGGATGGCCTGCATGCCCCTTGATCCAGTGGAACTCCAGCCGGAACCGGGCGGCGAGTGCGTCGAACTGCGCCCAGAGGTCATGGTTCTTCTTGCGCTTCCAGCCCTCGGTGACCGTTTTCACCACGTAGGTGGAATCGCTGTAGACCTGCACCTCCGCATCCTCCCACCGGATGGCTTCCAGACCTTTGATCACCGCCAGCAGTTCCATCCGGTTGTTGGTGGTCCGGGCAAATCCGCCGGAAAGCTCTTTGCGGGCGCTGCCGCACAGCAGGACGGCGCCCCAGCCACCGGGGCCGGGGTTTCCGCTGGCCGCACCGTCGGTGTAGAGATATATGGGAGGTCTCGTTGCCATTGTGTGCAAAATTAACTATTTTTGTCTGATAATTGAAGTATTACTGATTATGAATTACGAAAGGACCCTGATCATCACGGGAGGCGCCGGCTTTATCGGCAGCCACGTCGTGCGCTTGTTTGTGAACAAATATCCGCAGTACAAGATCATCAACGTGGACAAGCTGACGTACGCCGGCAACCTGGAAAATCTCCGGGACATCGAGTCCAGGCCCAACTACCGCTTCGTGCGGGCGGACATCTGTGATTTCGATACCATCTTCAAACTCGTGCAGGACGAACATGTGGACGGGATTATCCACCTGGCCGCGGAATCCCATGTGGACCGTTCGATCAAAGACCCTTTCACCTTCGCCAGGACGAATGTCATGGGGACCCTCTCCCTGCTGCAGGCGGCGAAGCTCTATTGGGAAACGCTTCCTGAGAAATACGAGGGCAAACGTTTCTACCACATCTCTACGGATGAGGTATACGGAGCCCTGGAGATGACGCATCCGGAAGGGATCGAGCCGCCTTTTACGACCAAGGCCTCCAGCGGCAAGCATCATCTTGCCTATGGCGAGCGCTTCTTTACGGAAGATCTCAAATACCAGCCGCACAGCCCCTACAGTGCCGCCAAGGCGGGCACTGACCATTTCGCACGGGCCTTCCACGACACCTACGGCCTGCCGACGATCGTGACGAACTGCTCCAACAATTATGGCCCCTATCAGTTCCCGGAAAAGCTTATTCCGTTGTTTATCAATAATATCCGTCACCGTAAACCGCTTCCTGTATACGGGAAGGGGGAAAACGTGCGCGACTGGCTGTACGTCGAGGACCATGCCCGCGCGATCGACACGATCTTCCATCACGGCAAGGTGGCCGAGACCTACAATATCGGCGGCTTCAACGAGTGGAAGAACATCGACATCATCAAAGTGCTGATCAATACGGTGGACCGGGTGCTGGGACGTCCGGAAGGGGCCGATATGGACCTGATCACCTATGTGACGGACCGGGCCGGCCACGATCTCCGCTACGCCATCGATTCTTCCAAGCTGCAGAAGGAACTGGGCTGGGAGCCGAGCCTGCAGTTCGAGGAGGGCATTGAAAAGACCGTCCGCTGGTACCTGGACAATCAGGAGTGGATGGACCGTGTCACGAGCGGCGAATACGAGAAATATTACGAACAGATGTACGCAGGCAGATGAGACGCCTGCTTCCTATTCTGAGCCTGCTCCTGCTGCTCGCCGGCCCTGCGGCCAGCGCGCAGGTGGCTGCACGGGTGGATACGAGCGCCTTCCGCGCCCGGCAGTTGATTGCTCCCGGCGTGCTGTTGACTTCCGGCGTGGCGATCCATTGTTTCGGTCACGACGCCGTCGACGTGCCGGTCAATACCTGGACACAGGAAAAATGGCGCAGGGGCAGACCGGAGCTGGGCTTCGATAATTATATCCAATACCTCCCGCTTGCCATGGACCTGAGCCTGGGCCTGGCTGGCGTTCCTTCCGAACATGCTTTTGTGGACCGGGCCATCGAGACGGCGCTGGGCGCCGTAACGCTGGGCGCCATCTCATGGACGATGAAAACGGTCATCAATTCTCCCCGGCCGAACGGGGTGGACGGCCGGTCCTTCCCGTCCGGACACACGGACTGGGTGTTCCTGGGCGCGGAACTGGTCCGGATGGAATATGGCTGGGGCTGGGGCGCCGGCGCCTATGCGATCGCCACGACCGTGGCCGTGATGCGCAACTACAACAACTGGCATTGGCTGAGCGACTGCCTGGCCGGCGCCGGACTCGGCATCCTGACGGCCCATGTGGGGCGCTGGATGCTGGAGCCGACCAAGCGGCTCCTCCATATTCCGACCATTCCCTGGGATGGGGTGAAACGCCCCGTACAGATGGCTGTGGCTCCGACCGTCGATCCCTTCAGCGGGGCGGTCTGTACAACTTTGGCAATCAGTTTTTAGAATAATACTATGAAAATTCTTGTTACCGGCGCAGCCGGTTTTATCGGTTTCCACCTGACCCGGCGCCTGCTCGACAGGGGCGACGAGGTTGTAGGTATAGACAATCTCAATGACTACTATCCCGTGGTGCTCAAGCGCGCCCGCCTGGCGGAGATCGGCGACAGCCGCTTCCGCTTCATCGAAATGGACATCGCCGACCGGGAGGCGCTCCCGAAACTGTTCGAGGCGGA
Organism: Bacteroidales bacterium; assembly: GCA_024681565.1. Classification (GTDB taxonomy): domain Bacteria; phylum Bacteroidota; class Bacteroidia; order Bacteroidales; family UBA932; genus Cryptobacteroides. Next base: position 24,320 of record JAILAO010000060.1, read on the forward strand.
GCATTTCGATGCCGTCGTCAACCTGGCGGCCCAGGCGGGGGTCCGCTATTCGATCGAGAATCCCTGGGCCTATGTGGACAGCAACCTGATCGGTTTTGCCAATGTCCTCGAATGCTGCCGTCACTATCCGGTGCGTCACCTGGTCTATGCCAGCTCCTCCAGCGTCTATGGCGGCAACGACAAGACCCCTTTCAGCGAAGAGGACAAGGTGGACAATCCGGTGAGCCTCTATGCGGCCACCAAGAAGGCGAACGAACTGATGGCCAGCTGCTACTGCAAGCTCTACGGCATCAAGGCTACGGGACTCCGCTTCTTCACGGTTTATGGTCCCTGGGGACGTCCGGACATGTCTCCGATGCTGTTTGCCGGGGCCATCAGCACGGGCAAGCCCATCAAGGTCTTCAACCACGGGGACATGATGCGGGATTTTACCTATATAGACGATATCATCGAGGGCGTGGTCCGCGTACTGGACAAAGCTCCGGCCATGCATGAGGTCTACAACATCGGATGCAGCAATCCGGTCAAACTGATGGATTTCATCTCCGAGATCGAGCAGGCCCTCGGCCGTGAGGCCGAGAAGATCATGCTTCCGATGCAGCCCGGCGATGTTTACCAGACCTATGCCGACACCTCCAAACTCGAGCGGGACATGGGTTATAAGCCCGGCATCACGCTCCATGAAGGGATCGGACATTTCATCGACTGGTACAAGTCCGACAAGAACCCGCTCAAACCTTAATCATCCACCGATATGCTTCTGAACCTGCTGATCTCTCTCCTCGCCCTCGCCGTCCCGGACTGGATCGGCTGGGAGGAGGCTTTTCCCTGGGATGTCGAGACGGAACACAGCCGTCTGAGCGCCCGTTACCTCCGCACGGAGTTCTCCCTGTCCGGCGAACCCAGCCGGGCCGTGCTGGATATCTGCGGCCTGGGACTTTACGAGTGCTATATCAATGGGGCCAAGGTCGGGGAGGACGTCCTTACGCCCAATCCGACGGATTATCGCAAGACCCTGCTCTACAATACGTATGATGTCACGGAGATGCTCTCCGAAGGCGGCAATGCCCTGGGCGTGGCCCTGGGGCCGGGCCGGTTCTATACGATGCAGCAGCACTACAAACCGCACAAAATCCGCAATTTCGGTTATCCCAAACTTTGGATGCGTCTGCATCTGACTTATGCGGACGGTTCGGAGGAAGACATCGTCTCCCGCGAACAGGGCTGGAAACTCACCGCGGAAGGCCCTGTGCGCAGTGCGAACGAATATGACGGTGAAGTCTATGATGCGCGTATGGAACTGGGGGAGTGGACCCGGACCGGCTTTGACGACGGAGCCTGGCTTCCCGCCCGCCGCTCCGCATTGCCGGACGGTACCCTGCGTCCTTCGCCCTCGCCCTCGATGCGGGTGATGCGCAGCCTCCCGCCGCTCTCCCTGATCCGGCACGGAG
>JAILAO010000073.1 GCA_024681565.1 Bacteroidales bacterium
AATATCAGCCTCAGGCTGATTCTGATGAACTTCCTGGAGTTCGCCGCCTGGGGCGCTTATCTCACTTCGATGGGCAGTTTCCTTGCCCGCTCCGGCTTCGGCCCGCAGATCTGGCTTTTCTTCGCCACGCAGGGTTTCGTCTCCATCTTCATGCCCGCCCTGATGGGCATCATCGCCGACAAGTGGATTCCCGCGCAGAAAGTGCTTTCTCTCTGCCAGGGTGTCGCCGGTATTGCGATGCTGGCTGCCGGCTGGTATGCCATGCGTTCCGGAGAAGCCATCCAATTCGGACCTTTCTACGCGCTGTATACCCTGAGCATCGCGTTCTTCATGCCGACCATCGCCATCTCCAATTCCGTGGCCTACAACGCCCTGGAGAAAGCCGGCAAGGATCCGGTCAAGGACTTTCCGCCGATCCGTGTCTTCGGTACGGTCGGCTTCATCCTCACGATGCTCTTCGTCAACTTCGTCAAGGGTGCCGACGGCGTGCAGTTCCAGCATACCTACAACCAGTTCTTCGTTTCCGGCATCATCAGCCTCGTGCTCTGCGCCTATGCGCTGACCCTGCCTGAATGCCCGTGCAAGCCCAAGAGCGCCGGGACCCAGTCTTTCGCCGAGGCGACCGGCCTGAGTGCCTTCCGCCTCTTCAAGGACCGTCAGTTCGCCGTTTTCTTTATCTTTTCGATGCTGCTCGGCGCTTCCCTGCAGATCACCAACGGATACGCCAACACATTCATCACCTCCTTCAAGGACAATCCGCTTTTCGCCGATGCCTGGGGTGCGAACAATGCCAACGCCCTGATCTCCCTGAGCCAGGTCTCGGAAACCCTCTGCATCCTGCTGATCCCCTTCTTCATGAAGAGATTCGGCATCAAGAAAGTGATGCTGATCGCGATGTTCGCATGGGTGTTCCGTTTCGGTTTCTTCGGTGCCGGCAATCCGGGCGGCGGGGTCTGGATGTTCATTCTCAGCTGCATCGTCTACGGCGTGGCGTTCGACTTCTTCAATATCTCCGGTTCGCTTTTCGTCAATGAAAACACGGACAAGAGCATCCGCTCCTCCGCACAGGGTCTTTTCATGCTGATGACCAACGGGCTCGGCGCGTCGATCGGAACCTGGGCCGCAGGCCGCGTGGTGAATCATTTCGTCTACAATGCTGCGGAGCCGTCCTGGAGCACGGCCTGGTACATCTTTGCCGCCTATGCCTTCGTGGTTGCCGTATTGTTCGCTATCCTCTTCAAGGATCCCCAGAAGGCAGCGAAACAGGCTGCATAGAATCCTTTTCCCGTATATTGAATCCGGTTGCCATGGGCAGCCGGATTTTTTTGGTATCTTTGCGCCGCTATGGAGTACCGCCTGGATGGACACTACGGCTATTGGAGGCTGATCCGCTCATCTCTCCCGCTGATCGGAATGATGGTTCTGATCAGCCTGTACAGTATTGTAGACGGACTGTTTGTCTCCAATCTGGTCGGTACGACGGCTTTTGCTTCGCTGAACCTGGTCTGGCCCGCCATCGGATTGGTGGGCGCCCTGGGCCTGATGGTCGGCACGGGCGGTGCCGCCCTGGTCTCCAAAACGCTCGGGGAGGGCGACCGGACCCGGGCGAACCGGTATTTCAGCATGTTCATCGAGATGATCCTGCTGCTGTCCGTACTCATGGCCATCCCGCTGTATATCTGGATGGAACCGCTGTCCATCATGCTGGGTGCGGAAGGGACGATGGTGGAAGAATGTGTGGGTTATGGCCGGATCTGTGCCCTGGGCATGCCTGCCTTCATGTTGCAGATGGGGATACAGCCTTTTTTCATGGTGGCGGAGAAACCCCACATGGGGACCGTCGTTTCCCTGGTCTCCGGTTTGGTCAACATCGGGTTGGACGCCCTGTTCATCATCGTGCTCGACTGGGGGCTGGACGGCGCGGCCGCGGGTTCTATGCTGGCCTGTTGTGTGGGCGGATTCGCCCCGCTCATTTATTTTATGCGCAGGCACGGCGACCGCGGTCTGCTCTTCTCCCCGGCCCGTTTTGCATTCCGCCCCATCATGCAGGCCTGCTCGAACGGGATATCCGAGTTCGTGGGGAGCATCTCGTTCAACGTAGTCTCGATTTGCTACAACCTGCAGTTGATGTCCTTTTACGGAGAGGACGGTGTGGCGGCATATTCCGTGATCCTGTATCTGGGTTATATTTTCGTGGCTACCTATACGGGGTACAATATGACGGTCACTCCCCTGGTCGCTTTCAACTATGGCGCTGAGCAGAAAGGTGAACTTCGCAGCCTGCTGCGGCGGAGCCTGCTGCTGATGATGTCGCTGGGTGTCGTGCTGATGTGTACCGCCGAGCTCCTGGCCGGCCCCGTGGCGCGGCTGTTCCTGGGATATGATCCGGACCTGACGGCCCTGACCATCCATGCCACGCGGGTGTATTCTCCCTGTTTTCTGCTGAGCGGCCTGACGCTGTTTGCATCAGCCTGGTTCACGGGCCTGAACAACGGTCCGGTTTCCGCTGCGGTCTCTTTCAGCAGGACCTTTGTCTTCGAATTGGGCTGCGTGTTTCTGTTGCCGGCCCTGTTTGGCGCTGACGGGATCTGGTTCTCGGCCTGTGTGGCGGAAGTCCTGGCGCTTTCGCTCGCATTCGTGCTGCTGCGCCGCTTCCGCAGCCGTTACGGTTATTGACGTCCCTCAGGGACGGAATGGCCGGGCTTCCTCCAGATGCTTCCGGAGCGTATCGGGATCGACAGGAAAGATTTTGGCCGTACGGCAGCGCGGGAAGCGGTTGAACCAGGGATCCGTGCTGGTGTACCATGCCGTGGAACGGATGGCCGGAGACCAGGAAAAGGCGCGCCGGATGTTGTGGATACGGGTCTTGGCGCAGACGGTGACGGCGGTGCGTCCGTCGTCGAGCGTGCTGACGCAGATCCGGTGGGTGCGGATGCGGGTATCCCCGTCGAGGTCTTCCGGTGACGATTTGTGTGAGATGGTCAGATGGCGGCCGTAGCGGGTGTTGATGTCCTGCATCATCGAACGGAAGATCCGGCCATGGGTGGAACTGTCCCTGAGCCCTTTCCAGGCGATGTAATAATGGATCATTTCGTGGATGAGCGTGTCTTCGATCTCTTCCTCGGGAAGATCGAAGCGTTTGCTGATGCGCAGGACGAAAGCGTCATTGCCGACGTGCCGGCCCCAGAGATCCCGGACACGCGTGTATTGCAGCCGCCCGACAAAGGTCCTGGCGCTGCTGAGCTTGATCGGAATACGCGGAAGAGCGCTGTCGAAACACATCCGGTTGAACGTGTCGAAGCGCTCTTCGA
>JAILAO010000075.1 GCA_024681565.1 Bacteroidales bacterium
GTTTGTGGTCCGGACTATTCCTTCACCGTGGATCCTGGATCTTTAGGTGTGTCGTGTCTAGTCTCTGCACCTTCCTCCTGTCGGAGGCTTGGCTCAAGATTACCATCAGCCTGACCTGTTAAGGCTTCCTTGAATTTACGACATTCTACATCGCTCCTTTCGGAACGTGCACTCAATCGTGCTCTTCCTCGATAATTATTTGTAAGAGCGTGACAATTGGGACACAGTAATTGAAGATTCTCTAAACGATTGTCTGTATTGACACCATTAATATGATGAATCTCCAACGGGATTTTATGGCCCTGCCATATTTCTAAACCGCATTTTTCACAATGTCGAATACCCGTCGCCTTTTTGTAATGCTCGCGCAACCGCCAAGAACATTTATACGAAGAATTCTGTACAAACAATTCTTCATAACGGATACCTGACTTCGGTTTGAAAGCGAGGCCAACATTCCATCCCTGACCAGTAAAATGGGAAATATCTATCTTGTAATCAGTAATTATTCTTTTAATTGTCCGATAATTACCTCCTACCGGTCTAAGCCCCAACTGTCGTAAGACTCCGGCAACTGATTTGTTATCAATAACCGCCTTTCTTACATCTTCGATAGTATAACCACTCTTACTAATACACGTAAAGTTAGGCTTTACTATCGTGTTTTACAAATAATTATTTCAAAGAACTAGCATAAGTCCCTCGTGTCTACCATTCCACCACCAAGGCGTGGATGCAAAGGTAGTGATTTTTCGTCAACTACCAATGCACCGCCGTTTTATCTCCAGAACCCCCGCGGCTCGGTATTGGCCGCCGGATCGATGGTTTTGGCGATGATCCCGGCCATCTTGCGGGCTCCGGCCTCGGTGGGATGGATCCCGTCGGGCTGCATGAGGTCCTCCGCGCCGGCGAATGCCGCATGGAGGTCGATCAGACCGGCCAGTTTGTTCTTCTTGACCGCTTTCTCGAGGATCGGGATCAGCTCGCCGGCAATCACGGACTCGTTGATGGTCCAGCTGGGCTTGAAGGCGGGTACCGGCGTGCAGAGATAGATCTTCGGATGCGTAGGGAGTGCCTTGAGCACATCGATCATCTTCTGCAGGTCCCCTGCGAAATCTTCCTTGTGGGCCCAGTTGTAGTCTTTGGTGTCATTGGTGCCGAGCTTGATGACGACCACGTCGGGCTGGAACGCCTGCGCGTCCTCCCAGGCAAGTTCCTGCATGTACGGCTTGTCGCCGGAATTCATCATCGTGCGGCCGCTGACACCGTAGTTGCGCACCCAGTACCTGTCGCCGAGCATCGTCTGCATCTGGGCCGGATAGCCGTTGAGGTCGCACAGGTCGATCCCGTGGCCGTCGGTGATGCTGTCGCCGACGCAAGCCACGCGGATGGCATCCTGCGCCGGCGCTTTCAGCTTCTCCAGCCAGGCGGACAGGTCGGACACCATCTGGTCGTGATAGGCGAAGAACGGCATGAAGCCGTAGCCGTGTCCGCCCGCCGGATAGATGTGCAGGGAGCAATTGTTGCCGGCGTTGCGCATCGCAGTATAGTAGGCGACGGCGTTGGGGACCGGCGGTACGAGGCGGTCATCGCTGGAAAGGATCAGGATGGCCGGCGGAGTCAGGTGCCGGCGCACCTGCTTCTCATTGCTGTACAGGGCCACCAGCGCCGGGTCTTTCTGCCCCTCTTCGCCGAGCAGGCCGTCGAGCGAACCCTGGTGCGTTCCGCGCCCCATCGTAATGACCGGATAAATCAGGATCTGAAAATCCGGACGCAACCCGTAAGGGGTGTGCGTGGCGATGGTCGACGCGAGGTGTCCGCCGGCGGAAGACCCCATGATGCCGATGTCGTGCGGATTGAGCTGCCAGACGGCGGCACTGTCGCGCATCGTCCGCATGGCCGTCTCGACATCCGTGATCGGGAGAGTCCGGTCCCCGTGGGGAATCCGGTAATTCACCAGAGCGAAGGCGATGCCGCGTTCGTTGAAGAACGGGGCCCAGGCTGCGCCTTCATGCGTGTTGGACAGGACGGCATAGCCGCCACCCGGACAGCAGACGACACCACGGCCGGTCGGTTCCTGCGGCAGATAGACGACCATCTGCGCGGCACCGTCCGGTGTCAGGTCCAGCGTGAACTGACGGGCCGGCAGGGCGAGGCCTTCCGGGGCGGGGGCCTGCGCGAAAGAGAAGCCGGGCTGCGCGCCGGCGGCAAGGCTGGCCGCCAGCAGCAGGGAGACAAATAAAACCTTTTTCATATCCTTCAAATTAGAAATATTTCTTTTCCTGGCTGTCCAGGGCGATGAAAATGAAGATCATCACCGAGAACGCCCACAGCGAGGACCCGCCGTAGCTGAGCAGCGGCAGCGGAATGCCGATCACCGGCATCAGGCCGATGGTCATCCCGATATTGATGAACAGGTGCATGAACAGACAGGCGGCCAGACAATAGCCGTAGATGCGGGTAAAGGCCTCCCGGCTCCGGTCGGCATCCGAGATGATACGCCAGATCAAGAATACATAGAGCAGGATGACGACCAGACAGCCGAAGAATCCCCATTCCTCGCCCACCGTGCAGAAAATAAAATCGGTGCTCTGCTCCGGCACAAAGCCGTAAGTCGTCTGCGTCCCCTGCAGGAATCCCTTGCCGAACAGGCCGCCGGACCCGATGGCGATCATCGACTGGCGGACGTTGTAGCCCACGCCGGCCGGGTCCTCCTTGAGTCCGAGCAGGACCTCGATACGCATGCGCTGATGGTCCTGGAGGACATTCTCGAAGATGAAACCGGTCGCGAGGGACATCAGCACGCCGGCAGCGAAAGCCAGCAGGGTGCGGCGCAGGGCGAGCCTGCGGTAATTGATCGCCTCGCGGCGGCTGTTGCGCAACACCCGGAAATAATAGGCAGCACAGACGACGGACAGCACCGCGACCGAAACCCACCAGTGCGTGACCAGGGTGAGGATGAACAGCAGGATGGCCATCCCCAGCAGAAACAGCCACCAGCCCGACAGCCCCTCCCGGTAGAGCACGAACACGAAACCGACATACACCAGCGCAGAACCCGTCTCGCTCTCACCCAGGATGGCCAGCATCGGCAGGCCGATGATCAGGGCCACAACCAGCATGTGCCTGCGGTTGGTCAGGCGGAAACCGGGTTTGCTCATCACCATCGCCAGCAGCAGCGACGTGGTGATCTTCGAGATCTCCGCCGGCTGGAACTTGACCGGTCCCAGTTCGAACCACGAATGAGAGCCCTTGACGTCCTTGCTGACAAAGATGACCAGCACCAGCAGGAACAGGACAAAGACATAGGTATAGGGAGACACGACCTCCCACAGGCGCGGATTGATTGCGAACAGGATCAGGATGTCCAGCACAAAAGCCGTCATCATCCAGATGAACTGCTTGCCGCTGCGCGCCGACCAGTCGAAGATGGAGGCCGGTTCGGTGGAGTGGATGGAAGCATAGATATTCACCCAGCCGATCAGCACCAGCACCAGATAGCAGGCGACCAGCCGCCAGTCGACGGTCTTGCCCAGACCCCGGCTGAAAGAACCCGGTATGTTTTCCCTGCCTGTCATATCAGAAGAATCTCGTGGTCAGCAGGCGGTCCTCCAGATACTTGCGCTGCTCGGAAATCTCCCCGGTGAGGTACTTCTCCAGCATCAGCGAAGCCACCGGCAGCGCCCAGGTGGCGCCGAAACCGGCGTTCTCGACATACGCAGCCACGGCAATCTTGGGATTGTCCTTGGGTGCGAAACAGATAAAGACGGAATTGTCCTTGCCGTGCGGGTTCTGGGCCGTACCGGTCTTGCCGCACACGTCCAGCCCCGGGATGCGGGCGCTGAAGGCGGTTCCGCCGGCCGATCCGCCGCCGTTCACGGCCATATACATCCCCTCGACCGCCGTTTTGAAATGGGTCGTATCGACCGATGTATACTGGCGTTCCTTGTATTTGGGGTCGATCTCGATCCCCTCGGAATCCTTGACGATATGGGGAATATAGTAATAGCCGCGGTTGGCCATCGTGGCGGCCAGATTGGCGATCTGGAGCGGCGTGGCGCCGATCTCTCCCTGACCGATCGACAAAGAGATGATGGTCTGGAAACGCCAGCGGCCCTTGCCGTACATCTTGTCGTAATAGCCGGACGTCGGGATATTGCCGCCCAGTTCGGAAGGGAAATCGCTGCCCAGTTTGCGGCCGAAGCCGAAACTCAGCACATGTTCCCGCCAGGCATCGAAGGCATCGGCGGTGGTCGCGTATCGCGTGTTGTCCAGGATATTGCGGAAGACGTAGCAGAAATAGCCGTTGCACGACGTGGCAATGGCGCTCAGCAGATTGAGCGGCGAGGCATGGCCGTGGCAGCCGAGCCGGTGGTTGCCGCCATACGGGAAACCGTGGACGCAGGGATAGCTGTTGGACGGCACCAGGGTGCCCTCCTGCAGGCCGATCAGGCCGTTGACGAGCTTGAACACGGAACCGGGCGGGTAGGATGCCATTACCGTACGGTTGAACATCGGTTTGCGCGGGTTGCGCGCAATCTCGGCGTAATGCTTGCCGATGTCACTGAGGACATCCACGTCGATACCCGGGCTGGACACCATCGCCAGGATCTCCCCGGTGGACGGTTCTATGGCCACCACGGAACCGACCTTCCCCTCCATCAGCCGCTGTCCGTATTGCTGGAGATGGGCGTCGATCGTGGATACGACGTCCTTGCCCGGCTCGGCCTCCTTGTCCTCCTCGCCGTCCATGTACGGCGACTGGACACGGTTGCGCGAGTCGCGCAGATAGATGTGATAGCCCTTGACGCCGCGGAGCTGCTCCTCCATGGCGGCTTCCAGGCCGGTCTTGCCCACATAATCCCCGGAACGGTATTCCGGATGTTCCTTGATGTAGTCCGCATCCACCTCGGAGATGTATCCGAGCAGATTGCCGCCGGCATTGAAGGGATACTGGCGCACACTGCGCACCTCGGCCTTGAAGCCGGGGAAACGGTACGCCTCTTCGGCGAAGCGGATATAGTTCTCGGGCGTGATATGCTTGATGAACGGAAGCGTCTGCCAGCCGATGCGCGTCCGGTATTTCCGATAGTAGGCCATCCGTTCCCGGATGAAATCGACGGTCGTATCCAGCGCGCTGGCGAGGGCCAGCGTGTCGAAAGGCTGCACGTCCCGCGGCGTCACGGAGATGTCGTAACAGACCTCGTTGCCTACCAGGATCTCCCCGTTGCGGTCGTAAATGACGCCGCGCGGCGGATAGATGTAGTTGTAGACCATCGAGTTGTTGGATGCGTCCGCCTTGTATTTGTCGTTGATGATCTGGATATAGAACAGCTTTCCGAGCAGGATGGCCGCTACGGCCACCAGCCCGGTCAGGAGCTTGTTCTTTCGGTTCATTTCCATCGCTCGCCGGTTTCTTCAAGCATGACATAGGCGACCAGGCAGGAGACGGCCGAGCTCACCAGCAGGGAGAGCACGAAACGGAGGGCGCAGGGCCAGAAAGGCAGGATGCCGGCATTGTCCACCCAGATGAAGGGCAGGAGGAACAGGGCCGTCACCAGCAGGATGGCCGGAACGATTTTCTGCCAGCCCTGCCGCCGGAGGGACAGTTCTTCTCCCCGCACAAGGAGTTCCGGACCGAAGACCGCAGCCACCAGCTGACGACGCAACAGCGCCACGGGGACCAGGGCCAGGGAGGTCATGCCCAACTGCCCCGTCACGATAAAATCAAGCGCCAGCCCGGTGGCGAAAGCTGTCAGCATCAGGCGGACCGGCCCCCGGTCCAGCGGCAGGCACAGCAGCATCGCCGGCAGGAAGACGATGGTCAGGTACTGCGAGAAATTGAAATAATTCCACAGGGCGGCCTGCACCAGGAAAAGCAGGATGTATTTGAGACCCGTACCCCTCATGGCCGACCCTCCCCTTTGGCCTCCAGGGCCATGATTTCGCTGCGCTCGAGATTCTCCACCACGGTCACATAGCGGACCGTGGAGAAATCCTGGAACAGGCGGACATCCACCTGCCTCGTAGAGCCGTCCACCAGGCGGGTTTCGCGGGTGATGCCGATGGGAATGCCCGGCGGGAAGATCGAAGAATACCCGCTGGTCCGGACCGTATCGCCGGGTTCGATATCATAGTGCGGCGGGATGTTGCGGACCACGGCTCCGCCGGTACTGCGGCCGTCCCACGAGAGCGGAGCGATGACAGCGGTCCGCCCGACCCGGGCACCGATGCTCATCTGCGGATTCATCAGGGTCAGACCGTAGGAGTAATGCCTGTCCACCGCTTCCACGATACCGACCACGCCCCGGTCCGAGATAATGCCGCTCTGCGGCCGGATACCGTCTTCGGACCCCTTGTTGAGGATGATGTAGTTGTGCATCTGGTTCCGGCTCATCTTGACGACGGTGGCCGGCGTGTAACGGTAGCCGGACGCCTCCCGCTCCGCCATCCGGGCCAGCTCCTCCTCCTCGACGCCCAGCCGCTCATAGGCGCGCAGGCGCTCCTGCAGGGAAGCGTTCTCCTGCTGCAGTTCCTGGTTGATCCGTTCAAGCTGGAAATGGCTGCGGATCGTCTCTCCGCCGCCCCAGAGGAAGGCCATCGTGCGGTGCGAGGCCCGGTTGAGCCAGATGTTCTGGAGGGTCGAACTGGCATGCAACAGAGAAAGTGCAGCAATCTCCAATAAAATGAAAATCGCCGCACTGACCAGAAATGATGCCGGTTTCCGTCCGCTTGGCATCTATCGCATCAGGAAAGAGTAGCGGTCGGTGTGCTTGAGCGCATCGCACGTACCGCGGGCCACTGCGTGAAGCGGATCCTCGGCGACGTGGAACTGGATGTTGACCTTGTCCTGGAAACGTCTCGCCAGACCGCGGAGCAAGGCGCCGCCGCCGGACAGGAAGATGCCGTTCTCCACGATGTCGGCGTAGAGTTCCGGCGGGGTGTTTTCGAGGACATGGAGGATGGAAGTCTCGATCTTGGCGATGGACTTGTCGAGGCAATGGGCAATCTCCTGGTGGGTGATCGTCGCCTCGACGGGATGGGCCGTCATCAGGTTCGGACCGCGGACGATGAAAGGAGCCGGCTCCTCTTCGGGCTCCAGGTCGGGGATCACGGCTCCGACAGCCATCTTGATCTTCTCCGCCGTAATCTCGCCCACCTTGATGTTGTGCTGCTGACGGAGATAGTACTGGATGTCGCTCGTGAACACGTCTCCGGCCGTACGGATGCTGTCCTGGACCACCAGGCCGCCCAGCGAGATCACGGCGATCTCGGTGGTGCCGCCGCCGATATCGACGACCATATTGCCCTGCGGGGCCACGACATTGAGACCGATACCCAGCGCAGCCGCCATCGGCTCGAAGATGAGGAAGACATCACGGCCGCCGGCATGCTCCGTGGAGTCGCGCACGGCACGGATCTCCACTTCCGTGGATCCGGAAGGGATGCCCACCACCACCTTCAGGTTGGGGGTGAAAAGCTGGCGGTGACGGCCGCCGGCCTGCTTGATGAAGCCGCGGATCATCATCTCCGCCGCGTTGAAGTCGGCGATCACGCCGTCCCGCAGCGGGCGGACGGTCTTGACGCCCGGGCTGGTCCTTTCATGCATCAGTTTGGCCTGGGTGCCCAGGGCGATGCACTTGCCCGAATTATTGTCGATGGCCACGATGCTCGGCTCGTCCAATACAATCTGGTCATTCTGGTAAATGACGGTGTTGGCGGTGCCGAGATCGATAGCCAGTTCCTGATTCAAGAATGAAAAAGCCATATCTTTCGCCTGTTTCGGATTGAATTACAAAATTAAATAAAAATCCTTAATTTTGTGGAAAGAACGAGCTGATTATGCGCAAAAAAATATACGGGATTTTCGTGGCCGGCGGCAACGGCACCCGGATGGGCGGAGAGCTTCCCAAACAGTTTATGCTGCTGGACGGGCGCCCCATCCTCCAGTGCACCATCGAGCGATTTCTCGAGGCTGCGCCCGAAATGAAAATCATCACCGTACTGCCCCGCGGGCACTTCGAAACCTGGAAGGACCTCTGCGCCATCCACTCCTTCCACTGCCCGCAGACGCTCGTGGCGGGCGGGCTGACGCGCTTCCATTCCGTGCAGAATGCCCTCCGGAAAGTGCCGGACGGGGCCATCGTCTCCATCCACGACGGCGTACGTCCCCTGCTGACCGCGAAGCTGGTCCGCCGGATGCTGGACAGGATGGAAGACGAGGATTGCCGGGCCCTCCTGCCGGTCGTGCCGGTCGTGGACACCCTGCGTTCCCGGGATCCGGGCACGCCGGATCCGGACCGCTCCAAGGTCGTCGCGGTCCAGACCCCGCAGATCTTCCGTTCAGAGGACCTCAAGGAAGCCTACACCCAGGCTTACGACCTCCTGTTCACGGACGACGCCTCCGTGGTCGCACGCAAAGGAATACCGCTCACCTTCGAGGAAGGAGAGCGGTTCAACTTGAAGATTACGACCCCCGAGGACCTCGTCCTCGCAGAAGCCATCCTTACACGCCAGAAATCGCAGGAAAACTAGTGCTCTTGTAGTCCTTGACCCAGACTTCCCGTTCGAAGGACTGGTCAAGGGAGATCATCGTATCCGTCGACTGGATGTAGGGAATCCGCTGGATCGTGTTCAGCAGGATGCTCATCAGGTGCTCGTTGTCAAAGCAATACACCTTCAGGAACAAAGCGGCCTTGCCGGTGACGAAATGGCACTCCACAATCTCGGGAATGTGCTTGAGCGCAGCGACGACATCCGGATACTTGTTGTCTTCGGAGAGGTTCACGCTGATGAACGCACAGACGTTGAGGCCGAGGGCGCCCGGCTTGACCACCATCCGGGAACCGGTGATGACACCGTTGTTCTCCATCTTGCGGACACGCTGGTGGATGGCGGCACCCGAAATCCCGCATTCACGGGCGATTTCCAGGAACGGCATCCGCGCGTTGTTCACCAGATAGGAAAGAATCTTCCGGTCAATAGCATCAATCTGGTAGTTGGACATACTTTATTTTCTTTTTTTGAACTTTTTCGTCTTGGCTTCATCCGGCGCCGGGGCGCTTTCGATGATCTGGCGGCACTCCTCCTCGCTGATGGAAGCGGCATCCTTGCTGCGCGGAATCCTGTAGTTGCGGCCGTCATACTTGATATACGGGCCATAGCGGCCGTTCAGGACGGAGATTCCCGCCTCCTTGAATTCCTGGAGCACAGGATTGGTGGAAGCGCCGGAGAGGGCGTCCTGTACGAGCTTCGTGCACTGTTCCTGACTGATGCGGAGCGGGTCGGCGCCCCGGGGCAGGGAGATGTTCTTGTCGCCGTATTTGATATACGGACCGTAACGGCCCTTGAGGATCAGGATGTCCACATCCTCATAGCGTCCCATGTTGCGCGGGAATTCCAGGAGTTTCAGCGCCTCCTCCAGCGTGAGGGTCTCGATGAGCTGGCCTTTGGCAAGGCTCGCGGACTGGCGGTCGTCGCCGTCTCCCTTCTGGACATAGGCGCCGAACTGGCCGAAACGTGCGATGACGGTGCGTCCGTCGGCGGGATCCACGCCCAGGACACGCTCGACATGGCTGTACTGCCCGTTGTCCAGCGTCGCTTCCACCTTTTTGTGGAAATCCCCGTAGAAAGAGCGGATGACGTCGTTCCAGACGAGTTCGCCCGCGGCAATGCTGTCGAAATCCTTCTCCACGTTGGCCGTGAAATCATAATCCATGATGCTGGGGAAGTTCTCGACCAGGTAGTCCGTGACGATCATGCCGATCTCCTGCGGAATCAGTTTCCCGCGTTCCGCGCCCACCGTTTCCTTTTTCGAAGCGCTGACGACCGCGCCGCCCTTGATGGCCAGGTTGGTCACGTTCACGGGACGGCCTTCGACGTCTCCCTTGAACAGATAGCCGCGCCCGGTGGTCAGGGTGGAGATGGTCGGGGCGTACGTGGACGGACGGCCGATACCCAGCTCTTCGAGCTTTTTGACCAGGGTGGCTTCGGAATAGCGGAACGGCGCCTGGGTGTACTTGCACTCCGCCGAAATGCCTTTCTCCGTCACGGTCTCGCCGACGGAGATCGGCGGCAGGATGGTGTTGTCCTCTTCCTGCGTCTCGTCGTCGCTGCCCTCCATATAGAGCTTGAGGAAACCGTCGAACAGGACCTCTGTCGCCTGGATGCCGTACTGCTCGCTGCGCTTGTCGGAAGCGACCTTGATGGACGTCCCCATCACCTTGGCCTCCGACATCTGGGAAGCGACGGTACGTTTCCAGATCAGGTTGTAGAGCTTCTTTTCCTGCGCGGTGCCTTCGATGTCGGTATTGGCGATGAAGGTCGGGCGGATGGCTTCGTGGGCCTCCTGGGCCCCTTTGGTGCGGGTCTTATACTGGCGCGGGTGCGAATACTCCGGACCGAAGTTGTCGAGGATGAACTGCTTGGACGTGCCGAGCGCCAGGCTGGACAGGTTCGTGGAGTCCGTACGCATGTAGGTGATCAGACCGCGCTCATAGAGACTCTGCGCCAGCCGCATCGTCACGCTGACCGGATAATGAAGTTTGCGTGAAGCCTCCTGCTGCAAGGTAGAAGTGGTAAAGGGCGCCGCCGGATAGCGGACGGCTTCCTTCTTCTCGACGGAAGCGACCTGATACCGGGCGCCGATGCTGTCCTCCAGGAAGGTGCGGGCCTTCTCCAGGGAATCGAAACGGGTATCCAGCAGGCCTTTGACCTTGACGCCGCCGGCCAGGAACTGTCCTTCGACCTTATAGTAAGGTGTGCTCTCGAAAGCGATGATCTCTTTTTCGCGGTCCACCACGAGACGGAGCGCGACGGACTGGACGCGTCCGGCGGAGAGGCCTCGCTGGATCTTGCGCCACAGGATCGGTGAAAGTTCAAAACCGACCAGCCGGTCCAGGACGCGGCGCGCCTGCTGGGCGTTGACCAGGTTGTCGTCGATGGTGCGGGGATTCTCGATGGCGTGCAGGATGGCATCCTTGGTGATCTCGTGGAACACGATCCGGCGCGTCCGGCTGCGGTCCAGGCCGAGCGTTTCCACCAGATGCCAGGAGATGGCCTCTCCCTCGCGGTCCTCATCGGAAGCCAGCCAGACGGTCTGGGCCGCATCGGCTGCCTTCTTGAGTTCAGAAACGATTTTCTTCTTCCCCGCAGGCACGACATACTCGGGCTTGAAGCCGTCGGCGACATCTACGCTGAGCTTCTTTTCCTGCAGGTCCCGGATATGGCCGAAACTGGACTTGACCGTATAGCCTTTGCCCAGATACTTCTGTATGGTCTTCGCCTTGGCCGGCGACTCGACGATTACTAAATTCCCCTCCATTTCAATAATTTTTCAGTTTAGCACCGCAAAAGTCCGGTCTTTGCGGTTTCGAACTGCAAAGAAAATCAGAAACTCGGTAATTTTCAAAATTTAATCGTTAATTTTGCGTCCGTCAAGAAGGGGTCATAATAATATTATGACAAATTTTTAGTGCCGATGAAAGAGAACACCAAGAAGAAGATTGTCAAATGGTTTTGGATCCTGGTCACGGCTCCGTTCGCCCTTGTGCTCCTGCTCCTGCTGCTGGTGGGCATCTTTGCGAAGATCCCCTCCTTCGAGGAACTGGAACACCCGGACAACAAGCTGGCCACCCAGGTGATTGCTGAAAACGGCGAAGTGCTCGCCACCTTCCATATCGAGAACCGTACCTATGTCAGCTACGACGAGCTTTCCCACACTCTGGAGAATGCCGCCGTCGCCACCGAGGATGCCCGTTTCTATCGGCATTCCGGCATCGACATGAAGGGCCTCGCCCGCGTGCTGGTCAAGACCCTGCTGATGCGCGACTCCAGCCAGGGCGGCGGCAGTACCATCACCCAGCAGCTCGCCAAGACGCTCTATCCCCGCAGCGAGATCCGCAACAAGTTCCAGATGGTATTCACCAAACTCAAGGAATGGATCACCGCCGTCAAGATCGAGCGGGACTACACCAAGGACGAGATCGTGGACATGTACCTCAATTCGATCTTCTTCGGCAGCAGTGCCTACGGCGTCAAGGCGGCCTCGGAGACTTTCTTTGCGAAAGAGCCCTCCGACCTGACCGTCGAAGAGGCGGCGATGCTCGTCGGCATGGTCAACAAACCGACCCGATACAACCCGGTCCTCCACCCCGACCTCGCCCTGGAGCGCCGCAACTTCGTCATCGGCCAGATGGAACGCAACGGATTCCTGACCCGGGAAGAACGCGACTCCATCCGCCAGATCCCCATCACGCTGGACTATCAGGTGCAGGACCACAACGCCGGCCGCGCCCCGTATTTCCGGGACATGCTGCGGCGGGACATGTCCGCCAAACGTCCCAAGAAATCGGATTACCAGTGGCCGGAAGACTATGCGCACGATTCGCTGCGCTGGCGCAACGACCCGATCTACGGCTGGCTTGACAAGAACAAGAAGGCGGACGGCAGTTCCTACGACCTCGACCGGGATGGCCTGCGCATCTATACTACCATCAATTATAAGATGCAGCAATATGCCGAGGAGGCCGTGGCGGAACATCTGGGCAAAAACCTCCAGCCCAGTTTCGACCGGGAGCTGCGCTTTAAGCGCAACAAGCCTTTCGCCAACGACGTGGACTCCAAGACGGCGGATCTGCTGATGAACCAGGCCCGCCGGTGGAGCGACCGCTACCGTCTCCAGCGCAATGCCGGCAAGAGCGAATCCGAGATCATGGCGCAGTTCTCCAAACCGGAGAAAATGCGCGTATTCTCCTGGAACAGCAAGGGTTACGTGGACACCACGATGACCCCGGACGATTCGATCCGCTACTACAAGGGCATCCTGCGCTGCGGCTTCATGGCCATCGAGCCCAATACCGGATACATCAAGGCCTATGTCGGCGGTCCGAACTACCGCTACTTCAAATATGACAATGTCCGCCAGGGCAAACGGCAGGTCGGCTCGACCATCAAGCCTTATCTTTATACCCTGGCCATGCAGGAAGGCATGACACCCTGCGACAAGGTAGTCCTCTTCCCGCAATCCTTCGTCCTGCCGGACGGCACGGTCTGGACCCCCCGCAGTACCGACAAGGCGGAAATGATCGGACAGACGGTCACGCTCCGCTGGGGTCTTGCCCACAGTTCCAACAACGTGTCCGCCTTCCTGATGAAGGAACTCGGCCCGGCCGCCCTGGTGAAGATGATCCACCAGATGGGCGTGCAGACGCACCTGGACGAGGTCTATTCCCTGTGCGTCGGAGCGGCGGAAGTCCCCGTCTTCGACATGGTGGCGGCCTATAACACCTTCCCTTCCCAGGGAACCTATATCACGCCGCAGTATGTCTCCAGGATCACCGACAGCGACGGACGGACCATCGACGAATTCACCAACCAGAAACGCGACGTCATCTCCGAACAGACCGCCTACCTGATGGTGAACCTGATGCGCGGCGTCGTCAACGAAGGCACCGGCAACCGGTTGCGCAGCGTCTATGGGCTGCGGGGCGAGATCGCCGGCAAAACCGGCACGACCAACGACAACTCCGACGGCTGGTTCATCGGCTACACGCCCAACATCACGGCCGGCGTCTGGGTAGGCGGCGAAGACCGCCATGTCCACTTCAACTCCACGGCCCTGGGCCAGGGCGCCAACGCCTCCCTGCCGATCTGGGGCATCTGGATGAAGAAATGCCTGGCCGACCCGACCATCGGCTGGTCGATGGAGGGAGACCATTTCCTCACCCCGACAGGCGGAGCGCTGGAGTACGACTGCTCGCGTGACGGCACCTTCCTGGGCGGCTACGGAGACGATTATTCCGGAGCCGGCGGGAGCGCCGGAACCCGCGATGAAGAAGAAGACTACTATTTCAATTAGAATATGGGCAAATACAAGACCATCGCCGTAGTGTACGGCAGTGATTCCTCCGAATGGGAGGTTTCCTGCCGAAGCGGCGAATTCGTCGCCTCGCGGATCGACGGCAACGAATACGACATCTACGAGATTTTCGCGCGCTTCGGCAAATGGTCGCTCGTGGCGGCCAAGAAGCGCAATTCGATGCGGATGCTCTTCCCGGAGGAAGCCCGGCCGGAAGTGGACAAGACGGACTTCTCCGTCCAGGTCCTCGGCGAACGGGTCCGCTTTGATTTCGCCTACATCGTCCAGCACGGAGCGCCGGGCGAGACCGGCCAGATCGAGGGATACCTCGAGATGCTCGGCATCCCCTGCAGCACCTGCGACTCGAGCGTCTGCTCGATCGTCTTCGACAAATACGCCTGCAAATGCTACATCCGCGACCTGGGCCTGGCAAAATGCGCCCCGGACGTCTATGTCCGGCACGGAATGGACCACGAAGAGACGGACGCGGAAGTGCGGAAGAAACTGAAGTTCCCCGTTTTCGTAAAGCCGACGCAGGGCGGTTCCAGTTTCGGCGTGACCCGCGTCACCCGGCCTGAAGAGGTCGGCCAGGCCGTCCAGTATGCCTTCAGCGAAAACCATACGGTCCTCATCGAGCAGGGCGTGCAGGGACGGGAACTGACCTGTGCCGCCTATTTCGACGGGAAGCAGGTTTCCACCCTGCCCCTGATCGAAATCGTCTCGGACAATGAGTACTTCGACTACGATGCCAAGTACAACGGCCACAGCCAGGAGATCTGCCCGGCACCGGTCTCGGACGAGGTCCGGAAACTGGTCCAGGACACCACCGCGAAGATCTACTTCCGGCTGGGCTGCAAGGGCGTCGTCCGGATGGACTACATCCTCGCCGAAGACGGTCTGTACTTCCTGGAGATCAACACCATCCCCGGCATGACAAGCGCCTCGCTCGTGCCCAAGATGGTCCGGACCGCCGGCCTGGACATGACCGCGTTCCTGTCCACCATTATCGAGAATTCCTAGTGCTGCTCGCCGATTTCATCCGGAACGGCACCGCATGCCTGGAAGCCCTGTACCCTTCGCCCGAGGCGAGGGGTTTGGTTTTGATGCTCTGCGAGGAGAGACTCGGCATGCGCAGCTATACCCATATCATCGAACCGCGGACGGAGATTCCGGCAGACCACGAAGCGGAACTGCAGCAGGACCTGCAACGGCTCTGCCTGGGCGAGCCCGTGCAATATGTCCTGGGCGTGACGGAATTCTGCGGCCACCGTTTCGCCGTGGGACCGGGCGTACTGATTCCCCGGCCCGAGACGGAACTCCTGGTGGCCGAAGGGGTCCGGAGCCTCCGGGAGATGGCGCTGCCGCAGGCCCCGCAGGTGCTGGACCTGTGTACCGGATCCGGCTGCATCGCCTGGTCTGTCGCCCTGGAGATCCGGGATGCCCGGGTCTTCGGCGTGGACATTTCCGACACGGCCCTGGGCTATGCCCGCGGACAGTTTCCGTCCGTCCCGGAGCCGCCCCGCTTCCTGCAGGCCGACGTGCTGGATACGGAACAGGATTTCCCCTTCGGTCCGTTTGACCTGATCCTGGGCAATCCTCCCTATGTGCGCGAAAGCGAACGGGCGCAGATGCGCCGGAACGTCCTCGGCTACGAGCCGGCCCTGGCGCTCTTCGTGCCGGACGGAGATCCGCTCCGTTTCTACCGTGCCATCGCCCGCTGGGCACAGCGTTTCCTGCGGCCGGGCGGCGTGGGGCTGGTGGAGATCAACGAGTCCCTCGGGCCCGAAACCGCCGGCGTCTTCGAAGCCGCCGGTTTCAAAAATGTCCGGATCCAGCGGGATTTCTTCGAAAAATACCGTTTTATCCGTTTTTTCGCCTAGCTGTCCAAGCGGCCCGGAAAAGCCCGGAAAGGACGGTTTTCTTCCTGCCCCCGGAAAATCTTCCGCTTAAACGTTTCTCTGAAGGAGAAAACGGATAAATGTCCGTCACTTTGCATCGAACCAAAACGTATGCAAAATGAACGTGAAGACTTCTTTCCTCCTACCGGGCCTGCTGCTGGCCCTGCTCACCGCCTGCGACGGGCAGAAAAGCAGTCTCGGCCTGTCCGGTTCGCCGGACGGCGGCCTGTTCACCCTCGCCGACGTGGCGCAGATTCTCTCGGACCTCCCGCTGCAGCCGGAACATCTGGCCGAAGTCCACGACGCCGTCAGCGCCTCGTCCGGCAACGGATACGACGAAGAATACCTCCTTTCCGACCTGTTCAACGCCCCGGGCGCCGGCGTCGGAGATGACGGGCAGCCGACCAAGGCCGGCAGCTACAAAACCCCGCTGCGGGACCTGTTCGCCGACTATCTGACGGAAAAATACGGCACCAAAGCCGGTGCCGCGGATATCGAACGCTACCTCAACGCCTTGATTGAATCGGACATGCAGATCTACTGGCCCTATTCCGAAGACTGGGACGGAAAGCGTTTCCCCATCGTGACCTTCGATCCGGGATACGGTGCCGAGTCCAATTACGGCTATGAAGTGCGGCTCGATGCCAACGGCGCCCATGTCGTCGATTCGGTCTTCGTCACGGAGGAGGTCGCCCGGGACCGGCCCGTCTGGGTCGTCAACCGCAATGACGACGCGGCTTTCACCCCGCTGGAATTTTTCGCGGAGGAGTCCGGGACCAAGGCCGGGAAGAACAGCGGGAAGGACTCGGAAGACAAAGAATACATCCTCAGTATCCGGGATTTCAAGATGCTGCGCAACTATGACTCCTGGTTCGGCGGGGCCTCTGAGTTTTTCGTGAAGTGCGGTGCCGTGGACGGCTTCAAGGCCTCCAAGGACGACGATCTCAAGAACTATTCGCCCAGCCTGACGGATTTCATGATTGTCGTGAAGCGGAACCAGGTCGGCAGGAAAGTCCCTTTCAACGCAGTCCTGCTGACCAATTTCACCGAGCAGATGGAAAAGATCGCCTTCATGGTCGTCGAGGACGACGGCGGGACCACGACGAGCTGGAAATGCAGCGCCATCGTCAAATACAACTCCAAGCAATATGGATTCGAACTGGAAATCCCCTACCGGGACAAGGACGACGTAGTCTGGCGCGGGCAGCTCACGCGCAATTTCTTCAAAGACCTGTTCGGGAAAGAGGGCGGTACGCTGACCGGACGCTTCGGCGACGTAGAGATCACTTTTGCGCTGGAGTAACCGTCATCTCGCAGGCCTTGCAGTCGAAATGGAGGGCCAGGCGGCGGCCATTGTTGAGCAGATACAGCTCCTGAGGCGCCTGGGCGCCCTGGTATTTCGGGCAGAGCCCGAGTTCATAACGGACGCAATAGCGGCTCCGCATCAATTCGGTCCGGGAAGTGTCCCGGGGGGATGTTCCGTCCGGGACGGGCCGGACAAAATCGGGAGCGCCCTGCGCCAGGGGATGGGCGCGGCAGGGCAGGGCGTCGATGTCCTCGGCGACCAGGCGGCGGATGCCGTTGATGGTCGAAGCACTGAGCAGCGGCAGCTTGCCTCCGGCCGTTTCCACCGACAGTTCCTCTACCGAGAAACGGTAGATTCCGCTCCGCTTGGAGAGCTGCTCGCGCAGCATCGCTTCCGCACGTTCGCGGTTCTCGGCCGTCTCGACGTCCGTATGAAAAGGACTGACGACTTCCCGTCCGTCCTGGCTCAGCGCCCGCACCTCGAGAACGTATTTACCATGGATACGCACAGACAGGCGGACCGGGATCTCCCGGCGGCAGGCCTGCGCCTCCAGGGCTTTCTCGAAGGCGGCGTTGATATTGCGGTAGAGGGTCATCCCCTCCCGCAGGTCGGGTACCTCCTTGCAGCTCACCTTCAGCCCTTCGCAGACGTCTCCGCGGAAACCGGTGACGCCGTCCGCCGTCGTGAAGGCGAAGCCGTCGCCGTTGCGCAGCTCGAGACCCCGGCGCAGGGGTTCGACGCGGAACTGCATCGTGCGCCCGGGCGTCCGGCGGATCTGCCGGACCGTGCCGATCCGTTCGCCCATCGACTTGGGTGCATCCATCGAGGACCAGCGGCCGCGTTTCCCGTCCAGGAACAGCTCCGTATAGCCGCGGTTGAACGTTTTGTCCGTATCCGGGACGAATCCGCCCGTCACTTCCCCGAAAGAGGCGCGGCAGTATCGGTCCGGGTGCTCCGCGACCAGGCGGTCCAGGGCCAGAGAATAGTCCCGCACGACATTCTTCACATACGAGGCGCTCTTGAGCCGTCCCTCGATCTTGAACGAGGAGACCCCGGCCTCTGCCAGGTCTCCGAGGCGGGCGCGGAGATTGAAATCTTTCAGGGAGAGGACCGCCTTGTTGCGGAGCAGCACGCGGCCGTCCCCGTCCACCAGGTCATAGAGCGAACGGCAGGCCTGGATGCACTCACCCCGGTCCGCGCTCCGGCCGTCGATGTATTCCGACAGGCGGCAGTCCCCGCTGTAGCAGACACACAACGCTCCGTGCACGAAGAATTCCACCTCGCAGCGTACGGCCGAGCAGATCTCCCGGATGGTCTCCAGGGACAGCTCCCGCTCCAGGATGATGCGGGCGCAACCCAGGGATTCGTAATAACGGGCCCGCTCCACATCGCGGATGGCGCACTGGGTCGAAGCGTGCAGCGGCACCGTGATATCGTCCCAGGCTGCGATCCGGGGCTCCCGGATGATGAAGGCATCCGCTCCGGCAGCCTGGGCCCGGAGCAGCTGGCGGTGGGCTTCCTCCGCTTCGCCATCCAGCCACAGGGTGTTGAACGTGACGAAGATACGGGCACCGAAACGATGCGCGTAGGAGCACAGCTCCGCGATATCCTCAAAACTGTTGCCGGCCGCCTTGCGGGCACCGAAATCCGGGCCCGCTATATATACGGCATCGGCACCGCAGTCGATGGCTGCGATGCCGATATCCTTGTTTCTGGCAGGCGCCAGCAACTCAAGACACTGCATTATTTGAGTGCGTCGAGCATCTTCTTGGCCTCGGCACCATACTTGGCGTCGCTGGAAGCCTTGGTGTAGAACTCCCGGGCCTTGGCGTTGTTCTTGGCCTGCTGGTAGAGGGCACCGACCGTGAAGGCAATCGCACCGGCGTTGCTCGCGCTCGGAGAGACCTCCAGATATTTCTCGAAGTACTTGATGGCGTCATTGTTCTTGCCGGCGAGTTGGGAAGCCTGACCGGCGATCTGCCAGGCCTGGGCGTTCTCGGTGAAGTCGTTCACCTTGACGGCGGCGGTCACGGCATCCGCAAATTTCTTGGCCTTGAGCGCGGCAACAGCCTCCTTGAGATAGATATTGCCGAGCTGCTTGTTGGCCGTGGCCTCCTGGCCGTTGGCGGCAGCCGTCTCGAAAGCGGCCTTGGCCTCATCGAGCTTGCCTGCGCCATTGAGGGCGACACCGAGACGGAGCGCGGCGGCACCGTTGGTCGGATCCGCATCCAGCACCTCTTTGTATGCTGCGGCGGCACCAGCATAGTCCTTGGCGTTCAGCAGGGTGCCGGCCTTGGACATCTTGACCTGCGGGATCAGTTCCTTGGCCTCGGCGAGGGCGTCGGCGGCCTCGTACTTCTCCGCCACGGCGGATGCCTCGGCGAGCTTGGCGACAGCCTCATCGAACTTGGACTCCTTCACCAGGTCTTTCGCCATGGAGAGAACGAGGTTCGGAATGATATTTTTGCAGTTGGCAACGACCTCCTGGCCTTCTTCGCCAAGGGCGGTGGCAACTTCGAGTGCCTGTTCAAAAGACTTGAGTGCGCCGTCTTTGTCTCCAGCGGAAACGGCCTCCGCACCGGCGTTGTACAATTCGGTCGCCGCGGCAAGATCCTGCGCATAAGCGGCGCCGAGGGCAACTACGAGAGCTGCAACAGAAGCGATTAATTTTTTCATAATACCATTATAGTTTTTTTTAGATTTAGTCGCATAAGTACAAATATAATCATTTTCTTTTATACTTTTGCAAATACGTATGCCAAAGTTTTCTAAACACATATCGTGCCTAATTGGTCTCCTGCTCGGATTTTTTGCCCTGGGACAAGAGCTTCCGAGCCTCGGGATCGCCCCAGAAATCAAGCGGGGAGACCTTCCGGACGGTATTCGCTTCTACCTGGTCACCAATCCCGCACAAAAAGGATTTGCCGACTTCGCCCTGGTCCAGCGCGGCCTGCGGGAAGAAGCCGAAGCCCGCGAATCGCTCCGAAGCCTGCCGCATTTCGGTGACCGGGCACCCTACCGGTTCCTGGCCGACAACGGGGTCGGCTATTCCGAAGAGGGATTCATCTCCCTCCCGGCGGATGCGGCGCTCTATACCTTCCGGGACGTCCCTACCTACAACGAAAGCGTCGCGGACTCGACCCTGCTGATGCTGTTCGACATGGCATCCAAATACCAGAAACCACAAGCCGTCATCGTCTGCGGGGACATCGACGCCGACAAGATCCAGGAGCGGATGGGGCTGCTCTCGATGATGGTCCCGACGCTGGAAAAGAATTACAAGGGCCTGGAATATTCCTGGAGCCCCAGGGATACCGTTTCGCTGCTGATGACGCTCAATACGACGGAGGACGTCGCCGCCATCAATGCCATCTTCCGCTCGCAGCGGCTTCCGGAAGAAGTGATGAACACGCCGCAGCCGCTGGTCTCCAAGGCCTATTCCGACCAGCTCGGAGAAATCGTCCGCTCACGCGTCGTCCGGAGTTTCCGCAATGCGGGCATCCCGCTCGGCGATTTCCAATACCGCTATCTGGACAGCGCGACGGGTCCCGGTGACGAGCTCCACTCTTTTACGGTCTATACCTCGGCACGCCGGCTGGATGCCGCCACGCGCCAGTTCTCCTCCGTGCTTTCCTCCCTGGACAAGGAGGGTGCCGGGGCCGTGGAATTCCGCGACACCAAGGAACGCCTGATCTCAGAAGCCAAACGCCACGAAGGCGGACGCCGGCTGACCAACCGGGACTATCTCGACAAGTGCGTGTCTTCCTACCTCTATGGTTCCAACCTCGCCTCGGAAGCCACCCTGAACGACTTCATCGTCAGCCGACGGCTGGACGACGAGCGGGAACGGGAACTGTTCAACGGTTTCGCTCAGGCCCTGCTCGATTCGGCCCGCAACCTCACGCTGCGCTATGACATTCCCGACCGGGGATGGAGCAAAAAAGGCATTCTGCGCTCTTTCAATGAAGCCTGGGCCCACCCTGCCCCCGCCGAAGAATACAAAGCCAATTTCGGAGATACGCTCTCGCTCTACCAGCCGAGCGCCAAAGTCCGGCTCCGGGCCGAAGCGGCGGAACCCATTTCCGGCGGACAGATGTGGACCTTCTCCAACGGAATCAAGGTCATCTACAAGAAGATGGCCGGCCAGGGCGAATTCCGCTACGCGCTGCTGCTGCGCGGCGGCGTGGCCGATGTCCCGGCCCTGCAGGCGGGAGAGAGCGCCTTTGTCGGCGACATGCTTCCGCTGAGCGGAGTTGCCGGACTCAACGGGGCCGATTTCCACGAAATGCTGCTGGCCAACGGCATCACGATGCAGGAAACCGCGACCCTGTCCGACCTGCGCATCACCGGACTCGCCCCCAGGGCCAAGCTCCCGCTGCTGCTGCGCGCCCTGCTCTCCATCGCGGACGCCCGGCAGCCGTCCCAACCGGCCTTTGATTATTACAAATCCGGGGAAACCCTCCGGCTGGACATGGAAGCCCTCTCGCCACGAGATGTCAATTCTCTGATGGACAGCCTGATGCGGCCGAACTACTTCTATACGGACCGCAAGCACATCTCTCGTTTGCGCGATGACCTGCCGGTGCGCTCCGAGCAATATTTCTCCTCCGTATTCGACAAGGTTGGCGACGGCATCCTGGTTTTCATGGGCGACTTGAATGAAGATGTCCTCAAACGGGAGCTGACCCGGACGCTCGGCGATTTCAAGACCCAGAAGAAATACGCCCAGCGGCCCCGCGTGGCCAGTCCCATCGCGTCCGGCTCGGTCACCCTCACCGCCGAATCCGCTCCCGGTGTGGTCGGCGGCGGCGAGATCGGCGTGAATATCGGCATGACCGCCGCCATCCCGTTCAGCATGGAGAATTACATGTCCTTCAAGGTCGCCTGC
>JAILAO010000134.1 GCA_024681565.1 Bacteroidales bacterium
GGAAGGGATCTCCTTGTTGACGATCTTCTCGACCTCCTTGACAACAGTCTCGGTCTTGACCTCGGTCTTCACGACAGGGTGATTCTTGGCATACTCCTTGGCGAGCTCCTCGGCAGCCTCCTTGGAGAGGTAACCGGCAGCAGCGGCGGCAGCAGCAGCACGGGCATACTTGCCATGCTTTCCACCGATGGTCCAGATAGCGTTGAGGGTCAGACGGCCGGTGCCTTCGCCCTTACGATACTGGCTGGCGTCACCGAAGACGGACGGGGTGATCCCGAAACGGCCTTCGAGAGCGATCTCGAGAGCGTTGGTCACATTGTAACCAAGGCCGAGACCGGCGGTAGCGCCGAAGCGGACCTTCGTGCCATTCGCTTCCTGAACGAGAACATAGTTACCGGCAGAAGCACCACCCTTGAAAGCGGTACCGGCGGAAGAAATGTTCATGGTCGGGCCGACGAAAGCATACACATCAAACTTGGCAAGATCGTCAGCGAAGATGTTGCTGAAGTTGATCATCGCATCGAGGTTGAGCTCGCCGAAGAGTTTGTTCTTAGCGGAATAGATCGTACCCATGGTACCATAGTTGGCAGCGTTGCCGGCCTTGGCGTCGAGGGTCTGGAAAGGACCGCCGATGACACCGCGGACACCGAGGATCGGAGTGACATACTTACCGACCATGATGTTGCCATAGAAGGAGGGGGAGTTGAAGCCACTGTTGTTGACGGAGATGATACCGCCACCGACACCGACGAACCAGTCATTCCCCTTGTAAGTCTGCTGAGCATTCGCAGCAAAGATGCCTGCTGCCATTGCGAGAGACAATGCGAGAACTTTGAGTTTCATATCTTGATTCTTTTAAATTCGTTAAACTAAGGAGTCTGAAGAATTACTCGGCGAAGACGATACCACCACCAGCGTTGGATGCGCCACCGGCGACACCATGGCCATACCAATAGTGAGAGTAGATCGGGTAGTCAGTGTAGTACTCGTGAGTATAGTCGTGCGTGTAAACGTGCGGCGTACCATGCTCATCGTGACCGTGGGTCGTGTACTGGTGCTCGGAGATGTGACCCTCCTTGCCGTGACCGACAACGTGGACCGGCATACCAAGCTCGATCTCCTCGGCGACAGTGGTATTGTAATCGACGACGACGAACTCACCGACGGTCAGCTTCTCGTTACCCTTCTCAGCAACGACAGCATAGACGGACTCGGTAGCATAGCGCTTCTGCCAGGAAGCCCACATACCGAAAGCGGAGACCTTGAAATCAAGCTTGCCGGCTTCTCTTTCCTCTTCAACATTGAAGACCTCGGCAATCTGCTCGACGACAGTCTGGAAATCATCATAGAGGGCCTCGACGGCGATGACCTCGGCGCTGGTGATGATCTGATAATCAACAGTACCGGTCAGGATATATTCACTGTCATTGAGGAAGAAATTCTCAACAACGATATCCCCGTGGGGATGCTTGTGCTCGTAAGTCGTATAGTGCTTGTTCTCCAGGAACTTGACATCAACCAGTTCAGGATCGCCCTGCTCCTCGAGCTGAGCGGAATAGGTGTAGTCGTCAATCTTCTCACCGATGACCATGCGGACATCAATGGTACCGACACCGCCGGCGATAACTTCGGGGATGGAAACGGACTGAGAGTAGGACTTGGGAAGCTGCGGGGTCGTAGCCGTGACCGTGATGGTCTGAGCCGGGATGGCGGTAGCTTCGGCAGCCTCGAACGTAATGGTCTTGCCGGAAACGGTACCGGCAGTAGAAGTGATGGTTGCATCGGAATATTCCGTTCCATCAAGATCTACGACAGAAACGTTAACGGTCAGTTTGGCACCGGCAACCTTGAATGCAGTCTCAATCTGCTCAGGCTGGCAAGCGGCAAATACACCTACTAACGCAATGAGTGAAAAAAACTTTTTCATTTCTTTTAAATAAATATTAAACATTAAACAAACTTTCTTAGCCCATAGTCAAGCATGCCCATAAAGGCACATGCTACTTTACAGTTGACAAAGATACTTCAAGAAATACAAAAAAACAAATATTTCTCAAAAAATTTATTTTATATCTTGAAGCATACTATTAATATAATATGGATTGTAGTAATTCTTCGTCATGATATTGTCATCAACCTCGGTACGGTACTCGTAATAGTACCTCTCTTCATTGTTCGCATTGTATGCCATGCCGATCTGTCCGGAGGTAGTGACACGCGGGATATAGCCGTGCCGTTTCATCCTGTACGGCGGCAGGGCGATCTGGAAACGGAAACCGCCGTTGGTCCGGGTCACGAATCCGGTGGACTTGGTCATATTGTCCCAGGTCCAGGGAATCCCGGCAGGGATGTGATGTCCTTTCTCGGCATAGAAACCGATCGAGCAGTGACGGAAATGACGGACCATTTCGAACTTGATACCATAGTCACCCCGTATGAAATTGATCGCGCGCAGAGAGAACTGCGTCTTCAGGAAAGGATTGTAGTAATTGGCGCCGACATTCCAGCGGAAGACCGGTTCGAGGGCATATTTCCACACGAATCC
Source organism: Bacteroidales bacterium (assembly GCA_024681565.1). GTDB lineage: Bacteria > Bacteroidota > Bacteroidia > Bacteroidales > UBA932 > Cryptobacteroides. The sequence continues at coordinate 2,546 of JAILAO010000134.1, forward strand.
CAGATAGGAAGAATAGGTGATGAGGCCAAGCTGCGCATCCACGGAGAAACGCTCGTTGGGGAAATGGTAAGATGCCTCCAGGGCGATTCCGCCCCGGTCGTTGGAGAAATTGCCGATGGTCAGTTTGCCCTGGATATTCAGATGCCACGGGTCACGGAAACGCTGGGACAACGTGATGAAAGAGGGATGGATCAGGTAGTATTTCTCCAGCTGCATGTCCGTGAAGACCGGTATCACCAGCTGATAGGTGAAGCGCATGCCGGGCCACAGGGAGATATGCAGTGTCGGATTGAGGGTCCAGACGGACTGATAGACCTGGTTGATGATCAGGTTCTGCAGGGAGACCTGCGGATAGATCATGATGTCCGCTTTCGCGAAAGAGTTGTTGAGTTTAGGCTGTTTGCGGACTGCGTCCCAGGAGGAATCCAGACGCTTGGTGGTGTTCCAGACACCATTATTATAAGTGAGGGTCACTTCCGGGACCTTATAGGAAGTTCCGATCACCTTTACGGGTTTGGAAGTGTCCAGGCCCGCAGATTCGATGATCTGTGCGGCGTAGGCAAATCCTTCGGCCGGAATCTTGTAGCGGTCGTTCTCGATCGTGAAGACGGTATAGTCCTCCGTCTCGATCGCCCGGACATTGGCAAAGCCTTCGTCCGCCAGCTTTCTGGCCGTACTGTCCACGCGCGAAGATGTCTGGTTCTGCGCCAAAGCGGCAGAAGACACCAGCAGACAGAGCAAGAACAGGAAGGGTTTTTTCATAATTCTCTCTTTAGCAAGTTACAAAGTTAGTAATTTTTCAATACTTCCGATGTATCCAGCCGTAAATTCTTATCATAGGTATCATGTCGCACGTAGCCGATGCCCGGTGCGTACCAGGTCTCAGCCGTCGTCGTCCGGTTGCGGCCCAGGCCCCGTTCCTCCTTGTGCTCGCGTACGACGATGCACTCGAAGGTGCCGGCCGGCACGGTGATGCGCTCCCTGCGGAGCACCTGACGCTGCGTCACCTCTGTCCGGTATTTCATCCCGAGCACCGTGACGACGGCCCGGGCGTCCGGCAGGGTGTCGCCGGGCTGCATGTCCGAAGGCAACAGCGAGGGTTCACCGGTCGAACTGAGTTCGGCTTTCGGGAACATGCCGGAGATAACCGCTTTCAGCGAAGCGCCGACATCCATCCGCACGGTACCGTCCCGGTCGATGAGCACGTACATCTGCGAAGGACCGCCGTACATGGGCGAGCCGTCGGGCTTGCCCAAAGAAAACGTATAATCCACACGGGTGTCCGCCCCGTCCGCGTTCACCGCACCGATGGTCCAGGTGGAGGTACGCACCAGTTTGCCGGATCCGGCGTCCGTTCTTTCATAGTAGAGCGTCCGCCCCGGGCGGGAACAGAAATACGGCTCCCCCGCCGAAACGGAGAAGGCCCACAGGAGAAGCGTGAAGGCGAGTATGAAACGTTTCACGGTACAAAGATGCAAAAAAAATCGTAACTTCGGCTCATGATGAAAAGAACCATTGCAACGCCGGAAGCCCCCAAGGCCGTCGGCCCCTACTCCCAGGCCATCGAACTGAATGGCACCCTCTATCTCTCCGGACAACTGCCCGTCGATCCCAAGACCGGGAAGATGCCTGAAGGCATCGAAGCCCAGACGAAGCAGTCCCTGCAGAACATCGGCGCCATCCTGACTGCCGCCGGACTGGATTACGGCAATATCGCCAAGACGACCGTACTGCTGAAGGATATCGCCGACTTCGGTGCCATGAACGCCGTGTATGCGACCTTCTTCCCGGCAGACAAACCGGCGCGCGTGTGCTATCAGGTGGCGGCCCTGCCGATGGGCGCCCTGGTGGAGATCGACGCCATTGCCGGCCCCGATTGGGACAACTATGTCCCGGATCCCGTGGGAGAATAAGGGATTTCAGGAAACAGTTTCCGGTAACATTCCGCTTTCTGTGCGAGCGGAAGCGGATAGGCACGTGACGTGGAGGGCATCCGCCACCAGGCGAATTCCCGCCCCCAGGCCTGCATTTCCACACTGCCGCCCACCGGCGGCATGACGATATCCGTCCCCGTAGCCGCGGACAGCAGCGCCTGCAGTTCGCCGCTGGCCTTGCCGCCCGTCGTCACGATGTGCCGGCAGGCCGGGATCCGCGCGAGCAGCATCCCCACGTCCGTGGGCTCCAGGATTTCCAGAAAAGCATCGCTGGCATTGTCCTTCAGGCGCCGCACCCGGCGGGCCGTATCGTAGAACGCCAGGGCATGTTCCTCGCAGAAGGGCACGATCCGCGCCCGGTCGAAACGCTTCTGACCGGCCAGCTCGAAATAGCGGGGGTCGCCGAAATGGAGCAACCCCATCACCCGCCAGAAATCGTTGATGAAGTTGGGGTAGAAGAAATCCATCGACCAGCGTGCCCGGGGCGGCGGGAAACTGCCCAGGAAGAGGATCGAAGCCTCCGGCGGGAGGAACGGTTCCAACGGATGACATTCAAGGGTCATAGGACAAAGATAATTGATTCCGTGTCGGATTCCATGCAGAATCCGACACATCTGATGTTTCTATTTCCAAACTGCCGCTTTTTGCGTATCTTGCATACCGGACTGAAACTATGAAAAATGAAAACTTACGGGAAAGACGACGAGATCTGCGAAGCCGCGTTCCTGCGGCAAGGGCCATTCTGGCGCATCCGTACCCCGGAGGAGCTGAGCGGTACGCTCTTTTCCAACCGGGATGACTTCATCTTCGGCATGAACCTGGTTGCGGTCTGCACCGCGCTGTCAGCCGGGATCCGGGTTTTGACCTTCACCCTGGAGCCCGGCCGGCTGTTCTTCCTGCTGGGCGGAGAAGCAGGCTCCGCGGAAGCATTCTTCCTGCTCTACAGGAAGCGCCTGAAGCGCTATCTGGCCGACCGTGTCCGGTATCCGGACCTGACCGGACTGACGCCCGGCCTGCTGCGGATTCCCGACCTGCAGGCTTTCCGTGACGAGGCGGTCTTCATCAACCGGCACGCCTGCATCGGGCAACCCGGGCACACGCCCTATTCCTACCCGTGGAGCGCCGGGATCCTGTATTTCAATCCGCTGCTCCTGGACCTGCCCAAGGTCCCCCTGTCCCGTCTGTCACAGGCGAAGCGGAGGGCCGTTTCACACAGCCGTCTGCTGCAACTGCCCGGTTCCTATCAGGTTTACAGGGGAATCATCGTTCCTTCGTCCTACTGTGCCATCAGCGAAGGCGAGTCCTATTTCAGGAACGCCCGCCAGTATTTCCGGCTGCTGGGCAGGCCGGGATGAACCCCGGTCTAACGCAGGTTGAAAACGTAGATGTCGAAGCAGTAGGGAGCGAGCGTGACGTCCACGGACCGGTCGGTCGAGCGAAGCTGGGCGCGCGTGGGTTTGACTCCGGCGGCCAGGGCCGCTTCAGCCGCCGAGAGGACGGTCCCCGGGAAAGCCCCGTGCAGCGGTTCGATCTTGTGGGGTGCAGTCAGGTCGTTGTCTTCGTAAAGCCTGTCGGTCGTGAAGCGGATGCGCTCCACGGGCACCACATCCCCGGACTTCTTCTGGCCGGTGAAGTTCAGCGTGACCGTGCGGGCAGCGTCGGCGGTGTTGACCACCTTGACATAGACCTTGTCCCCGTCGATGACGGAACTGGCAAAGATCCCCTCCTGTCCTTCGGCACCGGAGACGGAAGCCCCGTCCATCGTGGTCTTGAGCACGTTCTGTCCCTTGTAGGCGGAATACAGATGCTGCACGTGCCAGCTGGCGGTCCGGAAGGAATTGAGGTTGTCGTACCAGATCAGGTCCGGACGCCATTGCCAACCCTCGACATGGGCGAAAAGCGGGGCGTAGGTGGCCATGTGCACCAGGTCTGCATTGCGCTCCAGGCCGGTCATGAAAGCCGCCTCGAGCAGCGACGCGTAGAAATGGTTGAGTTTGCGGCCGCGGGCGTGGCAGGCATATTCGCCGGCGAAGACCCGCGGACCCTTGCGGTCATAGTTGTCGTAACGTGCCCCCTGGCTGAGGAACCAGTCGTACGGGCGGTAGAAATGCTCGTCCACGAGGTCGGCGCCCAGACGGCGCATCTCGGGCCAGAGATAATCGAACTGGTCACCCTCGGAGTTGGGGCCGGAGGAGCCGACGATCTTGATCTCGGGATGGGCGGCGCGGATGGCCTTGACAAAAGGTTCCAGGTGTTCGGGATACTCCGGTCCCCACTGCTCGTTGCCGATGCCGAGGTATTTGAGGTTGAACGGAGCCGGGTGACCCATTTCAGCGCGGAGCGCTCCCCACCTGGTATCCGTGGAACCGTTGGCGAACTCGATCAGGTCCAGGGCATCCTGGATGTAGGGGTTCAGCTCCGCCACCGGTACGTGCGCATCCGGAGAATCGTTCTGGAACTGGCAGGCCAGGCCGCAGCTCAGGATCGGGAGCGGCTCGCTGCCGATCTCCTCGCTGAGCTGGAAGAACTCGAAGAATCCGAGACCGTAGCTCTGGAAGTAATCCGGGAAGAAGCGGTGCGGGAAGGTGTATTCCCAGCGGTTCTCGTTGAGCGGGCGGTTCTCCACGGGGCCGACCGAATTCTTCCAGTTGTAACGGGTGTCCAGATCTGCGCCCTCCACGATGCAGCCGCCCGGGAAACGGAAGATGCCGGGGTGCAGGTCAGCCAGCGCCTGGGCCAGGTCCTTGCGCATACCGTTGCGGTGTCCCATCCAGGTGTCGGTCGGGAACAGGGAGACGTGTTCCAGGTCCACCGTCACGCCCCGCGACTCCAGGAAGATGCGCAGCGTGGCCTTGGGATCCGTCCGGGCCGCCGTCATCACGACCTCATACTGCTTCCACGCACGGGAATCGACCGTGATATGCTCCTGGGTGAAGAACTGCTCCTCTCCCATGGAGGCGGTATTGATGAATTCGATGCGGAGTTTCGCCGCACCGCCGTCCGGGACGCGGGCCCACACGCTGAAGCGGTAGGTCTCCCCCGCCTTGAGGCCGATCCCGAAGAAACCTTCGTTGTCCAGTCCCGTCCATTTGTGGGCGTGGCCGGGCTCGATGAGGCGGACATAGTGCGGATTGCGGTCGAACGGGCCGTCATCGCGCACTTCCACGTGCCCGAAAGCCTTCCACCCCTGCAGGGCATCCTGCGGGAACTCGAAAGAGCGGTTCTTGACGAGTTCGGCATAGAGGCCGCCGTCCGCGGCGAAATTGATGTCTTCAAAGAAGATGCCGTACATCGTCGGCTGGATCGGGGCGCCCGGCTTGGCGAGATCGATGTCGATCTTGCGGGCCTGAACCCCCAGGGAAAGCACCAGGAAGGCACCCAGGGCAAGCAATCGTTTCATATAAGAGTAATCAGATTTGGTTGTTTTTCAAAGATAGCAAAAAAAACCTTATCTTTGAAACTGACACAATCCAATCAACCCATGAAGAAAATTCTGCTTTTCTCCCTCTCCCTGTTCCTGGGAGTCTTCTATTCGCATGCCCAGGTATCGTTCGGGGAGGCTTCCCGGTTCAATGACCAATGGCGTTTCCACCAAGGCGACACGCCCGATGCCGTCGCTGCCGACTTTGACGACGCCCGGTGGCAGCAGGTCGTACTCCCGCACGACTGGTCCGTCCAGGGGACGCTCTCCCCTGCCAACGCCAGCGGCACCGGTTATCTGCCCGCCGGCATCGCCTGGTACCGCAAGCAATTTGACGGCAAGGACCTGGACGCCGCCCAGGTATATCTGTATTTCGAAGGCGTGTACAACCGCAGCAGCGTCTGGCTCAACGGCCACCTGCTGGGCGAACGGCCGAACGGCTATATTTCCTTCCTCTATGACCTGACGCCCTGGCTCAACCGGGACGGGCAGAACACGCTGGCGGTCCGCGTGGACCACAGCCGCATCGCCGACTCGCGTTTCTATACCGGTTCCGGCATCTACCGGGATGTCTGGCTGGTCCAGGCCGGCCCCGTGCATTTCGCGCAGTGGGGTGTCGGCTACCGGGCCAGGTCGCTCGATGACAGGCAGGCCGTGATTGCCGTGGATACGGAAATCGAGGGACTCGGCGCGCAGAAAGCGCAGCTGCGGCTGACCCTGCAGGACGCTGCCGGAGCCGTCGTGGCCAAGGCCTCCGCCAAAGCCGCGGGCAAGCAGACGACGGAGCTCAAGCTCGCCCGCCCGCACCGCTGGGACCTCCAGGATCCTTATCTCTATACCCTGACCGCCGAGATCGTTGCGGGCAAAGAAGTCCTCGACCGCACGGAGACGACCGTCGGCCTGCGTACGCTGGAATTTGACGCCGACAAGGGATTCGCCCTCAACGGCCGCTGGATGAAGGTCAAGGGCGTCTGCCTGCACCACGATGCCGGCGTGCTCGGCGCCGCCGTGCCGGAAGAGGTCTGGGAGCGCCGCCTGCTGGCGCTCAAGGGCATCGGCGCCAACGCCATCCGGACCTCGCACAATCCGCAGACCCCGGTTTTCTACGACCTCTGCGACCGGCTGGGCCTGCTGGTGATGGACGAGGCCTTTGACGAGTGGGAGTATCCCAAGCGCAAATGGGTGCAGGGCTGGAACGTGGGTACGCCCGCCCTCGACGGCACCTACGATTTCTTTGAAGAATGGGGCGAAACGGATCTGCGGGACATGGTGCGCCGCGACCGCAACCATCCGAGCATCTTCCTGTGGAGCATCGGCAACGAAGTGGATTATCCCAACGACCCCTACACGCACCCCATCCTGGACGGCGGCAACAATGATTTCAAGCAGCCGGCCTACGGCGGCTACAACCCGGACGCCCCGCGTGCGGAACGCATCGGGGAGATCGCGCAGAAACTCGCCGCGGTGGTCCGCTCCGTGGATACGTCCCGGCCTGTCACCGGTGCCCTCGCCGGCGTGGCGATGTCCAACCAGACCGCCTATCCGGAGGCTGTGGACGTCGTCGGTTACAATTATACCGAGTCCCGTTACGATGCAGACCATGCCACCTACCCGAAACGCATCCTCTACGGTTCCGAGAACAGCGGCAACTATGCCGCCTGGACGGCTGTCCGCGACCATGATTTCATCTTCGGCCAGTTCATCTGGACCGGTACGGACTACCTCGGCGAGTCCAACGCCTGGCCGTCCCGCGGTTTCTACACAGGTCTGCTGGATTTCGGCAGCTTCCCCAAACCGCGCGGCCGCTTCTTCGCCTCGCTCTGGTGTGAGGATCCGGTCTGCTACATCGGCACTTCGCCCAAAATGCCCGCCGTCCCGGGACGCCCCGGACGCGGCGACAGCACGGATGCCCGCGATACCTGGAATTATGAAGACGGGCAGATGATCCGCGTCGTGTGCTATACGAACGCGGCCAGCGCAGCCCTCTTCCTCAACGGAAAGCAGGTCGGCGAGCGGCAGAACTACAATCTCGAGTCCGGCATCATCGGCTGGGATGTCCCCTATGCCCCCGGCACGCTCAAGGCGGTCGGCTACGATGCCGCCGGCCAGGAGGAATCTTCGTATGAGATCCGGACCTGCCTGCGTCCCGCCTCGCTGCGGGTCAGCGCCGACAGGACGCAGCTCAAGAAAGGAGAAGTCGCCCACGTCGTCGTCGAGGTACTGGATGACAAAGGCTGCTTCGTGCCATTCGGAGACAACGAAATCACCTGCACGATCGACGGTCCGGCCCATCTGCTCGGTCTGGAAGGCTGCGACAACCGCGACATGGGTGACTATACGGACAATGTCCAGCGGGCCTATCAGGGCCGCCTGCTCGCCTACGTCCGCGGCGGCGTCTCCCCCGTTCCCCCGGCACATCCCCGCTGGGGTGCACCGCAACCCGCCTACGGCGGACCGGCACGCAGCTCCGGCCCGGTCACCCTCCGTTTCAGCACCCCGCTGCTGCCCCCCGCCGAAATCACCCTCTCCGTCTCGGAGTAAAACACAATCCCTGTGTGCAAAAGAGGCTGGCCCTTTCGGACCAGCCTCTGCACTACTAACCTAACCCGAGTTGCGATAATGCAACTCTATTGTCTGCCCGGATATGCCTCGAGTGCCTTCTGCAGCACGACGAGGGCGCGGGCAAGGTCTTCTTTACATAAAACATAGGCGATGCGGACTTCCTGCCGCCCCTCCCCCGGCTCCGTATAGAAGCCGGCGCCGGGCGCCATCATGACGGTCGCACCTTCGTATTGGAAATCCCGCAGGCACCAGATGCAGAATTTCTCGGCATCATCCACGGGCAGTTTGGCCATCGTGTAGAAGGCTCCCATCGGGATCGGGGAATACACCCCGGGGATCTTGTTAAGTCCGTCGATCAGGAAATTACGGCGCTCCAGATACTCTTCGTACACTCCGTGGAGATACTCTTTCTGTACCCCGATGGAAGCTGCCGCCACGATCTGGCCCAGCAACGGCGGGGACAGACGGGCCTGACAGAACTTCATCACGGCATCCCGGACCTGGCGGTTCTTGGTGCACAGGCAGCCGATGCGGATGCCGCACTCCGAATACCGCTTGGACACGGAATCGAACAGCACGACATTCTCCTCGATCCCTTCCATATGGAAGGCGGAGATATAGGGCATCCCGGTGTAGATGAATTCCCGGTATACCTCGTCGCTGAACAGGAACAGTTTGTGTTTCTTGACGATATCGCGCAGCTGCTGCATCTCCTTGCGGGTATAGAGATAGCCCGTCGGATTGTTGGGGTTGCAGATCAGGATGGCCTTGGTGCGCGGGGTGATCTGTTCTTCGAACGCTTCGACCGAAGGCAGACGGAAACCGTCCTCGATGCAGGTCTTGACGCTCTTGATCACCGCGCCGACCGAGATGGCGAAGGCCATGTAGTTGGCATAGAAGGGATCCGTGACAATCACTTCGTCACCGGGTCCGAGGCAGGCCAGGAAGGCGAACAGCACCGCTTCCGAGCCGCCGGTGGTGACGATGATCTCCTCCGGAGTCAGGTAGATGCCGTATTCGGCATAGTACTGCACCATCTTGGTGCGCAGACTCAGGTAACCGTCGGAGGGACTGTACTCCAGGATCTTGCGGTCCACGGACTTGAGGGCGTCCAAGCCGCACTGCGGCGTCGGGATGTCCGGTTGTCCGATGTTGAGATGATAGACGTGCACGCCGTTCCGCTTGGCGGCATCGGCGTAGGGAGCCAGCTTCCGGATCGGGGAAGAGGGCATGTTCTGGGCACGTTGTGAAATCTCCATCATCATTTGTAATGTCCGCAAATATACACAAAAAAACATCTCCGACAAATGCCGGAGACGTTTTTTGAATCCGTGTGTTTCCTGTCTAAGGATACCACCTTTTGAGGAGGACGAGTTTGTCCCCGCTGTCGTCCACTTCCCAGAACTGGGGTTTGCGCGGGCCGTTGCCCTCCACGTGGTGGACGACATAGAGCAGTTTGCCCTCGAACGTACGGAAAAGCATCCCGTGGCCGGAGTTGTCGGCCAGGAACGGC
>JAILAO010000142.1 GCA_024681565.1 Bacteroidales bacterium
TCTTGTTTCTCCGGCGGCGGCACGATGGCTTCTTACCTCATGGCGCTGGACGAACGCATCCAGTGCGCTTGCGTGGGACTCTTTTTCTCTTCACGCCTCCGGACGCTGGAACTGACCGGACCTTCCGACGGATGCCAGCAGATGCCTTACGAAGGCCGTGAACAGATCGAAGGTGCCGATCTGGTGCTCGCGATGGCACCGCGACCGGTTATCATCCTGGACGGGAAATATGATTTCGTGGATCACTGGGGCGCCCTGCAGAGCTTCGAAGACTTGCAGAAAGCCTATACGGTCCTGGGCTGTCCGGAGAAGGTGTCCCAGTATTATGCGGAAGACGGCCACGCCACGCCGCCGGACGTGCAGCAGCACCTGATCGACTGGTTCCGGCGCTGGCTGCTCGATGCGCAGGGGCCGGCCACTGAGAGTGCCCCCTGGCGGGGTACGGATATGCTTTGTACGGTTTCCGGACAGGTCAATCTCGAATTCCCGGACGCGCAGAGCACCATGCAGGCCACGCTTGCGGAGATGGATGCGCTGGCACCGGCCCGGGAGAAGTTCTGCGCGCAGGATGTCGCAGCCGTTCAGGCCGGAATCCGCCGGCTTTTGGGCATCGGCGGCACATTCGCGCCTGTGCAGGCCGTATCCTCCGGCGGGCGGGAACTGCGCGGTTTCTCCGAATATCGTTTCCAACTGAACCGGGAAGGGGAGTTTCCCGTTCCCGTCATCATCCGCGTCCCTGAAAACGTCAAACCGGATTCCGCCGTCGAGATCCGTCTGTCTGACCGCGGGAAGGCCGGATTGCTGGGCGAATTCGACCGTTACGACGCGACTTCCGACGGGACGGTCCTGGTGTTCGCCGATCTCCGGGGCATGGGGGAGAGCGCCGATCCGGCGGAATACAACCTGTTGAAATACTGGAATCAGGAATACCGCATCGCAGCCACCAGCCTGCATGTCGGCAGACCGCTTCCCGGACAGCGCGTGGTGGATGTGCTGACGCTGCTGGATTTCTGCGACCAGGATGAACATTTGCAGGGACGTCCGGTGCGCATCCGGGCCGACGGCCTCTGCGGTCCGGTCGTCGCACATGCTGCCGTATTGGACAAGCGGATCACGGAAGCGACATTGAGTCGTTCGCTCCGTACCTGGCGCAGTTACCTGGAGAATCCGTTGCAGTATGACATGCTCTCCAATGTCGTTCCCGGGGCTCTTCGCTGCTACGACCTGCCGGACCTGGTCCGCCTGGGCGGCGGACGGATCACCTATGGAGACTGAGTGTTTCTGAGATGCCCGGCATGGCCGGGCATTTTTCTTTTATAGAAGCAGTTGGCGGATCAGGTCGACCATGCCGGGGAGGAAGCCGAAATGGACGCCCAGGTAGATCATGTGCAGGCCGGCAAACGGACGCACCTCCTGTTCGAAGGCGTCTTTTTGTTCCTGCGTGCGGGCGCCGGCATATTCTTCGGCGAAGAGATCCCAGATGTGCACAAGTTCTTTCAGGCCCAGGTGGAAGAGATGCTGTGCCCGCTGCTCCGTATTGAGTTTCGTCAGGAAATACCACATGCCGAGGTCCATCATGGGATAACCGTAGCCGAAATCTCCCAGGTCGATCCAGAGGTCTTCGCCTTCGTCGGTGCGGATCACGTTGCTGATCTGCAGGTCTCCGTGCAGGCAGGTCGTAACTGCAGGAATCGCGTCCGCAAACTGCAGGATGCGCGACTTCTCTCCGTCGCTCAATTCCGTGCAGGCCAGGACCGCTTGCCGGTGAGCCAGGACTTGGTCCGAAAAGATGGCCGTGTCACATTGCGTCTCATGCAATTGCCTGCACATCTGCGCAAAACGCTTGATGATCTCTTCCGTACGTTCAGGTTCTTCCGAAATAATGCGGGAGAAGGAGCGCTTGCCGGGGATCCGCTCGAATTCCAACGCAGTTTTCCCGTCGTCCGCATAGACGGTTCCGACCAGCGGCGTCGGCAGGCCGAAGAGCATCACGGCACGGGCGGCAGCTTTCTCCCGGGCGACCGCAGACTGCGGAACGTTGTCCCCATAGATCTTGATCATTGCGTCTCCGTCCTGGCTGTTGTAGGACTTGGACATGAAACTGGCGCCGAATTCAATATATTTCGACATGTCCAGCGGCCTGGGCTTGCGGCAGATGTCGATAAAATCCGCCACCCCCGTATCCACGAAACGCTCAAGGACTTCGTCCGAAGCGTTGACGATGCTGAAGCGGGTGCCGGAACGCCTGGCGTTCATCAGGCGGCGCAGGGCCGCGAAATGAACTTCCGTAACGTCTGTAAAATCGATGGTGGAGGGAAACTCCCTGTCCAGTTCGGAGAGCAGTTTTTCCGCTGCCGCAGCATCCAGGATGCCTGCGGGATGGATCATCTTGGCAATCATCTTCCTGTGTTTTTACAAAATTAGGAAAATCGCTCGGAATATGAAAAAAGATTGCTAATTTGCAGAACTAACCCGTTAGAGAATAATATGAAGGATTTTAATTATTACGCTCCGACACAAGTCGTGTTCGGAGAACATTCCGAAGAAAAAGTAGCCGGTCTGGTCAAGCATTACGGCGGACATAAGGTCCTGGTCCACTATGGCGGCAAAAGCGCCGTCAAGTCCGGCCTGCTGGATAAGATCTGCGGCCTGCTGCGCGAGGGAGGGCTCGAAGTGGTCCTGCTGGGCGGTGTCGTTCCCAACCCGCGCCTGTCCAAGGTGCATGAAGGGATCGCCCTGTGCCGCGAAAAAGGCGTGGATTTCCTGCTTGCCGTCGGCGGCGGCAGCGTCATAGATTCCGCCAAGGCGATCGCTTACGGCGTTCCGTATGACGGAGAGGTGTGGGATTTCTACAGCGGCAAGGCCGAGGCGGTCGCCTGTCTGCCTGTCGCTTCCGTGCTGACCATCCCGGCCGCCGGCAGCGAGATGAGCGAGGCGAGCGTGATCACCAACGAGGACGGCGACATCAAAGTGGGATACTCCAATGATATCTCCCGGCCCAGATTTGCCATCATGAATCCCCGCCGCACCTTCACCCTGCCGCCGTACCAGACGGCTGCCGGCGTGACGGACATGATGATGCACACGATGGAGCGTTATTTCACGCACGATACCGACATGACCTTCACGGATGCCCTGGCGGAGGCCGTACTCCGGACGATGAAGAACTGCGTGTTCGCCGTCCTCAAGGATCCGGAGGACTATCGCAACCGGGCCCAGATCATGTGGGGCGGCAGCATCGCGCACAACGGACTGACCGGATGCGGTGTCGAGGAAGACTGGTCCACGCACAATCTGGAGCACGAGCTGAGTGCGATGTTCGACGTCACCCACGGCGCAGGACTCGCCGCAATCTGGCCCAGCTGGGCCCGTTACGTCTATCAGGAAGACGTCAGCCGTTTCGTGCAGTTTGCCGTGAACGTCATGGATGTGCCCAATGATTTTTCGGATCCCGAGGGAACCGCGCTCAAGGGCATCGAAGCGATCGAACAGTTCTACCATGCCATCGGGATGCCGACCCGCATCCGCGAGCTGCTCGGCCGGGACATCACGGACGAAGAGATTCGCGAGATGGCCCGCAAATGCAGCCACGACGGCACTTTCACGATGGGCGGTTTCAAGGTCCTGGCCCGGGAAGACATGGAAGCAATCTACAGAATGGCCAGATAATGAAAAAGAAAGCGTTATTCATCGGCGGGACGGGTACCATCAGCACCGCCATCACTGCCCTTGTGGCCAGGCAGGGGGAGTGGGAACTTACCCTGTTGAACCGGGGCACCCGGCCCGGCGCCGTGCCTGAGGGGGTCAGGATCATCCAGGCTGACATCAACGACGAGGCGGAGACCGCCCGAAAACTGGAGGGAATGCAGTGGGACTGCGTCTGTGATTTTATCGGATTTGTCCCGGCGCAGGTCGAACGCGACTGGCGTCTCTTCAAGGGTCGGACGAAGCAATATATGTATATCAGCTCCGCTTCCGCCTATCAGAAACCGGCCGTCAATCCTTTCATCACCGAAAGTACGCCGCTGGCCAATCCTTACTGGCAATATTCCCGGGATAAGATTGCCTGCGAGGATTTCCTGATGGAGAAATTCCGTACCGAAGGTTATCCGGTCACGATCATCCGCCCCAGCCATACCTATGACGACCGCAAGGTTCCGCTGGCCGTCCATGGTCCCAAGGGCACCTGGCAGGTACTCCGCCGGATGCTTGACGGCAAACCCGTCATCATCCACGGCGACGGCACGTCCCAGTGGACGCTGACGCACAACAGCGATTTCGCCAAAGGTTTTGTCGGTCTGATGGGAAATGCCCATGCCATCGGGAATGCCTTCCAGATCACTTCCGATGAAACCCTTTCCTGGCGGCAGATCTACCAGATCATCGCCGATGCCCTGGGGGTCGAGCTGAAACCTTATTACGTCGCTTCCGATTTCCTGGCCGCCATCGGCCCCTATGACTTTGAGGGAGAGCTGATCGGGGACAAAGGGTGGACCGTCCTCTTCGACAACAAGAAACTGAAAAGGGTTGTGCCGGACTTCAAGGCGACGGTACGTTTCGACCAGGGCGTGCGCCGGACCATCGATCATATTCTGGCACATCCCGAACTCCAGATCGCAGAACCTGAATTCGATGCCTGGTGCGACCGGGTGATCGACGCCTTGGAGAAGGCCAAAGCATCGCTCCGATAAGGGTTTCCGGCAAAACGGCATCCGAGACCGCGTTTTAGTAAAATTGTTCTATCTTTGTATTCTCAAACTGAATGCTCTGATGAGAAAATATACTTCTGCGGCGCGGATGCCGCTTTGGAAATGGATCCTCTGCCTGCTGGCCGGATTCTTGATCTTCACGGTCCTGTACGGCCTTGCTACGGGGCTGTCGATGGATATTGACAATCCCTGGCTGAGTATGGCTTCTTTTTTGGGCTCCGGGATCCTGGGCCTGTTCCTGTATGCGGTGTGGACCAATCTGACCGAGCACCGGCCCGTTACGGAACTGGCGATGAAAAGTATGGCCTGGGATACGGTACGCGGGCTGCTCTTCGGTATCGGTTTCTTTGCCGTCGTTGCCGGGGTGCTGGCCCTGACAGGCAGCTATCGCATCACGGAAGCTCATTTCCATGCAGTGCCGCTGCTGCTCGCCTTTTTTCAGTTTTTCACGGTTGCTGTTTTTGAAGAGATCCTCTTCCGCGGTATCCTGTTCCGCCTGATCGACGACCGGTGGAATACGGCGGTCGCCCTCCTGATATCCGCCTTGTTGTTCGGATTCATCCATATCATCAATCCAGGAGCGACGCTTTGGAGTTCTCTTGCGATCGCTATCGAGGCGGGCTTGTTGCTCGGTGCTGCTTACAAATGTTCCGGGACGCTCTGGGCACCTATCGGTATCCATTGGGCCTGGAACTTTGTGCAGGGGAATGTGCTTGGTTTTTCCGTTTCCGGCAATCCTGTCCAGGACAAGGTTTTTTCTGCCATCATTTCCGGTCCCGACTGGCTCACCGGCGGCCGTTTCGGTGCTGAAGCCTGCGTTCCGGCCGTCGTTGTCGGCCTGATTTTAAGTATCATCATCCTCTGCTGCTGCAAACGTGACGAGCGATGAGCAAATCTGAACGTTATACCCTGCTCCTGAAGCAGATTCAGGGCCTCCTGCAAGGGGAGAGCGATCCGGTGGCCAACCTGGCCAACGCCGCCGCCCTCATCCATGAGACCTTTGGTTTCTGGTGGACCGGATTCTACCGGGTCGAGGGAGAGGAATTGGTGCTGGGACCGTTCCAGGGCCCCGTGGCCTGTACACGTATTCCTTTCGGGAAAGGGGTCTGCGGTACGGCCTGGGCGCGTCGGGAGACCGTCATCGTGCCGGATGTGGAGCAATTTCCCGGACACATCGCCTGCAGTTCCGCCTCCCGCAGCGAGATCGTCGTCCCGATCCTCCGGAACGGGGAGGTGCTGGCCGTGCTGGATATTGACAGCCGCGAACTGTCCACGTTCGACAAAGAAGACGCCGCGGGGCTGGAGCCCATCGCGGCGTCGCTGAACCGAGTGTTTTAACGATATATTATTCCTTCCACTCGAAAGTCTGGAAGATTTCCCTGATCTGGGTCTCGGTCTCTTCGTCGCTGTATGAGACCATCAGCAGGATCAGCAGCGTATCCCCCCAGAAATCAGCCGAAAGCCGGGCCCGGTAGGGGGCATCATAATGAGTGCCGGAGAAATCAGTCCTGGCATATGCCGAAAAGTCATCTTTCTGAGCCAGCTGGATTGTCTCATTGAGATCCTCATTGACCACCACTCCTTCAGCTGACAGGAAGCTGTCCGCTTCTTCCAGCATGATTTCACAGATTTCCTTGCTGATCACATGGTTGTCCTCGGGAATCGGGAAATTTTCTTCGATGAAGTCGGGCATCAGATACATATAGACGAAACTGAGTTCGTCCCGCTTGCTTTCCAGGAGATAGATGCGGCCAAATTCATCGTCTTCCTGCTGGATGCTGTAGGTGTCCGGACAGGAGAAACTGAAACCGTGATAGGAATCGTTGCCGCTTTGGCAGGCTGTGAGCGTCAGCAGTGCTGCGCCGAGAGGATAAAACAATTTCTTCATGGGCGTTGGGTTTGTGATACAAAAATACTTTTTACTTCCTTTGGATGCAATACATAAAAATATGTATGGAAGGTATTTGCGATTCGATTATCTTTGCATAAAGAGGTAATGCGCCGTTTTATCAGCATACTGTTTCTGATTGCCGTTCCGTTCCTGGCTCCCGGCCGGGATTATTATGCCGAGGCCGAGGCATTGTATTTCGCTGGGAAATTCCCCGAAGCGGTTTCCGTGGCCTTGGAGGGCTGTTCGCAGCCTGGCCTGACCGCAGACCAGGCCGTAGAGCTTCATTCGATCCTGGGCAGCTCCTATGCCCGTCTGGGCGCCTTCGACAAGGCGGCAGACTACATGGTCCGCTGTTACGAATACGACCGGGCGAACGGAGAGGCCGAAGGATTGACCTCCTCGCTGATCAACCTGGCCTCGATGTATGTCTATGCCGGGTCGCCCGAACTGGCTGAACAATATGCACTGGAGGCCATTTTCAACGAAGAACGGGTCGGGCGTCCCGCCAAGCTGGCGATGGCGCTGGGCAAGGCCTGTGACGTCTATCATGCCTTGGGGCAGGACAGTACCGCGGTCCTTTATGCCGACCGTGCCGTCGCGATCGCCCGGCAGCAGAAAGACACCCGGGACGAAGCGGTCCGGCGCAGCCAGCGGGCCTATGCCTTGGAATCCCTGGGCCGTTATGGGGAGGCCCTGGCCGATTTGCGTTTCGCCGAGCAGGTCTTCCGGGAGAACGAAAGCCTCCAGTCGCTTTCCGTGGTCTGCTTCCAACTGGCTCAGGAATACGGCCGGCAGGGGAGGAATACCCTGGAGCGCCAGTATTTGCGCGAAGCGGCCGACCTCGCCCGTGAAATGCAGGATCTTCCCCTGTTGCAGAAGGTCTGCGCCCGGCTGGCTACAGCCCTCCGGCCCTCCGATCCGGCCGGGGCGTTCGAGTTCCTGCAGGAAGCTTCGGCGTTGCAGGACAGCATCAACAAGAGCAAGAGCGACCATGTGCTCGAACTCTACAACATCGAATACGAAACCGCCCGGCGCGAGGAGACCATCCAGCGCCAGGAGCAGGAGCTCCGGCGTCAGCGCAGATGGCGCAACACCTTGATCATCGCGCTCTTGCTGTTGCTGGCGGGCGCTGTCTCCACGACGGTATCTGCCTTGCGGGCACGCCGTGACGAGCGGAACCTCCGGCAGAGCAATGCCCAGAAAGCTTTCCTGCTCAAAGTCATTTCGCATGATATCCATTCTCCGGCAGTTGCCCGCCTCAAAGGTTTGCAGATGCTCCGCGGCAGCGCCGGGAAACTCTCCGGAGACGAACTCCGGGAGGTCTTCCTCCAGATGGAGCAGCAGGCGGCCTCCGATGTCGAACTGATCGACAATGTACTCCGCTGGGCCCGTGCCGGGGAACTCCGCAGCGAGCCGGTCCGTTTCGACCTGCGCGACCTGGCGTCCGAAGTGCTTGCGCAATTCCGCCAGCCGGCTTCCCTGAAAGACATTTCCCTGGTCCTGGAAGCCCCGGAAAGCGTCGTGGTCCGCACGGACCGGAGCAGCCTCATGCTGGCCCTGCGCAACCTTCTGTCCAATGCCATTAAGTATTCGCATCCGGGAGGAGAAGTGCGGCTCTCCGTGGTTCCCGGGAAATTATGTGTCCGGGACAACGGCATCGGAATTCCGGCGGATAAACAGGAGAGCATTTTCCAGCCTGCGGACGGATTCCGCCGGGCCGGAACGGCGGGAGAACTCAGCAACGGACTTGGTCTCGCCGTCAGCCGCAAGCTGGTCGAGTTGCTCGGCGGAAGCCTGTCGGTCGAAAGCCGGGAAGGCGAGGGAAGTGTGTTTACCATCCAAATACCGCCCGCCGATGCCTGACCCGATCAGAATTCTACTGGCAGATGACCATCCGTTGATGCTTCTCGGCATCCGGGCGATGCTGCAGGGCTGTCCGGGCCTGGAGGTGACCGATACGGCCCGGGACGGTGCCGATGCCTTTGAAAAGGCGGTCCGGCTCCGTCCGGATGTAATGGTATTCGATATCGTGATGCCCGTGATGAGCGGTATCGAGCTGGCCCGTCGGATGCGTGCCGAACAGCCGGACACAGCGCTGCTGGCCCTGTCCAGCGACAGTTCCGTTGCAACGCTTGAACCGCTGCTGCAGATCGGCATCGACGGCTTTCTGCCCAAAACGGCGGATGACCGGACGATTGTGGATGCGATCCGGAGCGTCGCGGCAGGCTACGAATATTTCGGGACGGATATCGCCCGCCTGATCGAAAGGATCAGTCTGGCCAAAAGGGCCTCCGATACCTTGTTCACACCCCGGGAGCTGGACGTGATCCGTCTCAGCTGCAAGGGATTGCAGTACAAGGAGATTGCTGACGAACTGGGCATTAAGTACCTGACTGTCGTGACGATCAAGAACAATATTTTCCGGAAACTCGGCATCAACAACACCGTTGAACTGGTGTTGTATGCCATCAAGAAAAATCTGATAACGCTTTAATATACGCCTTATGAAAAGATTCCTGACAACCTTGTCTGCCCTGATGGTCGTGCTGCCTGTACTGGCTCAGGAAAATAAATTGACCCTCTTCGAATATGCGAATCATTGGGATGACCGGTATGAATACAAATTCAATTCCCAGGACAAGGAGCATTATTTCGATGGACTTATCGACAGATATGCAATGCTTCTGTCCGACAATCCCATGATGGATGCCTTGAGCGCACAGTTCACCGGAGATTCCGAGAACATCGATATCCCTGTTGCCGAGTTCAAGCTCGATGACAGGAACAATTATGTCAAAATCCGCTTGAAATCCGAGAAACTTGCCGAGATGGAAGGCCGTCTCTGGATTCTCCCTGACGGGAAGCAGTGGTTTGTCGTCAAAATGGTCAATTACGAAGAGGACTCGCTGCCGCGCATCTTCTTTTTCAAAGTCGATTCGGCCAAAGGAGAATTGATACCCGCCTCGAGTCCGGACGGATTGCGCTACGGGTTCATCGAGAATTTCCTTCTGCCGCGCAGCGGCCGGGAGATTGAAGTCAAGTTCGAAAACCAGCCTTCGGACAAGATGGTCCTGGAGGATGACGGCACTTTTGTTTACAAGGCATATGCACCCTACGCTTTCGCCTGCTATGTCAATGACCCGGATCCATCCGGAATCACAAATGTGCGAAATGCACCGGGCGGTAAAATCATTCTCCGTATCGGGGAAGAAACGGAGGCCGCGGACTCTCAGGATGGGGACTGGCCGGATGATGGCGGTATCTGCATCCTGGATGTCTTCAATCCGAAAAACGGCTGGTGGCAGATCCTGGGTTATTATGTGGATGGAAAAGAAATCAAGGGCCAGGCCTGGATCCATTATTCCGTCCTGGAGATGAGCACGCGCAACTATAACGGTCAGTCGCTCAATTTATATCAGGAACCCTCTGCCGATGCTCCTGTCGTGGGCACCATCACGGAAGAAGCGGCATCTGTCCGTCCCATGGACATGAGTGAAGACGGAGAATGGATGAAAGTCAAGAGCGCGTCCGGAACCGGTTGGATCGAGACCGAGTGGCTTTGCGGCAATCCCTACACGAACTGCTCATAAAATCTTTCCGCCGTTGCGAAAAAATAGAACTGTCCGCCTTCCGGCGGACAGTTCCTGCTTATGAAGGGCACCCTAGTCGGGTCGGAAAACGACGGGAATCATATATCGCGTATTGACGGGCTTGCCATCCCTGGTCCCGGGATTCCATTTGCCGGAACTGGAGGAAATGACGCGGACGGCTTCTCTGTCCAGCGACGGTTCTACACCGCGCAGGACCTTGACCTGGCGGACCCGTCCTGTCTCTGTGACGACGAAACGGACCATGACGCGTCCCTGATAGCCGCCTTCCAGCGCTTCTTTGGGATACTTGAGGTGGGCGGCCACCCAGCGGGCGAAGTCTTCGCCGTTCTTCAGCGACGGAAGAACTTCAACGCTGTCATAAATGGTCCCTTCGACAGGAGCGGACACGGCCTGCTCCATTTCTGCAGCATCCGCTTCCGCATCTGCAGGCGATCCTGATTCCGCAGTTTTCTCCGCTGCTTTTTCCGCAGCAAAAGCTTCTTTCGTCATGATGCGGATCTCCGCATAGCCGGCCTTCTCAAGGGCAGCACGGCAAGCCCCGATCTGGGCCTCTGTCGTACCTTCAGCGACGATGATGTCCGAAGACGGAAGGCTCCAGCCGATCAGCGTGATGGAGACCATCCCGGCGGTCAGGTCCAGGTTCTGACCGTTGTAAGTCAGGATATTGCCGTTCAGAACCGGAAGGGTCTTCCCGTCCTGTGCAATCGCGCCCGGTGACAGCAGACATACGGCCAGCAGGCAGGTCATCAAATATTTCATCTTATTCATCTTCAGGTTCTTCTTCATCTTCAAACGGAGGAGTGCCATCTTCGCACATCTCGAAAGTGCTGATGCAGATGAAAGCACGGCGCAGCCAGCCGACCGGTCCGTCCTCAGCGACCTGCACTTGGATCCATTCGCCGTCTGCGCTGATATCCAGCGGATGCAGGGCCCAGACCTCCCCCGGCGGCATGGAACAGACCGGAGCTGCGGAATCGGAAGGAGTTCCCCGGAACACAAGTTCTTCGGAGTGGCGGAGAATGGTCGTGAAATGGGCGCTCGCAGCCGGGATCCAGCCCGTGCCGGGCAGTTCGATGTCCAGCTCGTCTCCCTCGTCCGGGACGCCGATGACGCTCACGGGGCCGACGACTTCCCACCAGCCATCCTGCGGCGAGCGCAGGATCAGGTCGTAGTCGTATTTCCCGGGAACCGTCATCAAGACCTGCTCGCTGCCGGGAGCCGTGTAGATCACGAAGGGGGCTCCGCCGGTATCCGAGTAAGCGTAGCAAAGCGGCTCGCCTTCCTGCCCCGGGCTAAAGGATGCGGAAAGGGCCGCCGTGATGATCAGGGAGAGTATACCTTTCATTTTTATCAAGTTTAACGCTTGACAAAGATAATGAAAAACCCCGACGGGGCCCATACATATTTCTATGTATCCGTCAGGCCAGGACGAGATCGAGTTCGCCGAAGAGTTCGATAAAATCAGCGGAGAGATCGCCGGCAATCTGGCGGGCGGCTTCTTCGTTGTGGGTGCGGTCGGCAATCTGCTGCGCGAGGGCGGCGCGGAGATTCAGGATATTTTCGTTCTTGCTCATAAGACCTGTATTTTAACGGTTGTTCCTTTGTTTCAACGATACAAAGGTACCTCACCGTTTTGACAGGTCTTGTCAAAGATTAATAATTTTCGGCAGAATTCGGGAGAATCAGAAAACTTTCAGCGCGGCGAGGGCGTAGCGGTATTGCCGTTCGGCTTCCAGCGACTGTTCCAGGGCTTCGAAATACAGGTCGTTTTCGACCAGGTAGTCGATCATCGAAATCTCGCCCCGTTTCAATGCATCAAGCAGGTAATCCTGAAAATCGCTGTCGGTCAGCGACGCGCGCATCATCTCGGAATGTTCCTTCATCGCGGCAGCCTGCCGGTACAGATCCTTCAGTTCCCGGTAGAAAGTCTGCTGCGCGGCATCTTGCCGGGACTGCGCAGCGGCGACGCCGGCCCGTGCGCGTTTCGCCCTGTTTGCGCCGCTCCACAACGGAATGTTCAGCCGCACGGTCACGCCGCGGAATATCTCCTCTGCGTGTATTTCGCTCATATAGCCCACCGTCAGCTCCGGCATCGTGGAGAGACGGTCGATGGCGAGCTGCTGCTGTCCGATCTCGAGTTCCTTGCGGATATGTGCAAGGACGGGACTTTTGTCTGAGGCCTCGGCGAACCAGGATTCGAAATCCGGGGGAAGCGTGTCGGAAAGGTCGTAGGCGACGGGCGTGAAAGAAAGATCTTTCCCGCCATTCAGGGCTTTCAGCCGCGCCAGCAGGGACTGCAGTTCATTATCGACCTGGTTGACCTGACCCTGGACGGCTGCCTGATGGAGCTTGGCCTTGTTCAAGTCCAGGACCGTCGCGCCACCTGCTTCCATCCGCCGTTCATAGGATTCTACCAGGACGGAAGCGCGGTCCCTGTGGTCGTTCAATTCCTGCAGGAGGAGTTGGTGATGGATCAGGTCTATATAGATATGCTGCACTTCCTGCCGGAGTTCCAGCCGCCGGGCTTTGTAGTCCAGGACGGACAGTTCGTCCAGGCTCGCCGCCTTGCCGGCCCGCTTCCCGCTCAGGGTGGGGATATCGAAAGATTGGGTAACCCGCAGGTCATGGCGGTTCCCGATACCGTTGCCCCAGAGATAGTTGAATTCTACCTCCGGATCCGCCGGGAGGGCTTCCGAACGGTTGGAAAACCGCTCCTCATCAAGGGTGGCCGCCGCGGCTTTCAATTCCGGATTGTTTTCCTCGATCTCCAGCAGCAGCACCTCCATTTCCTGGCCGGAAGCCGCCATGGCGGCAAACAGTCCCCAAATAATCAGAAAGAGCCTTTTCATATCTTGTTATTTTTCTTGTTCGTGATAAGGTAGATGACCGGAATGACGAATCCGTTAAGCAGGGTAGAGGAAAGCAATCCGCCCAGGATGACTTTAGCCATGGGCGACTGGATCTCGTTGCCCGGCAGATCGCCGCCAAGGGCCAGGGGCAGGAGGGCCAGGGCGGAGGTGACCGCAGTCATCAGGATGGGATTCAGGCGGTCCAGAGATCCTTTCATAATGGTCCCGGCCACGGACAAGCCTGTCGCTGCGAGCGCATTGTAGCGGTCGATGAGCAGCATGCCGTTGCGGGTCGCGATCCCGAACAGGGAAATGAATCCGATGATGGCCGGAATGCTCAGGATCCCGTCGCTGAAATAGACCGTCATCACGCCGCCGATGAGCGCGAGCGGAAGGTTCAGCAGTACGGTCATAGACCGCCCTGCGTCCTTGAACTCGCCGAGCAGCAACAGGAAGATGATCAGCAGGCTGAACATGCTCACGAGCGCGATGGTGCGGGAGGCGCGCTCCTCGCTCTCGAACTGGCCGCCGTACTCGATTCTGTAATCGTCGGGCAGGGTGACGTGTTCCGAGATTTCCCGCCGGATGGCAGCCACGGCTTTGGCCAGCTCGCCGTTCGTGGCGTTGCAGGAGACCACGAGCTTGCGGCTGAGATTCTCCCGGCTGATGGTATTCGGTCCGGCAGACGAGACGATGTCGGCAACGTAGCTCAGGGGGATCTTGCCGCCCGACGGTGTGTCGATCATCAGGTCCTCGATGCGTTCCATCGACGATTTGGAACCGCCTTTCACCTTGAGGGTCAGGTCGAAGGCGCGGTTCCCTTCATAGACGGTCGAGACCGGTTCCCCCTCCAGCATCACCTTGACGAACTCCGAGAACTCCGGCAGGGTGATCCCGTAGCGGGCAAGCCTTTCGCGCCGGGGTACGATGTTCAGCTCGGGACGCTCCACCTGCTGCTCCACATTGATATCGGTGATGCCTTCGATTCCGCTGATGGACGATTTGATCTGCTGTCCGATGCTGTACATCTTGTTCAAATCGGTACCGAAGACCTTGATGGCGATATTCGCCTGGGTGCCCGACAGCATCGCATCGATCCGGTGGGAGATGGGACCGCCGATCTCCAGGTTGACGCCCGGCAGTACCGACAGTTTCTCGCGGACTTCTTCGACCAGCTCCCGCTTGCTCTTTCCCTTCAGCTCGAAGGGACATTCAAATTCGGAACAGTTGACACCGAACGCATGCTCGTCCAGTTCGGCCCGGCCGGTCTTGCGACCGACGGTCCGGATTTCCGGGATGCTCATCAGGATCTCCTCAGCCTGGCGGCCGAGACGGTCGGATTCTTCGATGGAGATTCCAGGCACGGAACTCATCGCGATGGTGAAGGATCCTTCGTTGAAGGCAGGCAGGAAACTGCGGCCCAGGGAAAGGAACATGATCACCGCCGCCGAGAACAGGACGGCCACGGTCCCGATGACAGACTTCCAGTGACGCAGCGCCCAGACCAGGGCTCTCCCATATCCGTTCTTGAGCCAGCGTACCAGGGGCGCTTCCCGGGGCGTCCGTTTCTTCCCGGCTTCGTCGGGAACCATCTCGCGGGCGAGCAGTTGTGAGCTGAGTACCGGGGTCACGGTCAGAGCCACGAGGGTAGAGGTGCACAGGGAAATGATGAACGCGATCCCGAGCGGCTTCAGCATACGGCCTTCCATCCCGGACAGGAAGAACAGCGGCAGGAAACAGGCGATGATGATCAGGGTCGAATTGAGCATCGGCATCCGGACTTCTTTCGACGCATCGTAAACTACTTGCAGGACGCTCTTGCCCGTCTGCCCGCGTGCTGCACGCAGGCGTTTGAATACATTTTCCACATCGACGATGGAATCGTCTACCAGCGAGCCGATGGCAATCGCGATTCCTCCCAGACTCATTGTATTGATACTCAATCCCATCCAACGCGTCACCAGCAGTGTGATGAGGATGGAAAGAGGGATCGAGACCAGGGAGATGACGGTGGTCCTCCAGTTCATCAGGAAGATGAAAAGGATCAGCACCACGAAGATTCCGCCCTCCAGCAGTGATTTCTTCACATTGTCGATGGAAGCTTCGATGAAACGGGACTGACGGAAGATATCGGTGTTGACATGTACGTCTTCCGGGAGGACGGTCCGGATGTCCGCGAGTTCCCGGTCCAGCTTCCCGGTCAGTTCCAGTGTGGACGTATTCGGTTGTTTGGTGACGGTCATGATGACCGCGGGCCTGCCGTCGTTGGAGGCGACGCCGAGGACTGGGGTCTTGGGTCCGACCGTGACCTCGGCGATGGCCTCAAGCGTGATCGGAAGCCCTTTGGCGTCGGTCTTTACGACAGCTTTCTCCAGCTGTCTGATGTCGTTGGTGGAAAGTACGCCCCGTACGATGTATTCATTTCCGTATTCATACAAGGTGCCTCCGGGGGCATTCTGGTTCATTTCCCTGACCGCAGCGAGCACCTCGTCCAGGGACACGCCGAAATGGCGCATCCGGCCGGGATCGAGCAGGATCTGGTATTCTTTGATGTCTCCGCCCATCACGGCAACCTGGGCGACACCGCCCAGGGAAAGGAGCCGCGGCCGGATGGTCCAGTCGGCAATCGTGCGGAGATCCTGCATCGATGTGTTGTCCGCCGAAAGACTGATGATCATCAGCTCTCCCAGGATGGACGCCTGCGGGCCAAGGGTGGGATTGCCTGCGTTGGGGGGCAGGTCCGAGCCGACCATCGCGATCTTCTCGCTGACGATCTGGCGGGCCCGGTAGATGTCCGTCCCCCAGTCGAATTCGATGTTCACGATGGAAAAGCCCGTCGTGGACGACGAACGGACCCGGCGGACGTTGGTGGCTCCGTTGACGGCCGTCTCGATCGGGAAGGTCACGAGACGTTCCACTTCCTCCGGTGCCATCCCTTCTGCTTCCGTCATCACGACAACGGTCGGGGCGTTCAGGTCGGGGAATACGTCCACTTCGGAGCGGCTGGCCGAATAGATGCCCGCCACCATACACAGGGCGGCAATCACCAGGATGACCGTCCGGTTGTTGAGCGAAAATGCGATGATCTTGTTCAGAAGACCATTATCCGGCTGTATCCGCTCCATAGGCTAATGACTGTGTGTGTGCCCGGCAGGAACGGAGGTGACGCCGGCGAGTTTGACATGGACGGCGCCGGAGACGACAACCGACTCGCCGTTCCGGAGGCCCTCCAAGATCGGGACACGGCTGCCGTCCGACTGACCGAGGGAGACTTCCCGCTTCTCGAAACAGTCATTGTCATCTTCCTCACGGACGAAGACATAATGGACGCCCTGGTCCTCCACGACCGCGGCCAGCGGGACGGAAATACAGTTCTGAGAAACCGCCGTCCTGAGGTAGACGTCAACATATGAGCCAGGTACGATGTCACCCCTGTTGTCAAAATCGAAAATGACCGGAATGTAGAAATCCCCGTCGGAAGCCCTCCCGTAGCTGACAAGTCGCCCGCCCAGATCGCTGAGACGATAGGCCTTGTCGCCATAGGACGTGGTGAATTCGGCATCGCGGATCTGGGGGATGAGATGATAATATTTTTCAGATACGTCCGCCCGCAGCCGGAGCCGGCGGTTGCTGCTCACGGTGGCGATCGGAGCTCCGGCCTCCACATAGTCACCGTTTCCGACAATCAGGTTCTTGACAAAACCGGAAAGCGGGGAAGCGATGATCACGGCATCGCCTGCGGTACCGTCGGCAGCAAGCGCCTCGTATTCCACCCGGGCGTGTTCATAGGCCAGCCGGCTCTGGTCTAGATGGCTTTCGCTGACGATGTTGTTTTCGCGCAGCTGCCGGTCACGTTCATATTCTTTCCGGGCGGTCTCCAGGGTGATCCTCGCTTTTGCGATTTTGTCACCGGATCCGACTCCCCGTGTGGAGAGGGTCGCAATCCGGGCTCCCTTGGCAACCGGGGAGCCCTCTCCCAGCGAGCCCAGACTGACGATTCCTTCACTCTTGGCCACGACGGTCATTTCGTCGCCGACGGAGGAGACTATCTGCCCGCTGGTGCGGATCACTTCGCTGAAGGGGGCTTCTGATACCGTCTCTACGCGGATTCCCAGCTTTTCCTGCCGTTCGGGACTGACTTCAATGTGGTCGTGGGAATGTTCGTGTCTGTGCTCGGATTCGTGCTCAAAACCTTGCTCGTGCGGACCGCAGCCGGTCAATACGGCACAGAACGCCAGAATGGGAAACAATGCTTTTCTCATCAGATTCTGATTAATGGAAAAACAAAGTTACGCCTGCGCGCGTGCAACTGGGTTGCAAAAGACGGATTCGGCGGGTCCTGTCTAAATGTCGAGCAATAATTTTGCGTATTCCCGCAGATAACTGCGAAGCGGCTCTCCGTCGAGGATTTCGATCTCGCCGGCCAGGCCGCTGACGAAACGACCGACACCCGCTACGGCGCAGATTCCCGTGTCGAGGATCCAGGTTCCGTCCGCTTCCCGCGTCAGGTCCCGTTCCGCAAGGGGATATTCCTCTACGAGCAGGTTTTTGGCTTTCATCGACAGGCGCAGCCGGACGCGGAACTCCTCCCGGCCGGCCATCCGGAAAACGTCCATGCCCGGACGTTCGTGTTCCGGCTCATGCTCCCAGGGTTTTCCGTCCAGGACTTCCACTTCCTCCATCCGGCTGATCTTGAAGATCTTGTTTCGCCCGTCCTCCTGGTCGTATGCCCAGACATCGATATAATTGGTGGTGAAGGCGAAAGGCTCCACAAAGCGGTCGCGGACCTGGCCGCTGTGGCCGGATTCGTAGTTGACCAGCCGGACGGATTTTTTTTCGCGCACGGCGCGGGAGAGCCCTTCTACATTGGACGCATTGGAGGATTTGTCGATGTAGTCGGCGATGCTGGTGCTGCTGTAGATGGCGGCAAGTTTCCGTTGCAGACCGGTCTTGAGGGCATTGGTCGGGTCCAGCCGGTCGATCAGCCGGTTCACCAGGTAGGCTTCTTCCTCGGAGAAGTAGACCAGTTTGTCGAGGTCCGGATACTTGGGCGAAAGCTTCGCCAGGCGGTAGACATTGCCGTGGATCTTCTCGACGGCGAATCCGCAGGACTTGAAAGTATCGATATAGCGGTAGATCGAGCGGTAGGACGTCTCCAACCTGTCGGCAAGTTCATCGATGGTGTACTCGATGTTTCCCGACATCAGGGTCATCAGGCGCAGGACGCGCTCGATCTTGGGCTGGTCCATCCCTATTTGAGCCGAAGGCCGCGCTCGGCAAGCTGGACCGCATCGACCAGGGTGTCATCGTCCTTGGCCAGGATGCAGAGGATGACAAGCGTGCCTTTCTTGAGTTCGATGCACATCATCCGCATCGGAGAATCATCTTCGGCGATGGCCTCGAAACCATAGGCCTTTTTGCCGTTGAACGGCCATTCGATGATGGGATCGAAATCCTCGGGGTCATCATCATCGAAGCCCACGGTGTCGGCATAGTTGGCCAGCGCCTGGTCGGCCGCCGTCGTATCTTCCGGCATCGGTCCGACATAGGCGTCGATCAACGCTTCGTCGGTCTGTTTGCGGTCGTTGGGTAGATGGCAGGAGAGGTGGGTGATCTCCACGCCGGATTCATCCACGTAGGTGTCCAGGTCGGAAACCCAGCCCTGGGGGAGTTTGATGGAAATATCGTAGGCCATAGCTGCGTTTTGTAACTAGCACAAATGTACAAAAATAAATTGCTAAATTTGTCCTATGCGCAAGATTTCCCTCTTTCTGACGTGGGTCCTGCTGGCCGCATGCGGTCCCCGGACGGCCCGCACGGTCCAGGTTCTGGCGGACGACAGCCCCGGGCAGCTGATGGCCAAGGCCGTCCGTGTCGTTCCCACACCGCAGCAGCTTCATGCGATGGAGAACGGCTTCGCCGCTTTCGTGCATTTCGGACCCAATACATTCACAAGCGTAGAATGGGGCAGCGGTCTCGAGAACCCGGCCGTTTTCGACCTGCACGAGCTCGATACCGACCAGTGGTGTGCCATCTTCAAGGACGCCGGCATGAAACGCGTGATACTCACGGCCAAGCACCACGACGGCTTTGTCCTCTGGCGCAGCCGCTACACCACCCACGGGGTGATGTCGTCGCCCTTCCCGGGAGACGTCGTGAAGGAACTGGCGGAATCCTGCCGCAGATACGGACTCGAATTCGGTTTCTATCTCTCTCCCGCAGACCTCTTCCAGATGGAGTCCGCGGACGGCC
Source organism: Bacteroidales bacterium (assembly GCA_024681565.1). Taxonomy (GTDB): domain Bacteria; phylum Bacteroidota; class Bacteroidia; order Bacteroidales; family UBA932; genus Cryptobacteroides. The sequence goes on from JAILAO010000142.1 coordinate 19,313, forward strand.
TGTACGGCAACGGAAGCGCTGCCACGCTGCGCCGCATCCCGCGCGCAGTGCCCGGCCGGCCGTTCGGGAACAAGGCGACTTTCGCGTTCGAAGTGGACGACTACAATGAATATTTCCTGAACCAGCTGTTCGAGCTGCTGACCGAATACGGCCCGGTCTCCGAAGTCTGGTTCGATGGGGCGCATCCCAAGCGCAAAGGCGGTCAGCAATACGATTACCTGGCCTGGAAGGAACTGATCCACGCCCTGGCTCCGGACGCCGTCGTCTTCGGCAAGGAAGACCTGCGCTGGTGCGGCAATGAGGCGGGGGAGACCCGGGAAGCGGAATGGAACGTCATCCCCTATGCGCAGGATCCGGCCGGGATGAACATGTTCGACGACCTGACCGATGCCGATCTGGGCAGCCGCGAATGCCTGCTCGCGCAGCCGCGCCCCTTCTGGCTGCATTACCAGCCGGCGGAGACGGACGTCTCCATCCGCGACGGCTGGTTCTGGCGCAACGACGGGGAACAGGCTGTGCGCAGCGCAGACAATGTATTCGACATCTGGGAACGCTCGGTGGGCGGCAACAGCATCCTGCTGCTCAACGTGCCTCCCAACCGGGAGGGACGCATCTCGCCGCGCGACAGCGCCGTGCTGGCCACGGTCGGGCAGCGCATCCGCGACGGCTACGACGTGGACCTGCTGCGCGGCGCCCGGCGCAAGAATACGCCGGAAGGCATCGAATTCTCCCAGTTCCTCTCCGTCCGCTTCAACCGCCTCGAGCTCCGCGAGGACCTCTCGAAAGGGGAGCGTATCGAGGCGTTCGCCCTGGACGTGTGGCAGGACGGCTGGAAAGAAGTCGCGCGCGGCACCAACGTCGGCTACCGCCGCATCCTGCGCTTCCCGGAGCAGGATGCCGCCCGCATCCGCGTACGCATCC
>JAILAO010000143.1 GCA_024681565.1 Bacteroidales bacterium
TGGAGACGGCGATTCTGTGCCGGGATGATGCGGATTACGATGCAATGGTCAAGGTCCTCTGTGTTGCCGCACGGCGCAGGAATGTCATTGTCATTATTTATGCAGTTGTCTCCAATCACTGTCATGTGGCGATTCTGGCGGAGAAGCAGAAGGATGCGGATGACTATGGACAGGAGATCAAGAAGGTGTATGCCATGTGGTTCAACCGCCGGTACGGGGAGAAATCCATCATGAGACATGTGGATGTAAAATCGATCTGGCTGGACAATGACTGGTATGTGAGAAATGCGCTGGCATACATTCCCCGCAATGCCTTGGACAATGGATGCAATGTCACCCATTACCGCTGGTCCGGATACCGGGCCATGTTCAAGAATGAACCCGAACCGGGTCCGGTCCGCAGCGTTTCCGGACTGACGAAAAGGGAACGGGAACGGATCCTGCACACCGGAGACAGATTGAATGGTGTCAATTGGCTGATAGACAGCCAGGATCAATTGATTCCCGAGAGTTTTTGCGATTCTCGTTATCTGGAGCAGGTTTTTGAGAACGATCCATCCTTCTTCCTTAAAACCATCGGTGGGCAGAATGTCGCCGAGATGGAAAACAAGCTGATCAACAGTCCAAGGCAGAGACAAACGGATGGAGACTTCTTTAAATATGCCTCGGAGATCAGCCAACGGTGGTTCCAGTCTGAGTTATCTTCTTTGTCGACGGACCGGAAAACCCGTGTCATTCCTTATCTGTATCGGACGACGAAGACAACGGTCCCGCAGCTGGCGAGAATTTTCGGCCTTCCGCGCGAGGTGATATCACGGATCATCGGGAAAAAATAAGTCTTTTTGGGGAAGGTCCGATTTCAGAGGCTGGACCGTCCCCAGCGATTCTGCCCGAAAAGGTGCTGAGCGTCGTTTTCTCCGGGGAAGGTCCGAGTAACAAAATCGGACCTTCCCCATTTCTTCTGAGGTCGGTTGACGAAAAGGGAACGGTCCGGGAGAGGAAACCGGGCCGCGGGGGAAAATGAGAGGAAAGGAGGGAAAAGGAACTGGGTTGCGGAAGGAAAAGAGCGAAAAGGAGGAAAAAGGAGAAAAAAAGGAAAAGGGGAAAAAGAGAAAAGGGGAAAAAGAGAAAAGGGGAAGGAAGGAAAGAAAAGGAAGGCCGGAAGCGGACCGGCTATCGGAGCAGGCGCTGGTAGGCGAGGCGTTCGTCGCCGTTCGCCAGGAGGATGATGCCGCAGTAGGTGAAGCCGTGTTTGAGGATGTTGTGCTGCATGATCCGGTTGTCCCGGTGGGTGTCGATGCGGATGTTGGTGTCGTGCGCGAAGGAGAACGCCATGATGTCCTGGAAGATGCCGTGTATTTCAGGCCGGCTGGCGATGCGGTGGACGACGTGGTAGGGGAGCGAGTCGTTGAGCCAGGCTCCGCCGTAGATCCGGTCATAGGTGGGCTCCGGGGAGGCCAGGAAGGCGAAATATCCCGCGATGTCCCCCGGTTCTTCGATGACAAAGGCTCCTTCGCGTGCCATGTCGGCCAGGAGGTGCTCCGCGGCCGGATAGCCCTCGCCCCATTGGTGAAGGTTGCCGGAAGCGCGCATGATGCCCTTGGCCGCCTCCATCACGGCGAGGATGGCGGGGATGTCCTCCGGTACGGCCGGGCGGATCCTGCGGGTGCTGTCTGAAGATTCCGGAAGCATGCTGCGAAGATAGGAAATTTTTGTATTTTTGTCTTCAGACCAATCTCTCCGTCCGATGAAAAGAATCCTCCTGATTGCCGCGCTCTTCGCCGGCCTGCTCCTCGCCGCCCTTCCGGCGGCCGCGCAAAGCACGTTCACCCTTCCGGTTTCCGCCGACGGCGAAGCCACGCTTACCGCTTTCCTACCCGAGCATTCTTCCGGCCGCGCCATCCTGGCGTTCCCCGGCGGGGGATACCGTCAGACCAGCATCGGCAACAATGCCCAGTGGGCCCCGCTCTACAACGGACTGGGCATCGCTTTCTTTATCCTGAAATACCGGATGCCGGAAGGCAATCCCGGCACGACGGTCGGCGATGCGGAGGCGGCCATGCGCCTGATCCGCGAGCATGCCGCGGAATGGGGTGTCAACCCGCAGCAGATCGGCGTGATGGGGACCTCCGCCGGCGGTCATCTCGCCACGACGATGGCGACCGGCGCTCCTGCGGAACTGCGGCCCGCGTTCCAGATCCTCTTCTACCCGGTCATCACCTTCGGCGAAGGGTGCCACAAGGGCTCCCGGGACAATTTCCTGGGGGAGCGGGCATCCGATCCCGCGCAGATCGAGCGCTATTCCTCGGAGAAGCAGGTCTCGGCCGACACGCCTCCCGCCATCATTTTCGCCAACAGCGACGACCGCGGCGTTCCGCCTGAGTTCAATGCAGCGGCTTACTACATTGCGATGACGAAGCAAGGCTGCAGCGCCAGCCTGCACATCTATCCCGAAGGCGGCCACGGCTGGACCTTCGCCTCCGCTTACCGCTACCACGACCAGGCTGTCGCGGAGCTGACGGCCTGGCTGCAGGCGCTCCCGTTCTAGTTTTTACGTTTCTCTGCCGCCGGGATCGCCGTCCTTTACTGCATCCAGGCTTTCCTGACCCGCCGGCAACAAATGCTGCCCGGGGGCCGGGGTGTTGTGTAGTCCTTCAGAAAATCAGGACTGGCTGTCGAGGATCTCGGCGATGTCGCGGACGGGACGGTCGGCGGCGTGGACGAAGGTGGAGAAGCAGAGCGGACAGGCGGTCACGATCTGGTCGGGATCCGCGACGGTCAGGTTGTCCAGGGCGTTCTGGGTCATGGGACGCCGCTGCTCGAAGCCGAGGGTCAGGCTACCCAGCGAGCCGCCGCAGCAGATGCTTTCGGCGTGGTGCTTGCCGGCTTCGACCAGTTCTCCCGCAGCAGCCAGGGCCTTGCGCGGCTCTTCGTAGACGCCGCAGCCGCGTCCCAGTTCGCAGGGATCGTGGTAAACGAGTTTCAGGTCCCCGTTCCGGCGGACTTTCAGCCGGCCCGCTTCGATCAGTTCCTCGAAAAAGACGCTGTGGTGTACGACCCGGATGCCGTCCAGCCGGTATTCCTCTTTGAAGATCTTGTAGCAGATCGGGCAGGAAAGCAGCAGGGTATCGCAGCCGCTGGCCCGGATGATTTCCGCATTCTTGGCAATCAGTTCGCGGGCCTGCTCCGAACGTCCGGCCATCATCAGCGGCCGCCCGCAGCAAAGCCCTTCCTCGGGATCCATCATCTGCCAGCGCACGCCCGCCTTGTCCAGCAGGGACGTGGTGGCTCGGCGGATGGAGGGCGTCAGCTTGGTCATGCATCCGGCGAAATACAGTACGCCGCCGGAGTCGCCGCCGGCACCGTGTGCCACGGCGGCAGCCATCGGCCGCACGTTGATGCCGGAATAAGAAGGGGAGAGGGCATATTTGCGCCGCGCGCGCTGTGCCATCCGCAGTTCCGGTCCCTGTACGCCCACCTGGCAGACGGCCGTGCATTTGCCGCAGAGCAGGCACTTGTCCGAGATCTCTTCGATGCGCCGTTCGTTGCCGCGCCGCAGCTGGCGGTTCAGATAGACCGTGGCGTCCTTGCAGTTGACTTTGCGGACGCTCATCGGACAGGCATCGATGCAGACGCCGCAGGCCGGGCAGGAGTACACCTCCAGCAGGGCGAAACCCTTGCGGGGATGGCGGATGCGGATCCCGGCATTGCGCATCGGGATCAGCAGCATCTCCGCGGGGATGTGCATATAGCGGGTGAAAGGCAGTACGCACATGAAAACTCCCAGGGCGATCGAGTAGGCCCACCAGGTAGGCAGGGCGTTGAGGTCGTTGCCGAGGAACTGCCGGAAGATCCAGTTCGCGGGAATCGTGAGGAAACTGCCGCCGCTGATGTGGGCGGTGAAACTCTCCGCCAGCAGACGAAGCGGGAAGATGGACCAGAGCGAATAGAGGCCCACCTGGTCCAGCAGGCTCAGGCGCGTGGTGCGCCGCATCCCGACGATCCGGGAAGCGAAGCGTTTGATGATCGCAATCGCGATGCCGCTGAGGATCATCAGCAGGAAGAAGTCCATCAGGAACATCAGCAGGGAACCCTGGATGGTCTGCTCGGTCTCCGCGACGAAGTAGTTGAAGAAGATCGGGTAGTAGAAAAGGTGGATGCGCTCCGGCACGAAGAGAATCACTTCCAGGTGGCCCAGCAGGATGATCATGAACCAGCCGAAGGCGATGCTGGAATGCATGTATCCCAGCACCCGGTTGCGTTTCCACAACTTGACGTGTATCAGGCAGTTGAGGAAGATGTCCCGGATGTTCATCCAGATGTATTTCGGGGTGATGAGCGTCAGCAGGAATCGTTTGCGGTCCGCTTTGGGCAACTGGAGGATCACGCGGATCATTCCGATCAGGTAGTAGCCAAGCACGAAGGCCATCCCCACAAGGAAGGGGATCACGAAGGGATCGAAATGGTTGGCGAAACGTTCTCTCATCGTACGATCTCTCCTTTACGGTTCAGGCGGCAGAGCGTCAGGATGAGGTGCCGCGTATTGATGCCCCGCGGGCAGACCATCGTGCACTTGCCGCAAAGCATGCAGCGGGACAGCATGCTGTCCACTTCATCGTCCTGGCCGCGCTGCAGGCCGAGGATGACCTTCCGGACACTCATCCCGGACCAGGGCGCCGCCGTGCAGGTGGCGCTGCAGCTCCCGCAGCCGATGCAGGTGAGGGCATCGGGCTCGAGCTGGACGAGCCGGTCGTAGCGGGCGCGGTCCACCGTGTCCAGGTTGACCGCCGAGCTGGGGTTGAGCTTGAATCCGAAATCCATCCCTTACCCGCGTTTGCTGAAATACCGGTGAATGGCCAGGGCGGCGCTGCGCGCTTCGGCGAGCGTTTCCGGCACGGTCTTGGCGCCGGTGCAGGCCCCGGCGAAAAAGATACCGGGCCGCGAGGACTCCACGATGGCGCCCACGTTGTCCCGGCTCTTGAGGAAGCCGTCGTCGTCCACTGCCACGCCGACCTGTTGCGCATAGTGCTGCGCGTCGCTGTTGCAGATGATGCCGGCCATCAGCACCAGCAGGTCCAGGGTGACCTTGACCGGCTTGCCGCTGAGGGTGTCTTCCGCCTTGACGACCACGCGGCCGTCGATGGCTTCACCCACCTCGGATACGCGGCCGCGGATGAAATGGATGCCGCAGTCGCGCTGGGCCTTGATGTAGAAATCTTCGTATTTCTTGCCGAACAGGCGCAGGTCCATGTAGAAACAATAGACTTCCGCTTCCGGGAATTCTTCCTTGATCTCGATGGCCTGCTTGATGGCGGTGATGCAGCAGACCTTGGAGCACTGGGTGTTGCCGGCCTTGACGTCTCTGGAGCCGACGCAATGCACGAAGCCGACAGCCTTGGGATGGCCGATGCGGGGGTCGTGCCGGGTGTTGAACCACTGCTCGAGGTCGCGGTTGGTAATTACCTTTTCGTAAATGCCGTAGCCGTATTCCTCCTTTTTGGAGGCGTCGAAGAGGTGGAAGCCCGTGGCGAAGAGCACCGCTTCGCAGACCAGGGTCTCTCCGTCGGAGAGGATGAGGCTGTAGCCGTCTTTGAGCCGGTTGATGCTGGCGATTTCCGTGCCGGTCATCGTGCGCACCTTGGCGGTCTGCGATTCGAGGGACTGCACGAGGTCCGCCGCCGGACTCATGTCCGGGAAGAGGCGGTTCCATTCGGCCACGTGACCGCCGGTCACGGGGGCCTTCTCGATCAGGATGGGTTTATAACCCAGGTCGTTCAGCTGGCGCGCGGCTTCCAAACCGGCGATGCCGGCACCGATGATAGCGATGACAGGAGTGCGGTTGACCATAAACTAGCAGCATTTGAGGGACGTGGGGAGTCCCGGGGTCATGATCTTCTTCTCGTCGAGGCCGAGGTATTTGCGGGCGGGGTCGTACGGGATGCCGATCTTGTCCAGAAGCGGTTCCACGGCCACCTGATGCACCTGCAGGCCGAGGTCCCACGGATCCACGCCCAGGACCAGCCCGGCCAGTTCCTCGTAGGTGAGTACCGGGATGCCGTAGCCGTTCTGGCCGTAGGTCTTGCCGTTCATCTCGGAGATGACATACTGCCAGCGGTCCAGGAAGTACGGGCAGCCCGGGCAGTTGGTGATGATCATGTCCGGGTGGTAGGGCTCCATCGACTCGAATTTCTTGTGCGTGTTGGAGAGGGAGTAGCCGCGGTTGGCCTTGACGAAGTACTGGCGGAATCCGAAACCGCAGCAGTGGCGGCGTTCCGGATAGTCGATCACCCGGCCGCCCCAGGTCTCGGCCATGCCGCTGAGTACGCAGGGGTATTCGGCTCCGCCGACACCCTTGTGCGGGAACATCTTGGAATAATGGCAGCCGATGTGCTCCACGACCCGGAGAGGCTCCCCGGTGGAGCGCGAAACCAGCTGGTACTGGGCGTGTTCGGCGATTTCGCCGCGCAGCTTGTACATCAGATCGCTGGCGTGGGCGACATATTTGGGTTTTTCGAATTCGCGGCGGCAGGCCTTCCAGAGGTTCTCCCGGATCTTGGCTTCCAGTTCGGGGAACAGGCGCCAGGTCTCCAGGATTTCGGTGTAGTTGCCGAAAGAGGTGATGCAGGAGGTTACGAGGTTGTCGTAGCCGGCCTCGGTCATCAGTGCGAACTGCCTTGCGACGACGGTCATCGCCGTCTCCTGCGGGAGGGTGTCGCAGTGGTAGGCGATCCCGGCGCAGGTGGTGTGGTGCTCGGACTCGTAGATATCCCGGCCCAGCATATCGCGGCAGATCGTGAGGAAATATTTCTCCGATGCCGGGAAGAAATTCTGCCGGATGCAGCTCCGGACGTAGAACCAATGGTTGTCCGGAATCTCTTTCTGGTAGTCCGCCCAGATCTTCTGTTTGCCTTGCTAGATCATCTATTCGTTGTTGAAGTGACCGACGGAGCAGTGCTCGTAGGTGTATTTCGTGTATTCGTCAAAGTCCATCCCCATCTCTTCCGCCTTTTTGCGGGAAGCCTGTTCCACGGCCTCCATCCGTTCGGTGCCGCCCGTAACGTCGAAGATGGCCTGG
>JAILAO010000144.1 GCA_024681565.1 Bacteroidales bacterium
CGTCGCCCCAGTTAATCTGGAGCTTGCCCTGGTCCAGAATAAAGATGGAATACTCGCCCGCCGGGAGCTGAATCTGGTAGAAACCCTGCCGGGAGGAAGTGGTTTTCGCCATCAGCTGGACCGGCATCCTGTCCGGAGCGACATAAGGTCCGTATTCATTCACTTCCAGCAGATCCTGAATGGTCGTCTTTGCATAGACATACACCTCCCGCTTGACGGGACGTTCTCCGCGATCCCGGGAAACCGCTCCGGGCATCCAGTCTCCATAGCGTTCGATCACGGTCCCGTACACGCCTTCGCCGATAGTCAGCGTGTCTTTGCTGCAGGACACCCCGGCCAACGTCAGGACGATCATGAGGGGCAGAAGGAATAATTTCCGTCGCATATACTTTTTTTGTTCTATAACGGCACAGCAGTCAAAAAACTGCCTGTCGTCGGATTGGGTTCTTCAAATTGTCGCAGAAGGTCCAGTCCTTGGACCGTCTGCGACACCCCGGAAAGAGAGATATACCTCAAGGCTTCCGGCGGCGAAGGGCCGGAAGGGCGGCGCCGAGGACGGCACCGAGCGCGGCGAGGATCAGCAGGATGGAACTGGCCCGGGAGATGGCTTCTCCCTGCCGGTAGGATGGCGGATCGAAGCGCATCACCAGCGTATGCTCGCCCGCCGGCACCTGCGCAGCGCGCAGCAACGAGCCTTCGAGCTCGATCGGGAGTTCCTCTCCGGTTTCCTCTACCGTCAGTTTCCAGCCCACGGGATAATAGACTTCACTGAAGACCATCCGCGCCGCTTCCGGACAGGAATACGCGTACCGCAGTTCGTTGGGAGCATAGGAAACCAGCCTGACGGCAGCATCTCCTTCCTCCGCCGCAAACCAGGCATTGCCCTTCGCATACGGATAGCGCAGCGGCGGCATCTCCCCGTCCAGGATGATGTAACGGCAGTTCATCTGCGCGAGGCCCGGGAGGTCCGGCAGGGCCGCCTCCGCTTCTTCAAGGGTCTTGGCGCCGCCGATGGCTTTGTAAATCTGGTTGATCTCGCCGGTCAGCGTGCTCTCGATGAACTCCTGGTAGCGCTGGAGCTTGGCAGGGGAATACCCGCCGATGTTCTTGTGCCAATAGGACGGGTGCGAGTCGTTGAAGACGTTCACCGTCAGGTCGAGCACCCGGAAGGAAGGATCCGTGTCCGAGAGGATCATTTCATCCACGGGACGCTTGTTGAACTGGCTCTGGAAGGAACGCGGGGAGACAAAGTCCTCGGCATCCAGATAGCGCTTGCCGACCGTCCCTAGGTCGAACAGAACCAGCACCGCAATGAGCACCGACGCCGTCAGGCGGCGTCCACGGCCCATTTCCGGTTGCGTGGCGAAGGTCTTCTGCGCGTCTTTCGGAACGGAAGTTCCCCACCACAGCAGCGCAAACGCCCCGCCGATCAGCAGCAGCGAACGCAGGGCATCCACCACCAGCAGATGGCGACGGTCGGCGACGAGGGCGTCCACCAGCACGTCCGGCTGGCCGTTGTCAACCGCGCCGGTGAAGGTTCCAGCAAGGCCGGGAATCAAGGTACAGAGCAGGCAGAATCCCCCGGTGACGGCGGCTGCGATCCAGCCTTTTTCGCGGAAGAGTTTCGCCGACTCCGGCTGTTTCATGATGCGGTCCAGCACCAGGAAGCCCAGCATCGGCAAGGTGAACTGGAGCACCACGAGGGCCATCGAAACCGTACGGAACTTGTTGTAGAGCGGCGCGACCTGGTAGAAGAACTTCGTAAACGCCATGAAATGACTGCCCAGGGCGAGCAGCACGGCGAGCACCGTGCCCGCCACGATCCACCACTTTTCTTTGCCCTTGAAAGCAAACAGGCCCAGGACGAACAAGAAGATCGTCACGGCGCCCATATACATCGGGCCGGCCGTGAAGGGCTGCGGCCCCCAGTAGAGCGGGAGGCTCTTGGAAACCTCCTTCAGATTCGGCTGGCCCGCCTGTTTGAGCAGATCGTAGGTCTCGGAGTGCCGGGGGTTGACCGCACCGGCGGACGAACCGCCGTTGAAATTGGGAATCAGCAGGTTGGGCAGTTCCTCCCAGCCATAGGACCAGGCCGTGGCGTAGTCGAGGTCGAGGCCTTTGGACCCTTCTCCCCCCTCGGCCGCCTGCGTGCTGCCGCCACGCATGGAGTACGGTGTGTATTCCATCGTGGGGAGGAGTTTGACGGCATTGGTGGCGATGCCCGCAACGCCCAGGACGAGCAGCAGGCCGGAAGCCGCAAAGAAGCGGCCCCAGGCGGGCTTCTGCACCTTGTCCTTCAGCATCGAGACGACCAGGACGATGACGTAGATCAGAATCAGCAGCGCCAGGTAATAGGTAATCTGGGGGTGGTTGGCCTTGACCTGGAAACTCAGGAAAAGGCCGAAGCCGGCGGCGCCCAGGACCGTGGCCGGCAGCCAGTTCTCTTTCTTTTTGACCTGGTTGTAGGTATATATCAGGGCCGCCAGGACCCAGGGCAGGAAGGCCAGAGCCTGCATCTTGGTGTTGTGGCCGACCTGGATGATCTGCAGGTTGTAGGAACACAGGGTCA
>JAILAO010000160.1 GCA_024681565.1 Bacteroidales bacterium
CGGTGGCGGCGGCAACCGCATCCGCCTCAAACACGCCCAGGGTTATGAGACCAGCTACATGCATCTGTCCAAATTCGCCCCGGGCCTCAAGACGGGCTCCCGGGTCTCCCAGGGCCAGTTGATCGGTTACGTCGGCGCCACCGGCACGGCAACCGGACCGCACCTGGATTTCCGCGTGTTCCAGAACGGCCGGGCCATCGATCCCCTGTCGCTCAACTCCCCCGCCTCGGAACCGCTGGATGCGAAATACCTGGAAACATTCAATGCACTTTATGAACGTCTGCTGTCCGAATTGAACGGCAACGCTCCGGCAGATACGACCTTACTTAACCACTAATCTGATATGGAAATCAAACCTGTTGCTTTCTTCCGTGCCCCCGTGCTGGAGAAATTCGGCCTGCCCCGCCAGGCCGGTCTGGCGGAATCCCTCCGCGGCACCATCGTGCTTGAGCCGGATTACCGTTCCGCAGAGGCTGTACGCGGCCTTGAATCTTTTGACTATCTCTGGCTGATCTGGGAGTTTCATCTCAACCCGGACACCGAAGCGGACAACCTGACCGTCCGCCCTCCGCGTTTGGGCGGAAACGAGCGGGTCGGCGTCTTTGCTTCCCGTTCCCCGTTCCGTCCCAACCGCCTGGGGCTGAGCTCGGTCCGTATCGAGTCGGTCGATGCCCGGGACGGGCAGATCAGTGTTTTGGGCGCAGACCTGGCAGACGGAACGCCGATTTATGACATCAAACCCTATGTGGCTTATGCCGACAGCCATCCCGGCGTGCGCAGCGGATTCGTGGACGGCCACGAATGGAAACCGCTCCGGGTGGTTCTCCCGCGGGAGTTTTTCCCCTGCTTCAGCCCTGAAAACATCGACGGCCTGTTCGAGATCCTCGCCCAGGACCCCCGGCCGCAGTACCAGGATGACCCGGAACGCATTTACGGCCTCCTGTTCGAAGGCCGCAATGTCAGATTCAAGGTCGCCGACGGTGTGCTGACCGTCGTGGAAGTATCAGAATAGCTTCGCTTTACCAGTTTTTGCGTTCAAACGTCCAGTCGGGATAGAAGCTCTTCTCGTAGTCCTCGTTCATGAAGAGGGCCGCGTCTGACACCTCGCCTTTGAGCTGCCAGTTCAGCCACATGCGGGCCGCGACGGCATACTTGCCGGCATTCTTTTCATAATAGGTCCCGTGATGTCCGTCCAGGGTGGAAATCTTGACGACGGGAATGTTGTCCATGATCCGGCCGTAGTCGCCGTTCGCATTGTTGAACGCGATATCGGCCGTGCCGCCGTTGAGATACAGCATCGGCGTATGGAGGTTGGCCAGGGATTTCTTGGATGCCCCGCTCATTTCCATCTCCCCCATGCCGGAGTTGAAGATCAGGCAGGTCTTGATCCGCGGGTCATGCGCAACGGCAAGCACCTGGGCGCCACCGCAGGACTGGCCCATGGCGGCCACCTTTTCCAGGTCGATCAGGTGATAGTATTCGCTCTGGTCGTTCCCGTTTTGGTCGGTAATCCAGTCGAGAGCCTCGAGGAGCTGCCGGGCATAGGTGCGGAAAGGTGCCGGAACGGCCGTGTTCTTTTTGTTCCTGTTCTTCCTGGCAGCTTCGGCAGCGGCTTTCCGGGCCGCTTCGCGCTCTGCGGCCAGCGCGGCGCGTTCAGCTTCCGTGTAGGGCGTCAGCCGTTCTCCGTTGCCCATGATGGCTTCCCGCTTGGTCTCGGGGTATCCGCCCCGCATGACCCCTCTCCACTGGGCATAGAATCGCTCATCCGACAGCGTGTCATAGGGGCCGATGGCCAGGATGAAATAACCATAAGAAGCTACTTCGCTGAGCAGGCGGCTAATCTCGAGGCTGTTGTTGGCACAGGCCCCGTTGGCATAGAGGAGCACCGGGATCCTGCCGTTTTTCTCGACATAGGCCTTGAGGTCCTGCGGCCGGTAGATCATGTGCGTAGGGAGACTCTTGTCGCCGATGGCGACGGATTTGTACGGCCCCGTCCCGCCGTTTTCAATGACCTGGGACTGTTCTGTCTGCGCCAGGCAAACGGTTCCCGCGGTCAGCAAGGCTGCCGCGAGCAAAAGCATCTTCTTGGTGTTCATGGCAATCATCTTTTATACAAATATACATATCTACCGGATATTCTCATAAAGCAACTTGATGAGTTTCTTGAAGATCTCCCACAGTTCCTTGGATGACTCGGCCCTGCCATGCTGCAGATTCACCCGGTACAGGGAAACGGCCGCTGACGAAGAGAAGGCCCGGAGGTAATCCAGTTCGTTTTCAGAGAAACTGTCCATCAGCTCGGACGGAATCAGGGTCGAGGAGTGCTCATTGAGGGCGCGGGACAGGATGTCGATGCGTCCGGACAGGATGATGGTTTCAACCAACGGGAGGTTCGCGTCGATAAAGTCCAGATAGAAACGGATATACTCCGCCCCGCTGTCAGTCCTGTCAGAGGCAATCCTTTCCGAGGCTTCCTGGACCAGGGTATCCACCAGATACTGCAATACATCGACCGGCGTATCGAACAGCCTGTAAAAGGTGCTTCGGCTGACCTCGGCATGCGAGCAGATCTCACTGATGCCGATGTCAGGGAAACTTTTGTCAGAAAGACAGTCGCGCAGACCGTCTACAATCATGTGTGCGGAAGTCAAAGACCGCCTGTCTTGTTTAATATGATACATTCTGTTTCTGCTTTGTTACATCTGATTGATATGAAACAAATGTAGCATAAAAATTGTGATTAAACAAGTGAAACAGTATTGAAGACACGAAAAAGTATTTAATTTATGCTGCTGCAGCCCTGGCGGGAATCTGCCTGGTCCAGGCCTGCCAGAAAGATCCGATGGATCTGAAGTCCAATGCCCTGTGGGAAAAACTGCGCACGAGTTGGGGCGCACTGAAGATCGCAGAAGACAATGTAGCGCTCGAAGAACTCTCTGCATCACGTCTGTATGATCTCTACGAAGTGGG
>JAILAO010000001.1 GCA_024681565.1 Bacteroidales bacterium
ACAGGCAGGTCCGGCAGACATTCCAGGGCAGGGAAGTCCGCCGCGTCCCGGATCCAAAGGTCGGATTGCAGCAGGGGAAGCCGACGGGCATCTGCCACCCATCCGCCACAACTGATCAGGTCCGTCCCGAAGGCTCCGGCCTGATCGTCGGGGTGATGGTCGAAGAGGACCAGGGAGAATGGCTCCCGGATCCGTTCGAGCCAGAACAAGGTCTGATAATGGTAATCTCCGGTCCCGATGAGATGAAAAGCCGTCAGCGGAAGCGTTGAAACGGAACGGCGGATTCGCTCCGCGCTTTCGGCCGAACAATAACAATTTGTGCCTTGCAGGCCCGAGAAATCGACATTTATCCGTTCCATTTGTCTTGTAAATTTAGGAAAAATCGAAAATATTTCATAGTTTTGTGGAATAAAAACTCGATTGTGTAATTTAAGCATGCCCCTGGAAGGACTGTTCCCATTGGATTCTGAGAAGGTTTACTTCTCCATGGATGAGCTTACGCTGGATACGGATGAGGGCCCCAAGACCCTACGGCTTGGTGCGTGGCTCAACTTCGATCCGGTGCGCATCCACAAGATGATTGTCCGGGACAAGATCCTTCAGGTGGACACGATCGAAGTTCTCAATCCGCTGGTCAGCAAGCTCAGAAGGGCGGATCCCGATTATTTCAAGAAATTCATGGGTCTCCGTCTGGTCATCGATTATCCCGGCTACAGTTCCGGCATCCTGGCGAAGATTCCTTTCGAGAACGATCCCGTCGGTTTTTATAAATGGTGGCGCAAAGGCAAACACGAGGACAAGGTCTATCTGTCCCTCGGCAATCAGGTGCGCCTGTTCCAGAAAGTGGCGATGATGGATCCGAAGATGATTCTCAAAAAAGATCTCGAAATCCTCAAATAGTTTTTATGGAAAATCTTTTGAAGCAGACTTGTCTGCACGACCTCCACGTTGAGCTCGGTGCCAAGATGAGCCCTTTTGCCGGTTATGATATGCCAATCCAGTACTCCGGCATCATCGATGAACACAATGCGGTGCGCCATGCAGCCGGTGTCTTCGATGTTTCGCATATGGGCGAAATCTTCATCTCCGGTCCGGACGCCGAAGTCTTCATCAACCATATCTTCACCAATGATATCCGCGATATGGCGGCCGGAAGCATCCTGTACGGGATGATGCTCTATCCCGACGGCGGCACGGTGGATGACCTGCTTGTGTATAAAGAAAGGGAGGAACAGCATTACCTGCTGGTCGTCAACGCATCCAACATCGAAAAAGACTACACCTGGATGATGGAGCAGGCTGCGGATTTCAAGGTCACTGTCGACAATCAGTCGGAAGCCTGGGGGCAGATCGCCGTCCAGGGCCCTGAAGCGGAGAAGGCTGTCAGCGAGGTGCTTGGACTGCCTGAAGCGGTCCGGCTCAACTTCTATACTTTCTGCGACTGTGTCCGGGATGGCCGGCGTGTAATCGTCAGTCGTACCGGCTACACCGGGGAGGACGGTTTCGAGATTTATGCGACGCCGGATCAGACGCGTGCCTATTGGCGTGCGCTGATGGCCGCCGGGATCAAGCCCTGCGGACTCGGCTGCCGTGATACCCTGCGCTTCGAGGCGGGCCTGCCGCTTTATGGAGATGAACTGACCGCCGAGATTTCTCCGGTCATGGCCGGTCTGGGGATGTTCTGCAAACTGGACAAGCCCGGTTTCATCGGCCGGGACGCCCTGGCCGCCCAGAAGGCGGACGGTGTTTCCCGCAAGCTCGTCGGAATCGAACTCACGGACAAGGCCGTTCCCCGCGCCGGTTATCCGGTTGAGCTGGAAGACGGCCGCCAGGTCGGTGTCGTCACCACCGGCTACCACTCCATCAGCCTCGAGAAGAGCCTTTGTTTTGCGCTCGTGGACAGCGCGTATGCCGCCCTCGGCACTCCGCTCCTGGTTCGCATCCGCAAACGTACCTTCCCCGGCACCGTAGTCAGGAAACGTTTTTATCAGACGAAATACAAAAAATAATTCACTAACGATAACCAATTTATTATGAGTAAGATTGCAGAAGGACTCCTCTATAGCGAGTCCCACGAATGGGTCAAAGTCGATGGCAATGTGGCCATCATCGGCGTCTCTGATTTCGCGCAGAGCGAGATGGGGGACATCACGTATGTCGATATGCCTGACCTGGACGATGAGGTCTCGGCCGGAGATGACTTCGGTGCCCTGGAAAGTGTCAAGACCTCCAGCGAGCTGGTCGCCCCCGTGTCCGGCAAGGTCATCGCCCGCAACGACGAACTCGAAGATAAACCTGAACTGATCAACGAGGATGCCTACGAAGCCTGGATCATCAAGGTCGAGATGTCGGACAAGGCTGAACTCGACAATCTTCTGAACGCAGCCGCTTACACCAAAATCGCAGAATAAAACCATGGGGGCATTCAGCTATTTTCCCCAGACCGGGGAAGATATCCGCGTAATGCTCGAAAGGATCGGTGTCGGGTCCCTCGAGGACCTGTATTCCGATGTCCCCGCGGATTTCATCTATAAGGGGGAGTACGACCTGCCGTCCGCCATGAGCGAACAGCAGGTCCATGACTTTTTCGAGGGCCTGGCCGCCAAAAACGCCAAACTCAAGGTATTCGTCGGACAGGGCGCCTACGACCATTACACGCCGTCGGTGATTCCTTATATCACGTCCCGCAGCGAATTCCTTACCGCATACACACCGTACCAGTGCGAAATCTCGCAGGGTACGCTGCGATATATCTTCGAATGGCAGACGATGATCTGCCGGCTGACCGGCCTGGACTGTTCCAATGCTTCGATGTATGACGGTCCCACGGCCGCCGCAGAAGCCATGCGGATGTGCGTCGCCAGCACCAAGAAACGCAATTCGGTCATCGTCTCCGCGCGACTCCTGCCGCATGTGATCGACACTATCAAGACGTATGCGAAGTACGCCGGCATCAACGTCGTCGTTACGGATAAAGTAGCCGAGGAGGTTGCTGAAGGTGTTCTTGACCTGGCCGGTGTCATCGTCCCGTCCATCAACCGTTTCGGTATTATCGAAAGCCATCTCGGCCTGGCAGATCTGGTACATGGGGCCGGTGCCCTTCTGGTCGAGTATTGCGATCCATCCGCCCTGGCCGTCGTCAAGAGTCCGGCCGAATGGGGTGCGGATATCGCCGTCGGTGACGGGCAGAGTCTCGGCATTCCGCTTTGTTTCGGCGGACCTTATGTCGGCTTCATGGCCTGTACTTCGGCCCTGATGCGCAAATTGCCCGGCCGCATTGTCGGCCAGACGACGGACGCTGCCGGCAGACGCTGCTATGTCCTTACATTGCAGGCTCGCGAGCAGCACATCCGCCGGGAGAAGGCAACCTCGAACATCTGTTCCAACGAGTCGCTCATGGCGCTCTGGTGCACGGTCTACCTGTCCCTGATGGGCCCCGAGGGGATGCGCAAACTCAACGCCCTTTGTTACGAGGGTTCCCACTACCTGCACGACGCCCTGCTCGCCACGGGCAAGTTCGAGCGTTTCTTTGACGGAGAATTCCTCAAAGAATTCTGTCTCAAACCGCTCTGCGATGTGGAAAAACTCCAGCAGGCACTGCTGGACGCCGGTTATTTCGCCGGCCTCCAGACCGAAGAGGGCTTCGTGACCTTCTGTGTCACCGAGAAGCATACGCGCGAGGAGCTGGACGCGATCGTTGGAATCGTTAAATCAATCTAGGAGGGCCGCGATATGAAATACTACGACAAACTCATTTTCGAACTCTCCAAACCCGGTAGAATCGGTTATTCACTGCCCGAGACCGCCCAGCAGCTGCCCAAGGGCATCCTGTGGCGTGAACAGGCCCCGGAACTGCCTGAAGTCAGCGAAGTGGATGTGGTGCGCCACTACACCAATCTCAGCCAGATGAATTTCGGCGTCGATACGGGATTCTATCCACTCGGCTCCTGTACGATGAAATACAATCCCAAGATCAACGAAGAGATCGCCAACATGCCGGCCTTTGCGGGCCTGCACCCGCTTCAGCCGGAGCATACGGTCAAGGGTGCGCTCGAGGTCTATGCCGGAATGGACAAGGCGCTCGCCGCCATCACGGGAATGCAGCATTTCACCTTCCTGCCCTGTGCCGGTGCCCACGGTGAACTTACCGGCCTGATGCTGATGCGCGAATACCACATGAGCCGCGGCGATCTTGGCCGGACCAAGGTTATCGTGCCGGACAGCGCCCATGGCACCAACCCGGCTTCCGCTGCGGTCTGCGGCCTGGATATCGTGGTCGTGAAATCCAAAGAGGACGGGCTCGTGGACGTGGAAGCGCTCAAGCCGCTCCTCGGTCCGGACGTCGCAGGCATCATGCTGACCAATCCCAACACCCTGGGTCTGTTCGAACGCGACATCCGCGAAATCGCCCGGCTCGTCCACGACTGCGGCGGCCTGCTCTACTATGACGGAGCCAATATGAATCCGCTGCTCGGTGTCGTACGCCCGGGCGATATGGGATTCGACATCATGCACCTGAACCTGCACAAGACCTTCTCCACGCCCCATGGCGGAGGCGGTCCCGGCAGCGGCCCGGTCGGCGTGTCCGGCAAGGTCGTCCCGTTCCTGCATATCCCGCATACCAGCGGTTTCCACGGCAATTTTGGCGTCATCCTGCGGGCTTATGCCTATATTCTGATGCTGGGCCGGGAGAACATCAAGATGGCCGGCAAACTGGCCACCCTGGGTGCCAATTATATCAAAGAATCTCTCAAGGGTTGCTACAAGCTGCCCATTCCGACGGTATGCAAGCACGAGTTCGTCTTCGACGGCCTGCTGGAGCCGAACGGCGTGACGACGCTCGATGTCGCCAAGCGCCTGCTCGATTACGGTTTCCATGCCCCGACGATCTACTTCCCGCTGCTCTTCCACCAGGCCATCATGATCGAGCCTACGGAGACGGAATCTCTGGAGACACTGGATGCGTTCATCGCCGTGATGCGCAAGATTGCCGTGGAAGCCAAGACCGATCCGGAGATGCTGCATGCGGCTCCGCACCATACGCCGATCGGAAGGCCGGACGAGACGACAGCAGCCCGGCAGCCAGTCCTGAAATATGAATAAGAAACAGAAAGCGCTGCTGATACTCCTCGCACCATTTGTCCTGGGATTCCTCCTTGGACTTTTGGTGGGTGGAGGTTGCAGCCGGAAAGATAAAAAGGAAAAGGTGAAGGACACCGGCTCCGAACTTGTCGAACAGATCCTCGAAGAGGAAGAAGCGGAGAAAGGGGAGAGCCAGGAAGAGGAAGTGATCCTGGAAGACGACGTGGACGGGACCGGTGCGTCCGAGGCCCGCGAGATCATCTACTACACCAAACTCATGTCCTACGGCAAAGTTTTCAGTGACATCAACGAGACGCATCTCGAGAAGGCCAAGGCGGTCGGACTCAAGAAAATCCCTGAAAAGCGGGATGATATCGACCCGGGCCGGCTCGTCAAGATCGAGGACTCCGATTTTCTTGTGGTGGATGAACTGCGCTACTCGGTCCCGTATCTGACCGCCGGTGCCGCCCGCGAACTGAACCACATCGCCAAGGCCTTCCACGACTCGCTCGCCCGCAAACAGTTCCCGATCTACAAACTGATCGTATCCTCTGTCCTGCGGACCGAAGAGGATGTAACGCGCTTGCGCAAAAGCGGCAACCCGAATGCCAGCAACAATTCAGCCCATTGCTACGGAACCACCTTCGACATTACCTATACCCGCTACTGGCGGGACGAGGAGACTGACGAATTCATGCAGCCGTACGAACTGACCAAAGTCCTCGGAGAAGTCCTTCGGGATGAGAAAAATGCGGGACGCGTGCTGGTCAAATACGAACGCAAGGAGCATTGCTTCCACATTACCGCCTGCCAGCCCTGACCATGACCATCGATCCCGCATACCTCCGACCGCGCCTGATGCGTCGCGCTGACGAAAGCCACAAAGGGAATTACGGGCATCTGCTGCTGGTTTGCGGCAGTCAGGCCATGCCCGGCGCTGCCGTGCTTTCCACGGGAGCAGCGCTCAAATCCGGCTGCGGGCTCGTGACCCTGCATTCCTGCGCCTATGCCGTGCAGGCTGCCGTTGTCAATTTCCCTTCCGCAATGCTGTCCGAGGATCCGGACAGCGTATTCAGCCTGGTTCCGGAGGGGCTGGACCGTTTCAACGCCATTGCCGTCGGTCCCGGACTGGGAAAAGCGCCCCAGACCGCCGGCGCCCTCGCCAAGCTCCTGATGCAGGCGAAGGAGCGGGAAATACCTATGGTACTGGATGCCGATGCACTCAATATCCTGGCCCTGCGGCCCGGTCTGCAGGATTGCATCCCGGCCGGGTCGGTGCTGACGCCCCACCTGGGTGAATTGCGTCGGCTCGTTTCTTTCGAGACGGGGCAGGAAAAAGAAGAGGCGGTCTTTTCTCTCTGCCGGAGAACCGGCAGCGTGGTAGTTGTCAAGGGATTCCATACGGAAGTATATTGCCCGGACGGCCGGAAATATACCAACACGACCGGCAATCCGGGTATGGCCAAAGGCGGAAGCGGAGATGTGCTGACCGGACTGACCGGCGGGTTGCTCGCCCGCGGATACCCTGCCGTCGATGCGGCCGCACTTGCCGTCTGGATCCACGGCTGTGCCGGAGATGCCCTGACGGAGCGCTGCACCACCGAGGCCTATGACAGCCGGGATCTGATCGGCGCCCTCCACCTGGGATTCAAAGCCCTGTCGGATTGATGCCCGGGATCGGGCGTCAGGATTCCAGCAAAGCGATATATTCGGCAACGGCTGTTACGGAGGTCCGCCTGGGCTTTCAGCAGTTCGCTGAGCGTA
>JAILAO010000005.1 GCA_024681565.1 Bacteroidales bacterium
CCCGTTACTTAACCTAAACTTAAACTATGAAAAACTTCGATGCTAAAGTAGAGAGTTTTTCGGATAAATGCAAGTTTTAGTCTGAATTTTTAGTATTTTTGTCCCCGTTGGTTAGCAAATTACGCATTTATATGAAAAAGAATTTTTTATGGTTTGCGACCGCAGCTGTTCTGCTGCTCGCTTTCAACGCCTGCAACCGCTACGAGACCGTTCCCGGAGATGCCCTGCAGACAAAAATCTACACTTTGGACAACGGTATGAAAATTTTCATGTCGGTCAACAAGGAGCAACCCCGTATCCAAACTTACATGGCCGTCAAGGTCGGCAGCAAGAACGACCCTTCGGAGACGACCGGTCTTGCCCATTATTTCGAGCATCTGATGTTCAAGGGTACGGAGAGTTTCGGAACGGTGGATTATGCTGCCGAGAAGCCGATGCTGGATGAGATCGAGCGTTTGTTCGAGGTGTACCGCGTGACTGAGGACGAGGCGGAGCGCCAGGCCATCTACCACCGGATCGATTCGGTGAGCTACGAGGCCTCCAAGCTGGCGATCCCCAATGAGTATGATAAACTGATGGCCATCATCGGCGCCGACGGGACCAATGCCTGGACTTCCGCTGATGAGACGGTCTATACCGAGGATATCCCCTCCAACCAGATCGACAATTGGGCCCGGATCCAGGCGGACCGTTTCCGTCATGGCGTGATCCGCGGTTTCCATACGGAACTGGAGACCATCTATGAGGAAAAGAACATGTCCCTTACCCAGGACAGCCGCAAGCTGTGGGAAGCCCTTGACCAGTCCCTCTTCCCGCATCATCCGTATGGGCAGCAGACCACCCTGGGCAGCCAGGAGCACCTCAAGAATCCTTCCATCACCAACGTCAAGAAATATCATGACGTCTATTACGTCCCCAACAATATCGCCGTGTGCGTGTCCGGTGATTTCGACCCGGACGAGATGGTGGCCGCCATCGAGAAGTACTTCGGCGACTGGGAGCCGAATCCTTCCATCCCGACCCTGCAGTTCGAGCCCGAGGCTCCGGTCACGTCGCCCATCGTGCGCGAGGTTTATGGCCTGGAGGCGGAGAATATCGCCCTGGGCTGGCGTCTGCCCGGTGCTGCCGATCTCAAGACCTCCGCGGTTGCGGAGATTGCCGGTGCCGTCCTGTACAATGGATCGGCCGGTCTGATGGACCTCGATGTGAACCAGCAGCAGAAAGCCCTTTTCGTGTATGGCGGATATCAGTCGCAGCCTGATTACGGTCAGTTCATCGCCCTGGGCAGCCCCAAACAGGGCCAGACGCTGGAAGAGGTCCGCGACCTCATCCTGACCGAAGTGGCCAAGCTTCGCAGCGGCGACTTCGATGCGTCCGTCCTGGAGGCGACGGTCAACAACCTCAAACTGGACAAGATGCACCAGCTGGAGAGCAACAGCGCCCGGGCCCAGAGCTATGTGGATGCCTTCATCAACGGAATTCCCTGGAAGGACGCCTGTCATGACCTCGACCGTCTCGCTGCCGTGACCAAGGAGGATGTCATCTCCTTTGCGAACGAGTATCTGGGAGAAAACGCTTATGCCGTGGTCTACAAGCGCCAGGGTGAAGACAAGAATGTCCAGAAGATCTCCGCGCCCAAGATTACGCCGATCGTTACCAACCGCGACAAGACGAGCGCTTTCTTGACGGAAATCCAGAACACGCCTGTCAAGCCCATCGAGCCGGTGTTCGTGGACTTCAGCAAAGACATGTCCAAGCTGACGTTCGCCCCGGGTGCGGAACTGCTTTACAAGCACAATGACCTCAACGATATCTTCTCCCTGAATTTTGTCTACAACCGCGGTTCGCAGCAGGACCCCGCCCTTTCGCTTGCGCTCGACTACCTCAGTTATCTCGGCACGCCGGAGATGAGCGTCGGCGAGATCGCCTCCCGGATGTATGGCCTGGCCTGCAGTTTCAGTGCCGGCGCCGGCACGACGCAGAGTTCGCTCCGCCTCAGCGGCCTGAGCGAGAATATGGCCGAAGCGGTCGGCATCGTGGAAGAGCTGGTGAAGAACGCCGTTCCGGACGAGGCGGTGCTGGCCAACCTCAAGGCCGACCTGCTCAAGAGCCGCGCCGATGCGAAGAAGTCGCAGCGCAGCTGCTATTCCGCACTTACCCGCTATGTCAACTACGGTCCGGAGTTTATCCGCGCTTCGGCGCTCTCCGACCAGGCCCTGATGGCCCTGACCTCCGAGGAACTGCTGGCCAAGGTGCGTGACGTTTTCGACCAGGGTCACGAGATCCTCTACTATGGTCCGATGTCCGAGGCGCAGGTCAAGGAAGCCCTCGGCGGCGTCCATTATGTGGCGGAAGGCGCCAAACTGGAACCCGAGCAGCATCCGTTCCTGCAGACAACGCCGTCCGACGAGGTGGTGATGGCCCAGTATGATGCGGCACAGATCTACTATATCCAGTATTCCAACCGTGGCGAGCGTTTCGATGCCGCCAATGCGGCTGACCTCGCCCTCTACAACGAGTATTTCGGCGGCGGCATGAATACGATCGTCTTCCAGGAGATGCGTGAAGCGCGCGGTCTGGCCTACAGCGCCTGGGCGCGCCTGACGGAACCGGGCTATGCGGATGACAGCTATTCCTACTCGGCTTTCATCGCCACGCAGAATGACAAGATGCGCCAGGCAATCGAGGCTTTCGCACAGATCATCAATGATATGCCGGAGTCTGAGGCTGCCTTCTCCGTAGCCAAGGACGCCTTGGTCAGCCGTTTGCGTACGCAGCGCGTGACCGGTGTGAACGTGCTCCGTGACTATATTGCCTGCCGCGACCTCGGCCTTTCCGAACCCATGGACAAGGCGGTCTTCGAGAAGGTGCAGTCGATGACGCTCGCCGATGTGGTGGCCACCCAGCAGAAATGGGCGAAGGACCGTCACTACACCTATGCGATCCTCGGCGATATCGACGACCTGGATACCAGGTTCCTGTCCACCCTCGGTCCGGTGCGGACCGTGAGCCTCGAGGAAATTTTCGGTTATTAACATGGATGCCGGAGCTTGTCTGCGTTCGCTGCGGCTGCGCACGCTGCCGCTCTCGCTTGCCGGGATCGTCCTGGGCGTGCTGCTGGCCGCCGCGGAGCATGACTTCAGCTTTGTGACCGTCCTTCTGCTGGCATTGACCACGGTCTGCCTGCAGATCCTTTCCAACTTATCGAACGAACTGGGGGATACCCTGCACGGGACGGACCGCTCCGACCGGCAGGGTATCCACTATTCTTTGCAGGACGGCGTCATGACGGTCCGGGACATGAAACGCCTGATCACCTGTTTCGCCGTTCTATCCTGCCTGCTGGGGCTCGGGATGGTGTGGAGCGCCTTCGGGACGCTTCTGGCACCGCTTCCGGCCGCTTTCCTCGTCCTGGGCGCCGCCGCCGTCTGGGCGGCGATGCACTATACGCTCGGCAAGAATCCTTATGGCTACCGCGGCCTCGGAGATCTGTTCGTGTTTATCTTCTTCGGGCTGGCAACCGTTTGCGGGGGCTATTTCCTGACCTGTCTGGAGTGGGCCTGGCCTGTTCTGCTGCCGGCCGCCTCCATCGGCTGTTTCAGCGTGGCGGTGCTCAATGTCAACAACATCCGTGACATGAAGTCGGATGCCGCCACCCGCGTGACCGTGGCCCTCAGGATGGGGGAGAAACGGGCGCGGATCTATCAGACGGTCCTGGTCGTGTCGGGCTGGGTGCTGATGACGGTGTTCATGCTGACGGCGCCGGCCTGCGGATGGAAATTCATCTACCTCCTCACGCTGCCCGGATATGCCCGGCACCTGAAAGGGGTGTGGACGCTGAAAGACAGGGCCCTGGACCCGATGCTCCCGCTGCTCGTGAAGAGTACGTTCCTGTTAGCGCTCCTCAGCGGTATCGGGTATATGACCGCCGTCCTCTAGGCGGTTTTCTTCTCTCCGACATACATCCGGCAGAGGCCGAAGGTGAATGCCCGGTGGCGTACGGCGGTGTAGCCGCAACGCACCATCGTGGCCGTCCATTCCCGGCGGCCGGGAAACTTTTGTACCGATGCCGGCAGGTAACGGTAGGCCGCCTTGTCGCCGGAGACCAGTCCGCCGAGCCAGGGCACGAAATGCATGAAATAGAGGTTGTAGCACCAGCGGAGCACTTTGTTCTCCGGAACGGAAAGTTCAAGGATGACGAGCCGCCCGCCGGGGCGCAGGACGCGGAGGATCTCCCCGAGTGCCGCTTCGCGGTGTTCGAAATTGCGGATGCCGAAAGCGATGGTGACCACGTCGAAACCGCCGTCTTCGAAAGGCATCTTCTCGCAGTCTCCCTGCAGGCAGGAAATCCGTTCCTGCAGGCCGGCTTTCTCTACTTTTTCCCGCATCACGGCCAGCATTCCTTCGGAAAGGTCGAGCCCGGTGACCCGCCCTTCCGGCGGCAGCCGGCGGGCGACGGCAAGGCTGAAGTCGCCGGTCCCGCAGGCGATGTCCAGGACGGACGGGGTCTCGCCGGGACGGACGATTTCCCGGAGCGCACGGCGGCGCCAGCTCCGGTCCACACCGAGGGACATCAGGTGGTTGAGGCGGTCGTAGTCGGGAGCGATCCCGTCGAACATCTGCTGGATTTTTTCTTTTTTCGGCATTTCGGATATGAAAAAGTCCGGCTCTGCTGTCCGGACCTTTGGAGCAGGATAAGGGAGTCGAACCCTCCTCCTTGGCTTGGGAAGCCAATGCACTACCGATGTGCTAATCCTGCATTGAGCGAGAATGAATGGAAATCGAAATCAAATGGTACAATTCTGATACCGGTTCCGATGCAAATATAGCAATTAATTCTTAATTTTGACTACTTGAAAATAATCTGCCCATGTATTCTCTTGGAATAGACGTCGGATCTTCATCCGTCAAGGTCGCCCTGCTGGATATCGCAGGCGGCAAGTGTGTGTGTTCTTCTACCAACCCCAAAACCGAGGCGCCGATCAAGGCGGTCCGCAAAGGCTGGGCCGAGCAGGATCCTCAGTCCTGGTGGAAGTATATGTGTGAAGGCATCCGGGAGATGGCCGCCGCCGGTTTCGACATGGGGCAGGTGGCCTCCATCGGCATTTCCTATCAGATGCACGGCCTCGTGGCGGTGGACCGGGATGTCCATCCGGTGCGTGACGCCATCATCTGGTGCGACTCCCGTGCCGTCGGGACGGGCGAGGCCGCGTTGCAGGGGATCGGCTATGAGCGCTGCATGGAGCACCTGCTCAATTCTCCCGGCAATTTCACGGCCTCCAAACTGGCCTGGGTCAAGGAAAATGAGCCGGACATCTATGCCAAGATCTGGAAGTTCATGCTTCCGGGCGATTATATCGCCTACCGGCTGACCGGAGAGATCACGACCACGGCCACGGGTCTGTCGGAAGGTATCATGTGGGATTTCGCCGAGAACCGCAGGGCCGATTTCGTAACGGATTATTTCGGTATTCCGCAGGACAGATTCGCCGACATCGTGCCGGCGCTCGGCGTCCAGGCGCATACCACGGCCGCCATCCAGCGTTCGCTGGGCATCCCGGCCGGCACGCCGGTATCCTACCGCGCCGGCGACCAGCCCAACAATGCTTTCTCGCTCAACGTGCTCAAACCGGGCGAAATCGCCGCGACGGCCGGCACCAGCGGTGTGGTCTATGGTGTGACCGATGTCCCCAAGGCCGATCCGAAGTCCCGCGTCAATACCTTCCTGCACGTCACCGATTCGCCGGATCCCCG
This sequence comes from Bacteroidales bacterium, assembly GCA_024681565.1. Taxonomy (GTDB): domain Bacteria; phylum Bacteroidota; class Bacteroidia; order Bacteroidales; family UBA932; genus Cryptobacteroides. The sequence goes on from JAILAO010000005.1 coordinate 5,755, forward strand.
CATGGGCGTGCTGCTCTGCATCAACGGCACCGGTATCATGAACG
>JAILAO010000012.1 GCA_024681565.1 Bacteroidales bacterium
ACGGCGGCCACGGCATGATCTTCAAGACCTTCGAAGGCAAGCCGATGCTGGTCCTGCATGCTCCCTACTGGGGCGAGACCCATCCCAAGATCTTCGAACTCGAAGACACGGGCAAGACGCTCCGGATCATCAGGGAATTCGGGAAATAATTCGGAAAAATCCGCGTCAGTTGACGCGGATTTTCTGTCCTATCCTCAATTTGTTCGGGTTGACGCCCGGATTGAGTTTCTGAATGGTACTCAGGGATTTGCCGTGTTTCTTGGCAATCGCGGAAAGCGTATCGCCGGAACGGACGGTGTAGTACTTGATCGCAGCCCGCTCGGCGGCCAGGCGTTTTTCTTCCTCAATGATTTTCTCTTCCGCCGCATAGACGTCCTCTTCCTCATCCAGGGATTCCGGGACATAGCGGGAGGATGCGTTCAGATAGCTGCGCCGCAGCACGAACACGTTGGAACGGAGCGTCCCCTTCTCATAATCCGCGATCCATTCAGGATCGAAGGCAAAGCCCTGGTAGCGGGTTTCGAAATGCAGGTGCGGGCCGGTGGAGCGTCCCGTAGAACCGCCCAGGCCGATCTGGTCGCCGGCATGGACCCAATCGCCGACTTCCACCTCCCGCTTCGAGAGATGGGCATAGTACGTTTCCAGACCGTTCTCGTGGCGGAGGATCACCAGATTGCCATATCCGCGGTTGTACATGGAGGCCCGTACGCGACCGTCAAAGGCGGCATAGACCGGTGTTCCGGTCTTGAGCGGCAGGTCGACGCCCTGGTGACGGCGGCCGTGGCGGTAGCCGAAACGTGAGAAGACCTTGGTCTGGTTGGGACAGACAAATACACTCGCGGAATCTACAAGGCAGATGGAATTGCGCAACGGGAGACTGTCCAGGGGCACATGATAAGGGTCGGTCGTATTCGGGATCCAGTCCTTCGTGAACGTGCTGTCCGCGGCCAGGCGCTCGAAATTCTTGATATAATACCAGGTATGGTCATCTTTGAGGACGAGCAGCAGACGCCCGTCCTGGATATCCAGGGTGTCGATTCCCACGCCGCTTCCTTCACGGAAGGAGCCGGGCTCCGTGACGAATTCCTGCGGTGTCCCCAAGCTGTCGGCGGCGACGGAAAGCGAATCGGTTTGAGTTTGGGTTTGGGCCTGCAACCACAGCGGCAGGGCCAGGGTCAGGATCAGTACAGTCGTTTTTTTCATCAGGAACGGATTGCCCCGAAGCGCTCTTCGAGAAGTTGGCAGGTTTCCGCGACCTTGGCGCGGAGCAGTTCTTCGTCGCGCGCTTCGCAGATAAAGCGCAGGTACGGCTCGGTATTGGACGGACGGATATTGAACCACCAGTCCGCGAATTCCAGGCGGTAGCCGTCGAAATCCATCAGTTTGAGCGGCGTCTCCTGTGCGGCGAAATGGTCCCGCACGGCATCCATCGCCCCGGCCTTGTCTTCCAGACGGAAATTGATCTCACCGGAATTGCAGTACCCGGCAATCTCCGCGATCTGGTCGCTGAGCGTCTTGCCCTGGCGCTTGAGCGAGGCCACGATGCGCAGCACGATCAGCGAAGACAGCAGGCCGCTGTCGGAATAGAAGAAATCCTTGAAGTAGTAGTGGCCCGCCAGCTCACCGCCCCACAGACCGTCGATTTCCCGGAGTTTGGGCGCGGCAAAGGCGCGGCCGACGCGCCAGGTGTGCAGTTCGGCACCGTATTTTTCGAGGAACTCGCCCACAGCCTTGGAACTGCGAATCTCCTGCAGCACCCGCGGTGCCTTCTCTCCACGCTCACCGCAGAAATACAGCGCCATCATCGCGATGATCAGGTCCGGGGCGACGAACTGTCCTTTCTCGTCTACGAACATCACGCGGTCGGCATCACCGTCATAGATCACGCCGACATCGGCTCCGGTCTCGCGGACCCGTTGTTTGAGCGGCCCCACATTCTTGGCTACCAGCGGGTTGGGCTCATGATTGGGGAAACGGCCGTCGATCGTGTCGAACAAGTATTCCGGCGCTTCGCCGAAAACCTCGTGGGCGAACAGGTTGGCCATGCCGTTGGAAAGGTCGAACGCAATCTTGAGCGTGCTGTAGTCACCCTTGAACTTCATCATGAAGTCTATGTAATCCCGGTGGATGTCCTTTTCCCGAACGGTGCCGCGTTTTGCGGCGACCGGCGTGGGACGTCCTTCTTCGATCCAGGCCTTGATCTGCCCGAGACCGGTATCCAGGCCGACCGGCAGCGCATGCTCGCGGCTCACCTTCATGCCATTGTATTGGGCAGGGTTGTGGCTCGCCGTGATCTGCACAGAGGCCTTGTAGCCATAATTGGCCGTACCGAAATAGACCATCGGCGTGCTGCTGAGGCCGATATCGGCCACATCGGCTCCGGCATCGCAGATGCCCTGCACCAAAGCATCGTGGATCTCCTGCGAAGATACACGGCAGTCCCGTCCGACCAGCACCTCGTCGGCGCCGAGCAGCTCGGGCAGGAAATATCCGACCTTGTAGGCCGTCGTCCGGTCGAAATCCACTCCGTAGATTCCGCGGATATCATATGCATGGAATGCTCCCATCGTATATTGACTTGAAACAGATTGGCAAATTTACAAAATAATATCTACAAGTGCGAAAGCACTCCGGAACACTTATTCGAGATAGCGTCCGCGCAACAGCGCCAGATCGTTCCGGTCCAGGCCGAGCGGGCCGAGCAGATAGGCCTCCAGCGATCCCCATTGCGAGTCGATGAAGTCCAGCGTCCGGCAGAAATTCCGGGTACTGACCCCCATGAAGGCACGGACGACGTCCTTCTCATCCTCGCCGCCTCCCTGTGCGCCGACTTCGGCACAGAAACGCTCCACCAGGGGACGGTAGGAATCGTTGGAACGGTCGAAATCGTCCACGATGGTCTGCCGGTCCGCGCCCAGTGCCCCCAGGATCAGGGCCGCCCCGATCCCCGTGCGGTCCTTGCCCTGCGAACAGTGCCAGAGGACCGCCCCGTCCGGCGTCTCCAGGATCATGTCCAGGAAGGCCGAATACTGCAACTGGGAAAATTCGCTTTTCACCAGCGAGGGGTAGAGTTCGCGGGCTTTCTGCTGGAAGAGCGGCGTGAAGGCAAGACGCACGATGTGTGAAGGCAGGTCGATCCAGGTCTCGGCCGGGACGGCCTCTCCGGAAATATATTCCGCTTCCACATCCAGGGTCGGAAGAA
>JAILAO010000041.1 GCA_024681565.1 Bacteroidales bacterium
CGGCACAACGCGCTGCTGAACGACGTGAAGCGCCGCGTCCACCAGATGACCGCCGGCGTCCCCCTGAACAAGTATTAGAAATCTCCGCTGATATCAAAAAGAAGCTGTCCGTGGTTCGCGGACAGCTTCTTTTTTGCAATCTCTCCCGGCAGATCAGGCCTTCAGGCCGGCGATCACGGCCGCGGTAAAGCCGGCATCCTCCATCGCATTGAGTCCGCGGATGGTGATGCCGCCGGGCGTGGTCACCCGGTCGATTTCCGCTTCGGGATGCGTACCGCGTGCCTCCAGCAGTGCAGCCGCTCCCTTGACGGTCTGGAGTGCAGCCGCGATGGCCTCTTTCGGATACAGGCCCAGTTCCACGCCGCCTTCGGCGGAAGCACGGACATAGCGCAAGGCAAACGCCGTCCCGCAGGAAGCGAGCATCATACCCGCGTGCAGGCGACGCTCATCCACGACGGCGGTCTGCCCGACAGCATCGAAGAGCGACTGCACCGTGCGGAGCGTCTCCCCCGTACCGGAGATCTCATGGATGAAGGTCATGCTCTCCCCCACTTCGATCGCAAGGTTCGGAATCACGGTATAGATTCCCGTCACGCCGCTCCCTGACAGCCATTCCGCCAGATCGGAGGCCGGGATGCCGGCGGCGAAGGATACGACAAGTTTTCCCGGAAGGACCGGACGCAGTTCATCGAGCACCCCCTGCAGGAACCAGGGTTTGACGCCCAGGATGACCAGATCCGCCCCGCGGGCGGCGGCGACATTATCCAAAGAGGTCTGCAGGCCGCGGGCGGAGAATTTCTCCAGTGTGGCAGCATGTTTTGCCGTGACGGTGATGGCGGCTTCGGGCAGGGCGCCGGCCAGGCCCAGGGCCGTGGCGCCGCCCATGTTGCCGGCGCCGATGATTGCGATCTTCATATGCGATAAGGATTACTTCCGACAAATGTAAGCAAAAAGCGCTTCCGGGTCAACCCCTTCCCGCACGCGGGTGCCGTCCGCCTCGAACAGGTCGAGCGCTTCGATGCAAAGATTGTCCACGTATTCATTCCAGGGATCACCGCTGTGGCTGCGGATCCACTCCAGGCGGACATGCAGCGCCCGCTCTTTCTTGACCTGGCGGAACAGTTGGATCAGGTCCCAGTCTTTTTTGCTCCGGACCTGTCCGGTCAGCAGGGCGATACCGTTCTCGCTGTCGCTGCGTACCAGTACGCTGCTTCCCTCGGGGACATGCAGCAGGGCGTGGATGATGGCGGCCATTTCCTGCCGGTTGCTGGTCGAGTAACGGCTTACTTCGCTCCACTTGTAACAGATGCCCGTCGCTTCGCCGTCCAGGACGATGCATGCGGCGGCGCCGAAATTCTTGGGGACCAGGTAGCTCCCGTCCGTATAGGCGAGGTAGTCGTAACGCGGTTTGCCGCTCTCCCGGAAGTCCCAGTATCTCATAGGCAACGGCCGGCGACGATATCGCGGTGACGCAGGGCATCCAGGTTGAACCGCAGGGAGAACTGCTGCTGGCAGCCCAGGTAGCCGCTGCGGCCGAAATGGGCCCGAACGGCGATACGCATGGACAGATAGCGGGTCAGGGACGGCGTCCAGGCCAGTTCCAGCCGGTCATAGAAACCGTTATAGCACGGTGAGCAGAAATACAGATCCGTAGAATAGGCATGGCCGGAAGGATCCGTCAACCCGCGCAGGGGCAGCAGGTTTCCTCCGAAATAGGTCTCGTTCTGCAGGGCTACGCCCCAACGGCGGGCCGTCAGGATCACGTCTCCACCATAAGGGGTCTGCGGGCCGCCGCGGCGGCCGCGGTCCCGCTGGTAGCCGACCAGCGCTCCGGCCCGCAGCGACAGTTCCTGCCAGCCGGTCCGGCGGGCCAGGTCAACCTTCAGCCACGGCTCCAGCAGATGATTGTCCACCACATTGGGGGCCAGCTCCGAGCAGGCGAAATGGTAGAAACTGCCCGTCCATCCCAGTGAGAGCCAGTCCGTCGCAGCCCAGCGGCCGAAGCCGACCACCTGGAAACGCTCCCGGCGGTCGTAGCCGTACCGGCCCATCCAGTCGCAGCCCAGTTCGGTATAGAAACGCTGTGAGCGCCATTTGAGCAGGAGTCCCTCGAGGTTTCGGTCGGTATCGCGGTGTCCTCCGGAGAAGAAAGCCTCCGTGTACTCCCCTTCGAGGAAACGGCGCGGGAAGATGCCGGCCAGCCCTTCGAAGACGCCCTTGCGGGCATACACATGGGCATCGTAGTAGGCCAGCGGCTCCCGGGCCAGTCCCGCCCAGGTCTGCGAACCCATATCGTGCGCCAGTTCCAGGCCCACGGCGATACGGTGGTGGACACGCCGCGTCTGCTGCACGCTGAAACCGACGGTCGGAGCCAGGACCAGGACGTTCAACGTCCCGGACGGGATCAGCGCATCCTGGGACGCGGCAAACTCCCGGTTGTCAAAAATGTAACGGAAATCCGCATCATACTCCCAGGCGAAGCGGTTCCGCCCGGAGAGATCCTCCAGCAGGGCACGGCCCCGCGTACGCTGTGCCGCCACCGGCAGCGCCAGGGCGGCAAGCAGAAGGATGCAGAAGGCTTTTCTCATAGACACAAAGTTAGCGCTTTTGTGCAGAAAAGCAATCCGCTCCGGTTAAGCGTAGCTATGCATTCCCCCCAGGATCAGGTTGACCCCGAAATAGGTAATGAGGACGGCGATGAACGCGAGGATGCTGTAGAGATGGAAAAACCGCGGCCGGCGGAAAGCCTTGAGCGCGCCCCCGTGCAAGAGGAAGGAATAGACCAGCATGGTGATCAGCGCCCAGGTCTCCTTGGGATCCCAGGCCCAATAGCTGCCCCAGGAGATGTTGGCCCACACGGCACCGAGGAAGGTACCGAAGGTCAGCAGGAACACCGCGGGATACAGGACCACCAGGCTCACGTCCTGCAGACGCGCAGAAGCCTCCTTGTCCACACACTGGCCCATCACACCGTTGAAAGCAACCAGTCCGAACAAAGTGTAAGACATCATCATGCTCAGGACATGGATACTCAGCAGCGGGGACTGCAGCACGGGCATCAGCGGCATGATCTGCGGGCTGACACTCTCCCGGCTGGCCAGCAGCATCGTGAATCCCGCAAGCAGGAAACCGAGCGGCTCGATCAAGGGGAACTTCTTATATAGCAGCATGATGGCAAGCGTAGCAAACCATGCCATCAGCATCATCACACTGTAGCGTCCCACCCAGGGGCCCGTACCGGAGACGGCCCAGCGCAGACCGATGGCCAGCGAGATATAGATCCACAGCAACAGGGCGATACAGACACCCGCAAGCAGGATCCCGCGGGGCATCTTCCGGCCCCTGGACATGCGGACGGCACACAGGATAAAAAGCGCCAGGCCGAGACCCAGGCAAAGCATGAACTGTACGCGCGGGCGGGCAATGCGGATATAGGCCCGCTCCGCCTTCACCTTCCCCTCGGAAGGGATGACGGACGCCGCAATCTTTTCCTGATATGCCTTGATGCCGGCAAGCACTTTCAGAGTTTCGGCATCCCTGCCTTCCTGCAGGCTCTCCACGATCAGGTCAGGGGATTTTGAGACAAAGGCGAACAGTTTGTCATCCTCCAGGACCTCCATCGGGAGTCTGTCCGAGGCGGAATACCAGGACACAGACCCCCCGGAATCCGCAACCGGGAAGATCTTCATCTTCTCCAGTGCCTCCAACGATGCATCCAACCCCTTCTCCTGCATATAGGTATCGAAAGGACAGACCCGGTGGCCGTAATAGACATAAAGATCCCCCAGCGCTTCCTTCAGTTCGCGCTCCTGTGCAGCGGAGGCGGGGGCGGCCGAGGCTGTCAGCGCCGGCGAGACCAGGAAAAGCGCCACGATGGCACTCCACGAAACAACGCGACGCAGCGCGGCCCGGAATGCCGTATCCCGCTGGAAGAAGAATCCGATCATCGACACCAGCAGCAACAGGTACCCGGCATAGGTAATGCCGACCCCCCAGGGATCATGGCTTACGGCCAGGATACTGCCTTCTCCGTCCTCGTCATAGGAGGCCTGATAGAAACGGAACCCACGGTATTTCGCGATGTGGTTCATACTGATCAGTACGGACTCGTTTTCAGGCAGGAAGGTGACGGCACTACGATAATCGGAGGGCGCCATCGACCCATGATGATAGTCGATGGCAAACTCATCCAGCCGGATGCTGAACGGCAATTCGGAGCTCGTGCCGTCCTCCAGCTCGAAAGCAGACAGGGTCTCGCCTTCGCGGAGATGGATACTGCCGCTCTCGCCGAAAAGGAAAGTCACCAGCGCTCCGGCCAGGATCAGCACGAGCGCGATGTGGAGTCCCAGGGAAAAGGGTTTCCGGGCAATGCCGCGGCGCAGCACATACAGCAGGCCCGATCCTGCGGTAACGCCCCAGAGGACAATAAAAACGGGGTGGTGATACACCCAGCGGAAAGCAAAGGGGGTACCGTACAGTTTCTCAAGCACCGTAGCGGCCATCATCATCACGATGAGGGCCGCCAGGGAGCTGAAACTGATGATTTTAAGGATTCGTTCCTGCTTCATTTACAAATTAGATTGCGTCGATAAATTCTACGATGGCGTCGCGGTCCGCCTTGGAGAGATTGTAGAACTTCTCCGTAGACTGGTAAGCGTCGCTCTGCTTGCTGTAGCCATGCCACATGATGGCCTCGATGACATTGCGGGCACGGTCATCGTGGAGCCGGTCTTCGGCACCGGTATTCAGCTTGGACAGGCCGCGGCCCCAGAGCGGGGTGGTACGGCACCAGCTGCCGTGGATACCGTTCTTCATGTAGAGACGGTGCTGGATCATATCCGTGTAGGGATAGATGGTCTGGTTCTCATAGCGCGGAAGCGGCTTGCCGTCCAGGATCGCCGGAGCCCAGTAATTGTCGGTCTTGGTGTTCCAGGACGGACGATGGCAGGTAGCACAGCCGATCTCGGTAAAGAGTTTCTTGCCCCGCTGCACTTCTTCGCGGTTGAGGTCGCGGGCACGAGGAATGGACAGACCGCGGTGCCAGACCATGAAATTGTAGTACTGCTCGTCACCCATCTCGGGCGTAAAGTTGTGCCACTTGTTGTCGAACTGGTTGGTCTTCGGATCCAGCAGGTTCAGGACCGCGTCGGCAATCCCCTCTTTGGTGCCGTCGGCATAGTAAGGAGAAGTCGGATCGGCCTGGATGGCCGCGATCACATCGGCATTTTCGGACATCGCCGTGGCCCAGGCCTTGGTGGTGTAGAGATAGGGGCGGTCACCACGGCTGACATTGGTGATGTTCCAGATGGCATTGGCACCGGCACCGTCCTGCAGGGAGGCGCGGGTCATGGCATAGGTGAAGCGCTTGAGCTTCTTGGTCCCGGCAGGGGCCGGCGTACCGTCTGCGAACTGACCCTCGGCCAGGGTGTACCAGGCCGTCGCGGCAAAGTCGTTGGCATCCTTGTCCCAGAAAGCGGGATTGAGCTCCACATAGGGAGCCTCGGCCTGATATTGGGCCTTGATGTCCTCCTCGGGGATGGCGTCGAGCAGACCGGAACCGATGATGCCGATCGTGGACTCCAGACGGAAGGCGACCGCCTTGTTGCCGGTCTCATAGGGCGTCGGATTCGTGTTGAACGCAGACTCCGGGATGTAGAGTTCCGGATAGATCAGTTCGTACTTCTCCCCGTCCGGGAACTCCATCGGCAAGCCGCTTTCCATCGAGGATACCGGAAGCCACTTGAGGTCGATCTGCTCCTCGTCCACCGGCGGGAGGAAAGGAGCCACCGCCTTGGTCTGGGGCATGCCGGTCACCTCCGCCACATAGGGACCGTCATCACTGTTGGCTCCATCCACCGGATGGTAGATGACCAGCAGATACCCGTTGCCGAAGACGGAACGGTAATAGTCCTGGCGCTTGCCGTGACCGTAGCCGGGATGACAATCCAGGCAGGAGGTACGCAGATAGGCAGGGCCGAGACCTTTGAAAGGAGCGGTATTGATGGTGTAATTGCGTTCGAAGGCGGCTTCTCCCATATTGAACGCCTGGCTGAGACCCATCTCGGTCACAGCGGGCGTTTCGTCTTCGTAGCACCCCTCGGTCACGTTGTCCGTCGTGCCGAGCCGGCCGGCCGGATACCACTCGTCGGCAGTGAAGTTTCCCACAGCCTGTCCGACATACTTCGCATCGGATTCGTGCTTGGTATCGGACTGTGCATTATTTTCAACGGGATTGCAGCCCAGCGCAAAAAGCGCAAGACTGCAAGCCGCAAGAGCATATGTAAATGATCTCATTGTTCTTTGTTTACAACAGATATCGGTTATCGGGATTATTGAAGGAGAATCCAGGCAGCGGCCTTGTTGATCTCGTCATCCAGGGTGCTGATCTCGTCCATGGCATCCTGCACACAATCATCGGCATAGATATCCACGAAAGCACCTTTTTCCTGGCACTTGCGAAGCGCCGCCAGAGAAGCGTCCAGCGCATCCTGGATGGCAGTCGCACCGCTGTAGTTCAGGCTCTTGAAGAAACTCATCAGCGAGTTGTTCTGGGCGGAAGTGGCTCCGGAAGCGCCATAAAGGGAATACTGGATGCTGAGGATATTGTCGATGAAGTCCTGGAAGGACTTCTTGCTGTACGGGGACTCGATATAGTTGACATCCTCTCCGGTATGGGCGTTGCCCATCTTGACGTCGGCAACCTCGGCGCAGATGTTGGAGCATCCGGCCACGAGGATGGAGGACATCACGCTCTGCCAGGTCTTGTAGGAGCTACCGGCCTGTGCGGCAAGCAGCATGTTCTCGCCGTAGGTCAGGTCGGAACCGGAAACGGTCGTCGCGACCTCGAGTTCCTCGCAGCGGGCGACATACTCCGCATCCGCATCGGGATCCCAGGACACGCTGAGACGGTAACAGTTGTCACGGAGGTCACCGGCCACGGCGGCGGCATAGATCAGCTCCTGCTCTCCGGTCACGGTCTTGCCGGCAAAAGCCTCATGGTCTTCGTTGGCCTTGAGTGCCGCAACCGTGCGGTTCTTGCCGTCCCGGAAGAGAACGAACTCGATGCCATGGAAGCCGAGCAGCTCCTGGCCGAGCTTGGCGGCCGCATAAGCGATACCCTCCTCCCCCTTGAGCGCTTCGACCTTCTCCGCATTGGACAACTCGGTGGCCAGACCGTCTACATCCAGCGGCCAGGTGTCGATGTGCGGGTCGATACCGAACACGGTTGCGGCACCGAACAGGAAAGCCTCGGACTCCTCCCAGGACTGACGGGCCTGAAGGAACTTGGCGCAGATGGCGTCCATCTGGGCCTGGGTCAGCTTCGACACACCGTTCTCGGCAGCGCTAGAGAGGAGTTCATACAGCTCGGACGTCTCGCCGGCGAGGTCGTCATATATGGAATAAATCACGTTCGGAACATACTGCTCCGCCACTTTCTTCATGGCCTGTTCATTCTCAGTCAGGCCATCCAGGGTTTTCTGTCCGCTGCAGGATGCAGCCACGAGGCCGGCAGCAAGAATCATTGCCGCAGCCCCCATTGTTTTTAGGATCTTTTTCATTATCAAAGTTTTAGATATTACCTGTTAAAGAACCCCATATAGGCGATCCCCAGGGAGACCGAGGGTTCGTTGTTATATTGACTCTTGAGGAAACGATGTGAATATTCCGCCTTGACGGCGATCTGCGGGATCGGCAGCCAGTTGAAACCGACTGCGATGCGTTGCTTGTCCGTGTAGGGGTAATCCGGCTGGTCCGAAGCCGGGATATAGGAATCGTAATACTCATAGCGGCCGAACAGATACAGTTTCTGCTCCCGGTCCTTCACGCCCTCGAAAAGATGCAGGATGTCGTAACCCGCTTCCAGGCCGGCAGCCACGGCAGACTGCCCGACCGGGGTCTTCTTGTACGGTGCATTGTTGGAGGTCAGGTTGCGCTTGACCGTACTGATGGTCGAGGCGTCGGAGACGTACCCGAAGTCCGCATTGCCGCGCACGATCAGGTTCTTGCCGGTATAGGCGAAATCGAAGGCGCCGATCAGGGTATGCCCTTTGACGTCCGCATAACGCGTATTCCACATGTCGTTGGGATAGGAATTGTGCATGCTCTGACCATAGTAGCCGCTCAGGCTGACGCGGAGGTTTTCCACGGAATGGTTGTCGATGCGAGCGGCGAAACCGAGTTTGTTGGCTACCTTGAACTCATAGGGAGAGCCGGCTCCGTTCTTGACGAAATGATCGCGGTCGAACATGAAAGCATCCAGTCCGGCGATCACGAGGGCTTCGTAGCGCCAGTCACCTGCCCGGCCCCAGAGGCTGATGCCGGTGTCGTGCCAGGTGGACGGCAGGATGGTATACTCACCTTCCGGACGATAGACCGTGAAGAAATTGAGCGGCTCGTGGGCGTTGTTGAGCCCGCCGACAGGCACGACCAGGTGCCCGACACGGACATTGAACTGCGGGACGAAACTTTTCTGGATCCAGAACTGCTCCAGCTCGACTTCTCCGCCCTTCTCGATCTCGGTCTCCCACTCGCCCGCTTCGGTGAATTCCTTTTCGACGGCCGTACCGGTACCGGTATGCTCGAACTCGATCTCGGTCTGCATGGTCCAGCCTTTGCCGAAGTCGTAGCCGAGATAAATCACTGCATGGGGAATATCGAAACGTCCGTGGGACGGGTCCTCTTTATAATCTGCCGGGTGGGAATAGCGATAGACGTTGTCGCTGTAGAAATTGCGGGTCAAGGCCACTTCACCATAACCGCCGACCGTGAGCCGACCGCCTTTGGAAGGCATCACCTGGGCAGTCAGGATGAAGGATGCCGCTAAAAATAATAATAAGGTAAAAACACTTCTTTTCATACGCATCTTCTCGCGCGCTTATTAATCGGACGCAAATTTACTTTGCATGCAGGTAGCAGTCAATCCCTTATTTTTATGATATTCCCCGGGGTCCCCATCATCATTTATGATGATTTTTATCTCGTTTTTCCTGATTCAAAAAGTTTTTGAAAATTTTTGGTACTTTGTGATACAAGGTATTATATTTTTTATATATCTTTGCACCAACAAAGTTCTATGCAAAATGAAAAAGGTACTGAACATCAGCCTCAGAAACAGAAGTTTCGCCATTGAAGAAGACGCCTACAAGCGCCTGAAAGAATACCTTGAGCACTTCCGCACCCGCCTCGCCGCGTCGTCCGGAGTGCCCTTTACGCAGAATGCCGAAGTCATGGAGGACCTCGAGTCCCGCATCTCCGAACTCTTCCTGCAGGAGGTCGGTACGGACGGGCGCGTCGTGGACATCCGGCTTGTGGACCGTGTCACCGGCCAACTGGGGATGCCCGACGGGCGGCCGGAGCAGCCGCAGCCGGACGGAGACACCACGGCGGACCCGGACCGGCACGTCCGTAAAAAGGTCTACCGCGACTACGACAACAAGCGGATCGCCGGTATCTGTGCCGGTCTGGCCATCTACCTGGACATCGATGTGGTCCTCGCCCGCATCCTGATGCTGGTGGCCCTGATCGCAGGCACGGCCGGATTCTGGATCTATGTCATCTGCTGGGTCGCCATCCCCAAGGCGGTCACCGCCACGCAGAAATGCGAGATGTACGGCCTGCCCGTCACGGCAGAGAACCTGGCGAGATTCGCCAATACCCAAAAGAAGTAGTATCATGGAGAACACCGCTGAAAACGTACGCGCGCAGATGCGCAAGGGGGTGCTCGAATACTGCATCCTCTCCATCCTCAACAAACGGGAGGCCTATGCTTCCGCCATCATCGAAGAGCTCAAAGCCGCCAACATGATCGTCGTAGAAGGGACACTCTACCCCCTGCTGATCCGCCAGAAGAACCAGGGCCTGCTCTCCTACCGCTGGGAAGAGTCCACCCAAGGGCCTCCCCGTAAATACTATGTCATCTCCGACAAAGGCCGGGAGCAGCTCGCCCAGATGGACGAAGCCTGGAAAGAACTCGTAGAGACCATCTCAACCCTCAAGGAAAAATGAAAGAAACCGAAAGAGTCAGCCTGGGAGGCTATGCCTTCACGCTGGACCAGGACGCCACGGCACTGATGGCGGAGTACCTGGACGAACTGGGACGGCACTATGCGACCCGCGAAGGCGGAGACGAAGTGCTGGAGGGCATCGAAGAACGGATGGCCGAACTCCTGCACGAGCAGTGCGGCCGGGACGGCGTCGCTTCGAAAGCCGTTGTCGAAAAGATCATCGGGATCCTGGGACGCCCCGAACAGATCGAAGCGGAAGAAGACCCGGCTCCAGCAGAGGGCAGCAGCATCCGCCCCGACCGGGAACCCGCAAAACGCAAACTCTACCGCGATATGTCCAACAAGGTGGTCGCCGGAGTTTGCAGCGGTCTCTCCACCTATTTCAATATAGATGTCGCCCTGTTCCGCATCCTGTTCGTCGCCGGGACGATAGCGATGTCCGTCCCCGATTGGCACGGGCACTTCACCTTCCATCTCCTTTTCCCCCTCGTCTACCTGATCCTGTGGATCGCCATGCCGCCGGCCAGGACCGTCCGGCAGCGCTGGGAGCAGCGCGGCGAAGACGGCACGATCAACAGCCTCCAGCAGAACATCGAGAGCGGAGCCCGCGAGATCGGCGAGGCCGCCCGCACGGTCGGACAGTCACCGGTCTGGGGACAGCTCGGAAAAGTGATCGAGAAACTCGTCGGTGTCGTCCTGCTGCTTATCGGTTTCGCCGGCCTGTTCGGCGGCGGGGTGTTCACCTTCGGCAGCGGTTTCCTCCAGGCCCATCCGGAGACCTACACCGGGCTGTTCGGCCTTGGACAGCTCTACAGCGAAGGCTTGTCGGAGCTTTACTCCGAAGCCCCGGCCATCGCTTCAGCCCTCAACCTGCCCTGGGTCCGCGGCTTGATGCTGCTCGTGGTTTTTCTCCCCTTCCTGGGCGTCACCTACGGTGCCCTCCAGCTGCTTTTCGGCTTCAAATCGCCGTCCTGGCACCCGGGATTGGTCATTTTTGTCCTCTGGCTGTTGTGCATCATCGCCGCCGGCATACTCATTACCACCGGGGCGCTCTCTGCGTCATGGACGACATTGTGAGTCGCGGTTAAACTATAAAAAAACAACAATTTATCTGCATAATTACAGCATTCTTTTTCCGAAATAAAAAGAATGCTGTAATTGTATAAAATTCGGCACCAGAACCATTTTTATCGCACTTTTTTTCGAATTCATAATTAATTTTAATAATTTATATATATATTAGCGGTGTAAAAGAGTGTCGCTGTAGCAGTGTTAATCCTCAACCACTACACCACGCCCTAAACGATGAAGATGAAAAATCTGGTCACCACGCTTCTCCTGTTCACCGTGATTTTTTCAGGGCGAGGACAGGGACAGGTATCTTTTTTACCTGTCTCAGGAGAATTGTATATGGTGGTGAACGGACAAGTCCAAAACAGCTTCCGTCTCCCGGATGAAGAGCAGGCAGCCCATGCGGCCCTGCAGCAACTGATCTCCGGGCATGGTCTCCCCGCTTCCGTCGATATCCGTTCCGCCGCTTCGCCGGAGGGCCCCGTAAAGGACAACGAGAAACGCAGTGCCGCCCGCGGCGAGGATGCGCGGCAGCTCATCCAGGGCTGGATCCCGGGGTTGCCCGACAGCCGCATTCACGTCAATGCCGTCGGCGAAGACTATGAGACGCTCCGCGTCCTGCTCCGGGACAGCGACATCCCCGGAGCCCGGGAAGCCATGCATGTCATCGAGACGGTCCCGGTCTGGGTCGTCGAAGGAGGCAGGATCGTCAGCTCACGCAAGCAGCAGCTCATGCACATCCGCGGCGGCGAGACCTGGAACCGCATGCGCGAGGACCTCTACCCGCTCCTCCGCCAGACCCGCATCGACATCCGCTTCGGAGAGACGGAGACGCTGCAGGAAAGCGAAGTCGAGATACAGATGAAGCGCAGCGACGCCCCTGTCCTGATCTACTTCCCCTTCGACGACGCCACGCTGCGCCCCTCCTACCGCTCCAACCTGCAGTCACTCTCCCGCCTGGATTCGCTCTTCAAGGACAACCTGCCGGCACCCGGCGATACCATCCTCATCGTCGGCAAAGCATCCATGGACGGACCGGAGCTGTACAATGCTTCCCTTGCGAAACGCCGTGCCGAAGCCATCCGGCGCTACATCACGGACCATTTCCCCGCCTACGCCGGCATCGTGAGCCTCCGTGCGGACGGCGAGTCCTGGCAGGACCTGCGCGCTGCCGTAACTGCGGACAAAGAACTCAGCGAGGAGACACGCCGCCAGGCGCTGGGCATCATCGACTCCGACGTCCCGGCCGACAGCAAAGAAGCTTCGCTGAAGGCGGTGCCCGGGTGGCGCCGGTTCTCCCGCAGTCTCTACCCGACCTTCCGGAGCACCTCGGTCACGCCGGAGTCTTCGCTCTGGCAGATCCCCGCCCTGAGCGAAAGCGAGCTTGCCCGTGCCGGACAGGCGCTGGAGCTCCCCGAGCCGATCACCGTCGAACTGCGTCCCGACAGCTACAGCGTGCCGGAGCTTTCGCGTCAGCGCGCCCTGCGGCCGGTCCTCGGTATCAGTACCAACCTGCTTTACGATATCACCTATATTCCCAACTACGGTCTCACCTCCATCCCCAGCGTCTCGCTCGAGTACTACCCCGCCCGCACCAAGCACTTCACCTACGGGCTGGACGTCGAATGGCCGATGTGGATGCATTGGGACCGCCGGGATTTCCTCCAGATCCAGAACATCACGCTCTGGACGCGCCGCTATTTCCGCACGCGCGAGGAGCGCTTCCGCGGGCTCTACCTGCTGGGCAGCCTCAACGGCGCCCGCTTCGGCGTGGGCACCAACGGCAGCGGCTGGGAAGGTGAAGGCCTGGGCGCCTCCGTCGGCATCGGCCACAAATGGATCCTCGGCCGCAGCCGCTTCTTCTTCGACGCCGGCATCGCCGCAGGCGTCTTCTATGCCCAATACGACCCCTACGTCTATGGCCACGACGCCACGGACCGCTACTACTACGACTACGCCGGCGACCCGGACCAGTTCCAGATGCGCAACCACCGCTTCTTCTGGGCCGGACCGACGCGGATCTATTTCTCCTTCGGCATCGACCTCTTCAACCGGCACCCCAAACGCACAAAGAGATGAAAGCACGCAGACTCATATCCCTGGGCTTGCTGCTGCTCCTCGTGTGCGGCTGCCGCATCGACCCGCCGCTGCATCTGCGCAAGCCGGTCGAAGCCAAGATCGAACTTGTCGCGGAGGTCAATGTGGACATCATGTGGCAGCTCAATTGGGAAGCCCGGTGGGAATTCGCCTGGTCCCAGGAGGTTCTGGGGCCGCTCGGATACACCCTTCCAGCCAGTATGCGCCTGCACATCTTCACCCAGGACCAGACAGGAGAACTGGTGTCGCACACCACCCACAACTTCATGGGGAACAATATCCAGATGGGGATTTTCGTGGGAAAGCACAACCTCCTGTTCTACAACAATGACTCCGAGGCCCTGCTCTTCAAGCAGGACGGCGACTTCGATGACATCTACTGTTACACCCGCAATATCTCCTCCGGACTGAAATCTTCCTCCCCGGTCTATACCCTCCAGCAGAAAGCTCTGGAGGCCACCAAAGCCGACGATCCTGAAGAAGAGCCCGTGTCCCTCCCCCCCGACGGCCTTTTCACCCTTTATGACCCAGACCAGGTGATTACCGACAATCCCGAGGATTATGTTTACGAAAATGGCCGATACATCCTCAAGATCGAAGGCATGCTCGACCCAGGTACATTCATCTACCTGATCCAGGTCAAGTTGCTGAATAACGAAGGCCGCGTTGTCGGCAGCAACGGCGGTGCCGCCATTACCGGCATGGCCGGCGGTGTGGACCTGATGACACGGCAGACCTTCACCTCCACGGTCAGCGTGCCGATGGACGTATATATGGACCAGGGGAAAGACATGCTGGGTGCCCGGGTGATGACCTTCGGCATCCCCGGATGCAACCCTTACGATGAAGCCTCGGTGGCTGCAGCCCCGCAGCAGACCCACAATTTCGTTCTCAATGTCACCTATATCAACGGCGGCTACCGCAACATCCGTGTGGACATCACGGACCAAATCCGGGCCCTGCCCCTGGGCGGGGTCATCAACCTGGAACTCGATGTAAACGACTTCCCACCTGAGGGTGGCAGCGAAGGCGGCGGCTTCCAGGCCTTGATCGGCGGGTGGAACGAAGAAGAAGGAAGCATGACGATAATTAATTAATTATAAATATTTTACAATTATTTTTTATTCACTAATTTTTTATGCGTATGAAAAAATTAATGTTTTTGGCCGCGGTCGCGATAGCCGCCGTCGCCTGCTCCAAGACTTACCAGGCTGAGCCTGTAAGCGAACAAGCCATCGGGTTTGGGACCTGGACGGAGACCTTAACGAAGGCAAGAGGACAGGCTTCTAACACGTTTACAAACGGTGATGATTTTGCTGTTTATGGCTACAAACTAAACGGTGAAACCAAGAATGTTGTATTTAAAAAGGATGGCACTAACAATGTCGTCAGTACGACTAATGGGACTACTTGGACTTATTCTCCTAAACGTTTCTGGGACCGTAGCGCAACCAGCTATACTTTTTATGCGATCTCCCCCGCTGAGATTGGTGACACCCCTGCTGTTGTGGAGATGGAAGAAGAAACCGGCACAATATCAGAGGCGAATAGGCCTATTATTACTTTTAATGGAAATGATAACGATATCCTTGTAGCAGATGAGACCACAGTGCTTAAAACTACTTTTACGGGAAATCCTGTCCCAAAAGTGAACCTTAAATTCAACCACATCACTTCACTGGTAGATTTCAAAGTAAAAAAATCCACTGATTTGAACGGTGTCACTGTTGACATCACTTCTTTCTACATTGACAAAATTGACAATGCAGGGAAATTCGCAGTAACTAATTATACTACAAGCACTCCGACAAGCACTCCGAAACCCACAATCGCGTGGACCGCATCGTCACAAACAGGAAAATATTACAACAACGCAGGCACGAGTTCTAACAAACATGGAGTTGAAGAAGTTGCGCTCCCTACTAACATTCCTAGCGCAAAAGCATCTGCTCCTTATTTGATCAAGTACCTTGTAGCTATGCCGCAAACATTTCGCACATCTGGTGACGCTATTCAGATAGCACATATTGAATACACCATCAAAGATACATACAATAATGTGAGCACCTTTAGTTATGATGTTCCTCTTCATCAGTTTGACAAAGTGGATGATACCGATAATAAAAC
>JAILAO010000058.1 GCA_024681565.1 Bacteroidales bacterium
GAACAGCGCCTCTCCAGCCCCGCATTTCTCGGCAGCGCCGAGCGCGGCTACGCTCCCCTCGCCTGCTCGCTGCTCTTCAACACCGCCCCCTTCATGCTCTACTTCGGCCAGGAGGTCGGCGAAGACGGGCGCGACGGCGCCGCCGGCCGCACCTCCATCTTCAACTGGTGCAACCCGCCGCAGCTGCGCAAACTCTGGCAGTCTCTCTACGAACAAAAGCCCCTCAAGCGTCCCGAAGCCTCCCTGCTCGCCCGCTACCGCGACATGCTGGCCTGCGCCAAACGTCCGGCTTTCGCCGAAGGCGGCACCTGGGACCTCGGCTACTGCAACGGGGACGCCCCGGGCTTCGACCCCGGGCGGCATTTCGCATTCGTGCGCTACGACGCGCACGAAGCCTGGCTCGTCGTCTGCAATTTCTCCGACACGCCCGCCCGCGTGCAGCTCACGCTCCCGCCGGAATTGCGTGCCGTCCGCCCCGGCCTGCCCGCCGCCAAAGCGGCCTCCGTCCGGCCCTTCGACGCCGCCATCCTTCCCCTGGTCCGGGGATAAACCAAACGGCCGCCAGGCGGCCGCAAAATCGGGAAAAACTAGAAAGGATAACCCACGCCGAAATGGATCGCGGAGCAGCCCTCCTTGAACCAGGCCCGGGGCGTAACCCAGCGGTCGCCCGCATCACGCGCAGGATCGTGCAGGCGCAGACCGGCATCCAGCCGCAGGAGGATGAAATCCAGATTGACACGCAGGCCGAGCCCCCAGTCCGCTGCGATGCTCCCCCAGGAGAACTTCTGTTCCTCATCTCCGTTGAGGATCCACACATTGCCCGCCTCGGCGAACAAGGCCCCCTCGAGTTTCCAGAACATCGGGAAACGGTACTCCAGGTCCATCTCCATCTTGAAATCACCGGTCTGGCTCGGGATCACGAACAAGGTGCTCAGCTCCTCATGACCGGGACCCAGCATACGGGCCTGCCAGCCACGCATGCTGCCGGCACCGCCGCAATAGAACTGCTTCTCGAAAGGCAGCGACACCGAGTTGCCGTATGCCTTGCCGATGCCCGTGACGAAATGGGCGGCCAGCGCCTGACCGTCATTCCAGCCGAAACGGAACACCTTGCCCAGGTTGAGTTCCGCCCGGACATACTGCTTATACGGCACATCGAACAGTGTCCGGTAACTGTACACATCGGCATAGGTGATCACCTTCAGCATCGGATTGAAGAGCGAAAGGATATTGCCGGACATGTCCAGGCTCAGGCGGCCGTAGTGGTAAGGCGTCTTCGGCACCACGTCGGAATTGGTCGTATAGTACAGCATCCCGCCGACACCGGCATCCAGATGGTCCTCGAAGGTATCCCAGATATAGGGATACTGGATGAGGACCTGCTTGAAATCCTCACTGATGGCGAAGAGCTTGACGGCATCGACCTGGAGCGGATTGAACTGATAGAACAGATTGGGCCCGATCTGGCCGCTGTAACCGAATTTGAACTTCGCGATGGTCCGGCGGTACTCCGGCCGGTTCCGGTAGTTGAACGAAGCCGTGATGTCGGTCCGGGGGATATAGGCGCCCTTGATCTTCCCGATCGGATAACCCAGCATCCGGGGCAGGCTCAGGCCTGCGGTGATGCCGAACTCCGAAGAAGCGGCACCGGAACTCATCAGCCACTGCCAGTTGCCCGTGAATCCCAGGGTCAGCCATTCCCCGCCGTGGAAGATATTCTTGTTGTAAACCGTCAGCTGGGGGGAGAAACCCATCAGGCCGGAAGAGTTGGTGGAAGCTTCGAGATTGGCCTTGACGCCGAACAGGTCCGAGCCGCTGAGACGGATGTCGCAGTCCACCGTATTGGTATCCACCGGGGTCAGCTCGACGCTGACATTCCTGAAAAGGCGGAGGGCCGAATAACGGGAATAGGCCACGTTCACCAGCTGCTCGCTGTAGATATCGCCGGGATGGATCGTATTGAACTTGCGGAGCAGGGTTTCCTTGAACGGGACATTGGCCGGGTGCAGGACACGGACGTTGCCGATATGGTATTTGCGCATCGGGATCGCATTGTCCGGGATGTCCGTACGCGTATAACCCTTGATGCGGTAGAAGAGCGTGGTCACATCCGTCAGCGTGTCCGCCTCGAAATAATAATGGTTCTTGGTCAGGTCGAAAAAGCCCTTGTCACGGAGCACGGCGGTGCTCCGGGTCGTCTCGGCCTCCAGGTTCTTCTCCGCGAGGAAATCCCCCACATGGACAGAGATGTTGGCACTGTCCGCGCGGAACTCTTCCGCGAACGACCCTTCCGGCACCTCATAGAGGATGCGGTCGATGCGGATGCGCTCGCCGGGCGTGACGATGTATTTGACCCGGGCGAGCCGGTTCTTGTAGTCGATCTCGGCATCCACCTTCGAATTGAAATAACCCAGCGCCTGGAGGTTGGTCGCGATATTGGAACGGGAACTCTCCACCAGACTCGGATCGAAGACGACCGGCGGCTCCCCGAGCGACTCCCAGAACTTGTTGATCCCCTCCCCGCTGCCGTTCGACCAGTTATAGATGTTCAGTCCGGGATTCCAGCCAAAGAGGATATTCTTGTTGGGTTGCTGGCGGATGTACTGCGTGACTTCGGCGGACGGGATCTTCTCCTTGCCTTTTACCTCCACCTTGTTGGAAGCGAGACGATAGGTCCCCTCGGGCAGCAACTTTGTAGTACTGCATGAGATAACAAGCAGCAACAATGTCACATACAGAAGGATACGTCTCATCTTCTACGGAATTCAGAAAGGGTTACGGCCGTCGCCACGGCTACATTGAGAGACTCGGCCCCGGAGCGCCCGAAAGAAGGGATCAGCAGCCGGGCGTCCACCTCGGCGGCGACCTCCGGACGGATGCCGGCCGCCTCGTTGCCCATCACCACCAGACCCTCGCGGGAAAGCGTTTCCCGATAGAGGTCCTTCCCGTCCAGGAAGGTTCCGTACACCGGCATCCCCGCCGCGCGGCATTGGCGCGCCAGCGCCGGAAGGTCCGCGGGAACCACCCGCACGCGGAAAACAGAGCCCATCGAGGCCTGGATCACCTTGGGATTGAACAGTTCCACGCAATCCTCGGACACGTACACCGTCTCCACCCCGAACCAGTCCGCGATCCGCAGGATCGTCCCCAGGTTGCCGGGGTCCCGGACCCCGTCGAGGGCGAGGCAGAGGCCGGTCGGGACGGCAGGGCCCTGCGGGGCCGGCCGGGAAACGACCGCCAGCACGGGCGAAGGGGTGCTGAGCTGGCTGATCCGCGCCATCGCGGCTTCGCCGATCTCGTCGCGGCGCCAGACGCGCACCACCTCGAAACCGGAACGGAGCGCCTCCTCCACCAGCTTCTCCCCCTCCACGACAAACAGTCCCAGCTCGTCGCGGAATTTCTTCTCGCGCAGCGAGCGGACCTGCTTGATCTCGGCCTGGGTGATGCTGCTCATACAGCACAAATATACAAAAGAAAAAGCCGCTGACAAACATTTGCCCGCGGCTTTTCCGTCAAAATCGGAATCTTACTCGCCGAGTTCCTCCACGACAGGAGAATCGACAGCATTGCGCATCACGGAGGCGATGCCCTGCTTCATCGTACGCTCGGAAGCATACATCTGGCTGGAGCCGATCACCTGGCCGTTGGTAGCCTTGAGGTTGAAGAAAGTTGTTATCTTTGCAGGCTATCCTAAGAAAATGGAAAAGTTTCTCGATAAAAACCCTGGACT
>JAILAO010000117.1 GCA_024681565.1 Bacteroidales bacterium
CAACAGCACGCCCGTCGGCCTGATGACCGATCTGGTGCTGGACATCGTCAGCCAGGTTATGAATGAGCGTATCGAGGACATCGCCGCGAAGCCCGACGCTCCGTTCCTCGGCGGCGGATTCGGTGTCGGCAACCTCTGCGAGACCGCCGACGTCGTGCTCTCCCAGGTCGCCTGCAAGGACGGCGAAGCCCTCAACGCTTTCTCCGCCGGTCTGCTCGAAGCCGAGAAGATGCACCGTTTCGGCCTCTCCGACGCCGAAATCGATCGCGCGAAGACCGAGATCCTGTCCCAGTACGAAACGGCCGCCAAGAAGGCGGATACCCGCAAGAACTCCGAGTTCGTGATGCCGATGATCAACCACTTCTTCGACAACCGCAGCTTCATGGATCCGCAGACCGAGTACCAGCTCGTCCAGATGCTCCTCCAGCAGCTCCCGAACGACGCCATCAACCAGGTCGCCCGGCAGATGATCACCCGTGAGAACATGGTCGTCATCTACCAGGCCCCCCAGCGCGACGGACTCGCCCACCCGACCGTAGAGCAGATCCAGGCCGTGATCGACGCCGTCGAGAACGCCCAGCTGGAGCAGGCTGCCGCAGAAGACGTCCCGACCGAGTTCCTCGATCCGTCCACCCTCAAGGGCAGCAAGAACAGCAAGCTCCAGAGCGACCTGCACGGCTCCACGATGTTCACGATGAAGAACGGACTGCGCGTCTATCTCCTCCCCACGGAATACGAGAAAGACCGTATCAGCTTCAACCTCACCAAGGAAGGCGGCATGAGCCTGCTCTCCGACGAAGAAGTCTATTCCTTCGACTCCAACATCTGGCAGCTCTACCTGCAGAACACCGGTGTCGCCGGATTCCCGGCCACGACCGTCCGCAAGATGCTTGCCGGCAAACAGCTCTCCGTCAGCCCGTACATCAACGAGTTCAACCACGGAGTCTCCGGCTCCAGCACCGTCAAGGATCTGGAAACCGCACTGCAGCTCGCCTACCTCTATTATACGCAGCCGCGCTTCGACGAGGCCGAGTACCAGCAGGGCATGAGCCAGATCGAGGCCGTCCTGCCGAACCTGATGAGCCAGTCCAACTACAAACTGAACAAGGCCCTGTACGACTACGTCTATGACAGCCCGCGCCGCTTCATGATCAGCCCCGAGACCCTGAAGAAAGCCAGCCTCGGCACGATGGAAAGCGCCTACAAGCGTCTCTTCCAGGACATCGCGGACGCCAAGCTCATCGTCGTCGGCGACTTCAACCCGCAGGAGATCCTGCCGCTGATCTGCAAGTATGCCGGTTCCCTGCCGATGGGCAAGAAAGCCACCAAGGCCGAGAACCGCGGTACCGGCATCAGCTCCGCGAACCGCATCCATGACTTCAAGGCACAGATGGCCACGCCGATGGTCACGGTCCTCCAGGTCTACAACGCCAACGCCCCCTACTCCGTCGAGGCGGAGGTCGCCGGCGACGCCCTCTCCTACATCCTGGACATGCTCTACGTCGAGACGCTCCGCGAGGAGGAAGGCGGCACCTACGGCGCCAGCACCTCTCCGGATGTCAGCCAGAAGCCGGACGAGCACCACATGATGCAGGTCGTCTTCCAGACCAATGTCGATTCCGCCGACAAGCTCCGTGAACTCGCCAAGAGCGGCTTCCAGGGTATTGCCGACAACGGCCCGACCGCCGAGCAGTTCGACAAGACGGTCAAGAACCTGCAGAAGACCATCCCGGAGAACCGCGAGCGCAACGGCTACTGGAGCGGCGTGCTCAACCGCTACGTCCGCTACGGCATCGATTATGACAAAGAATACGAGGCGGCGGTCAACGCCCTGACCCCCGAAAAGGTCCAGGCCGCAGCCCAGGAGCTGCTCAAAGGCAACTTCATCGAAATCGTCATGCGCCCCGAATAAAAGGATTTCACCCCTTTCCGTCCCCGGCGGAAAAGGGATAAAATTCAAAATACCGGATTTTTAATCCCCCAAAAGGGTCGGTTTGCTCGCCAAACCGGCCCTTTTGTCACATTTATTGTCCGCCAGGCACACATTTTTGCCCACGCACGGGACCGGCCATACCTTTGCGTCCGAAAAAAAACCGAAAATACTTATATCATTATGTACAACCTGACCGACAAAGACAGTTTCCTGCGTTATTTCGAACGTTCCGTCAAAGAGTGCTGGGACAAGCCCGCCATCGACGAATACAAAGCCACCAGTATCACCTACGGTGAGCTCGCCGCCGAGCTCGAGAAGACCGTCCTCTGGTGGGAAGCCGCCGGCCTCCGCAAGGGAGACAAGGTCGCCATCAACGCCCGTTCCAGCGCCGGCTGGGCCAAGGCTTTCTTCGCCGCGCAGACCGGAGGTTTCGTGGCCGTCCAGCTGTTCAACGGATTCACCCCGGAAGACACGATGAAACTTGTGGCCCATTCCGACAGCCGCATCCTTTATACAGAAAAAGCCATCTTCGACAAGATGGACTTCGAGGCCATGCCCGCCGTACTCGGTGCGATCGACACCAAGACGGGAGAACTGCTGGCCGCCCGCGGCGATTTCGCCGAGATCTACGCCAAGCGGGACGAGCTCTTCGCCGCCGCCTATCCCGAAGGATGGAAGATGTCCGACGTCAGCTTCGCCGAGCGCCCGCTGGACGAGCTGTGCGCCCTGATGTACACCTCCGGATCCACCGGCAACCCGAAGGGCGTGATGATCACCGTCCGCAACTTCAGCTCCAACATCCAGCTGATCCCCCATCACTTCCCCTACAAGCGGGAGGACAACTACGTGAGCGTACTCCCCTA
>JAILAO010000136.1 GCA_024681565.1 Bacteroidales bacterium
CCCGCCTCGCTGGTGATGGCGGTCACGCGCAGCCTTTTCCGCAGCACGTCCGCGCACGAATCCAACCCGGGACGCATCGTTTCCCACATCAATGACGCCATCAGCGAAGGCAACGAAACCAACATGTTCGTCACCTTCTTCACGGGTATCCTGGATCTGCTCAACGGCCAGCTGCACTACTGCAATGCGGGACACAATGCTCCGCTGAGGCTGAGTGAAGGCGATTCCCGGCCGATCGACGTCATGGCCAATGTGCCGCTCGGCGTCCTCGAAGATTACAAGTTCAAAACGCAGGAATGCGTCCTGCCGCAGGGCAGCACCCTGTTCCTGTTCACGGATGGCCTGACAGAAGCAGAAAACGACCGGAAGGAACTGTTCGGCGAGCAGAGGCTGGAAGATATCACCCGCCAGATCGCTTCGAAGAGCACCCGAGAGCAGATCCAGAGCATCGGCGAAGCAATCCGCCAGCATGTCCAGGAAGCCCCCCAGAGCGATGATATGACCATGCTCTGCATCAAGTACCTGGGCTGTGCAGGAGACCGGAAGGAGCGCCACCTGTCGCTGCAGAACGACATCCAGGAGATTCCGCAGCTGGCCGACTTCATCGAACATATCGCCGAAGAAACCGAGATCAGCCAGGCCGATGCCCTGAGCATCAATCTGGCGCTGGAAGAGGCGGTTGCGAACGTCATCCTCTATGCTTACCCGGAAGGGACGGACGGACTGGTGGATATCGAAGCCGTCATCCGAGGCCGGACCATCCACTTCGCCATCAGCGACAGCGGCATGCCGTTCGATCCGACACAGATCGATGACGTGGATATCGATCAAAGCCTGGAAGACCGTCCGATCGGCGGCCTGGGAATCCATCTGGTCCGGAATATTATGGACAACGTCTATTACGAACGCTCGGAAGGCAAGAACATCCTGCACATGACAAAGAAACTTTAGTTTTGCAAGTCAGATAATTTGGCTAACTTTGCAGCTCTTTCACACGGAGGTGTGGCCGAGTGGTCGATGGCGGCAGTCTTGAAAACTGTTGAACGGCAACGTTCCGGGGGTTCGAATCCCTCCGCCTCCGCGCAATGCAATCAGAAACGGAACCCCGCACGACGTGCGGGGTTTTTTGTACCGGGAGCAGAATCGAGAGCTTGCTCTCGAAACTGCTCCCGATACAAAAAATACGCGTGGCTGATGCCACGCGTTCCGTTACCGATTGCTCCCGGAGGCGAAGGGAAAAGCCCCGGCAACGCCGGGGCTAATCCTTATTGCTCTTTCTTCTCTTCCCGGGCAAAGAACTTCCATTGGAAAAGCGCCAGATAGAAAGCGCCCACCGTTACGCAGGAATCGGCGAAATTAAAGACCGGACTGAAGAAAATCACGCGTTCCCCCTGCCGGATGATCGGGAAGTAGAACATATCCACCACCTTGCCGAACATGAATGGAGCATAGTCCCAGATCAGACCGTAGAAAAGACAATCGACGATATTCCCGACGGCACCGGCCGTAATCAGCGTCAATCCGACAAGCACGCCCTTCGGGGTGCCGCCCTTTTTGATCAGCGACTGGATCCACCAGATCAAGAAGCCGCTCAGCACGATGCGGAACAGCGAGAGGAGGAACTTGCCCACCTGCCCGCCGAACGCCATGCCGAACGCCATCCCTTCGTTTTCCACGAAGCAGAGGCGGAACCATTGTCCGATGACGTAGATCTGCTGGCCCAGGTCCATGTTCGTCTTGACCAGGAATTTGATGACCTGGTCAACGACGACGAGTCCGATGCCGAGCAGCAGAAGCCTTTTGCCTTGGGAAAGCTTCATGCTAGTTCTTTCCCTGTTTGGCAAGCATCTCCTTGGCCTCGACAGTCAGCGTGGCGTGCGGCACCAGACGGAGCCGCTCCTTGGGGATCAGTTTTCCGGTCGCACGGCAGATGCCATAGGACTTGTTCTCGATCCGGATCAGGGCCGCTTCCAGGTTCTGGATAAACTTGTACTGACGCTGGGCCATCTGGCTGGCCTCTTCCTTGGAGAGCTGGAAAGCCCCGTCATCCTCGACGGTACGGAAGGAAGGGGTCGTGTCCTCGATGTCGTTGGTGCCATTGTGCATCACAACCTGACGGAGCGTATTGTACTCGGCTTTCGCCTTGGCGAGTTTCTCTTCAATAATGGCCTTGAACTCGGCGAGTTCAGCATCAGAATAGCGGGTTTTGTTCTCTGTCATTTTCTATGAAAGGTTAGCTGGTGTGTTTCGTAACTAGTATTCGGATCGTCTCATCCCCCCACTCTACCGGTGCGGCGTTTTCAGGCGCGTCGGCAAGCGGCATCAGCTCCAGCGAGAGCGAGAGCGTCTGGGCGGAGACGTAATCAACATATTCAGCAAGGGCGGCCCCGATCTCTTCGGCAGCCTTGCCCCCGGCATATACGACCGTATGGATACGGTCCGTAACCTCGAATCCACTCTCCTTGCGGAGGGTCTGGATCGGGTGGATGAGCTCGCGGGCATTGCCTTCGCGGAGCAGTTCCGGCGTCTGGACGATATCCAGGGCGAGGGTCAGCGTCCCTTCGGTAGCGACCAGCCAGCCCGGCATGTCCTCGGAATGGATCTCGTAATCGCCCTTGGCAAGGGTGACGTCACCGGACGGCAGCGGGAGCACATAAGTCTCCTCGGAACGCTCGATGGCGGCGATCTCTTCCTGGGAGAGCTGCCCGAATGCGGCGGCGATCTCCTTCATCTGTTTGCCGTATCGTTTGCCCAGCGTCTTGAAGTTGGGCTTGATCTTCTTGGTGATGATTCCGGTGGTATCGTGCAGGAACTCGATCTCCTTGATGTTGACTTCGGTCAGGAAGATGTCGCAGACGCGCTGGATGCGCTCTTTGACCTGGTCGTCGAGCACAGGGACAAGCACCTTGGCGAGCGGCTTGCGGACGTTGATACCCACCTTCTTGCGGAGAGCCAGCACCATCGAGGAGGCTTTCTGGGCAAAGCCCATGCAATCCTCCAGCGCCTCGTCCACCCGGTCGGCTTCGTAGCGGGGCATCGGACAGTAATGCACGGAATCCGCATCCGGGACCAGGTCCAGCCAGAGGCGGTCCATGAAGAACGGAGCGATCGGTGCCCCCAGCAGGGCGATGCCCTTCAGTACCTCGTAAAGGGTCTGGTAGCAGGATTGCTTGTCCTCCGTCATCCCGGCGCCCCAAAGACGCTTCTTGTTGAGACGGATGTACCAGTTGCTCAGGTCGTCACAGACGAAATCCTGGATGAGACGGCCCGCCGCCGTGATGTCGTAGTCCTCGTAGGCGGCCACGACCCCCCGGACGAGGGTGTTGAGCCGGCTGATGATCCAGCGGTCGAACATCGGACGCCCGTCGTAAGGGACCGGTTCCGCGGCAGGATCGAAGCCGTCGATATTGGCATACAGCGCGAAGACGGAATAGGAGTTGTAAAGGGTGCCGAAGAACTTGCGGCGCACCTCTTCCCCTCCGGCTTCGTCGAATTTCAGGTTGTCCCAGGGCTGGGCGTTGGTCATCATGTACCAGCGGAGGGCGTCGGCGCCGTATTTGTCCATCGCCATGAAAGGATCCACGGCATTGCCCAGGCGCTTGCTCATCTTCTCCCCCTTCTTGTCGAGGACGAGGCCGTTGGAAATCACACGCTTGAAAGCGGGCGTCCCGCTGACCATCGTGTGGATGGCGTGCAGGGTGTAGAACCACCCGCGCGTCTGGTCCACGCCTTCGGCGATGAAGTCCGCCGTGCTCCCGAAGTCCGGCGTGTCGATGCCGCGCAGGCCCGTCTGGGCATACGGCATGGCTCCGGAGTCGAACCACACGTCGATCAGGTCGGTCTCGCGGGTCATCTTCCGGCCGGAAGGGCTGACGAGGAAGATCTGGTCCACATACGGACGGTGGAGATCGATCCGGTCATAATTTTCCTTGGACATATCCGCAGGGTCGAAACCGCGGTCACGGAGCGGGTTGGATGCCATGAAGCCGGCGGCGACCGCTTTGTCGATCGCGGCGTACAGCTCCCTGACGGATCCGATGCAGCACTCTTCCTTGCCGTCCTCGGTCCGCCAGACCGGGAGCGGCGTGCCCCAGTAGCGGCTGCGGCTGAGGTTCCAGTCCTGGATATTCTCCAGCCATTTGCCGAAACGGCCCGTGCCCGTGGACTCCGGCTTCCAGCTGATCTGCTCGTTGAGCGCCATCATCTGCTCGCGGACCGCCGTGGTCTTGATGAACCAGCTGTCCAGCGGATAGTAGAGCACCGGCTTGTCCGTACGCCAGCAGTGCGGGTATGAGTGTACGTGTTTTTCAATCTTGAAGGCTTTTCCTGCCGCCTTGAGCATCACGCAGAGGTCCACGTCGAGGGTCGGCGCATCCGGGGCGAGGGTGCTGTCGTAGGCATTCTTGACGAAGCGGCCGGACCACTCCCCGTATTCCGGGCTGACGTGCGTGGCGACATAGTCGGGGTCCATGTCTTCCAGGCGGAAGAAACGGCCCTGGAGGTCCACCTGCGCCTGGGGATCGCCGTTGCGGTCGATCACCTGCAGGGCGGCGATGCCGGCGGCGCGGCCCACCTTGGCGTCATCCGCGCCGAAAGTCGGCGCGATGTGGACGATGCCCGTACCTTCCTCCGTGCTCACATAGTCTCCGGTGATGACGCGGAAGGCGTCACCGTCGGGACGGAACCACGGAATCAGCTGCTCATAGCGCAGGCCGGCAAGATCGCGTCCCTTGACGCTGCCGGGCAGGACTTCGAAAGGCACCTTGCTCCCGAAAAGCGTGTTCACGAGAGCCTCTGCAACGATATAGGTCGCAGGAGCGCCGGTATAAGGATTGGCGGAACGGACCTTGACGTAATCGATGTTGGGACCGACGCAGAGCGCCGTGTTGGACGGAAGCGTCCACGGGGTCGTCGTCCACGCGAGGATGTAGAGATCCGCTTCGCCGCAGACCTTGAACTGCACCGTACAGGTGGTGTCCTTGACGTCCCGGTAGCAGCCCGGCTGGTTGAGCTCGTGCGTGCTGAGGCCCGTGCCGGCGGCCGGGGAATACGGCTGGATGCTCTTGCCCTTGTAAAGCAAGCCCTTGTCGTAGATATCCTTGAGCAGATACCAGAGGGTCTCGATATAACGGTTGTCATAGGTGATGTACGGATCGTCCATATCCACCCAGTAGCCGATGCGCTCGGTGAGGTTGCGCCATTCGGCGGTATATTTCATGACCTCCTCGCGGCAGGTCTTGTTGTATTCTTCCACGGAGATCCTGGTCCCGATGTCTTCCTTGGTGATGCCGAGTTTCTTCTCGACGCCCAGTTCGACCGGAAGTCCGTGCGTGTCCCAGCCCGCGCGGCGGCGGACCTTGAATCCGGACTGCGTCTTATAACGGCAGATGGCGTCCTTGATGGAACGCGCCATCACGTGATGGATGCCGGGCATCCCGTTGGCGGAAGGAGGGCCTTCGAAGAAAATGAACTCAGGAGCCCCTTCGCGGAGCGTGAGTGACTTCTCGAAAGCATGGTTCTTGCGCCACCGCTGCAGCACTTCTTCTCCGACGGAAACCAAGTCCAGGCCGTTATACTCTTTGAATATCATATTTTTTGCCTAATTTTGCATTTGTTTTAAGCCTACAAATTTAGCGATTTCTACCCATTTAACCAAAACGATATGGCTATTCTGGACATTATTCTTCTCCTCTGCTTCGTTCCGGCGATCGTCAGCGGAATCTCCAAGGGCTTCATCAAGCAGGCTGTCGACCTGGTAGCCATCCTGGTGGCCGCCTGGGCCGCATTCCACTTCTCGACCGTGGTCGCCGACTGGCTGTCCCAGTATATCACTTTGGAGAAAACGATCCTCAACGTGGTCAGCTTCATTCTCATCGCCATCGTGGTTGCGCTCCTGCTCAACCTGGTCGGTTCGCTCATCACCAACGCCATGAAAGCCCTCTCCCTGGGCTTCATCAACCGTCTGCTGGGCCTGGTGTTCGCCGTCCTCAAGGTCGGACTCCTCCTGGGCCTGCTGATCCTCGTATTCGAATCGCTCAACAGCACGCTGCATCTGGTAAAGCCGGAATCTGTCAGCAACGCCGTCGTATATAATTTCCTCAAGGATGCGGCTGAAAGGATCTTCCCCATCCTCAAAACCTTTGTCACGGGCGGCAATGACCCCGTAGCTCCGGATGCCTAGAATCCTGTTGATCGAGACATCCACCGCACTCTGCTCGGTGGCGCTGGCCGACGGTGAGCGGATCGTCGCGAACCGCGAAAGCGATCATCCCCGCGCGCACGCTTCCCTGACCGCACCTTTCGTCAAAGAAGTCCTGGACAGCCAGGGTCTTTCCGCCTCCGACCTGGACGCCGTATGCGTGAGCGCCGGACCGGGCTCTTACACGGGGCTTCGGGTGGGTGTATCCACGGC
>JAILAO010000153.1 GCA_024681565.1 Bacteroidales bacterium
CCGACACCTTCGCGGAGATCGGCGCCCAGCTGCCCGGTCTGTTCGAAGATCTCGGC
Organism: Bacteroidales bacterium; assembly: GCA_024681565.1. Classification (GTDB taxonomy): domain Bacteria; phylum Bacteroidota; class Bacteroidia; order Bacteroidales; family UBA932; genus Cryptobacteroides. The sequence goes on from JAILAO010000153.1 coordinate 57, forward strand.
AGCTTTATCAAAGGCATCGGAGAAGGTCTTTCCGGCGGCTCTTCCGAAGAGGCGCCTGCAGAACCCGCAAAATAATAAATTATGGCAGGACATGTAATTTCCGGCATCCAGCAGATCGGCGTCGGAACGGAGAATTTCCGCAAAAGCTGGAATTGGATGATTGAAATGTTCGGTGCGGACGTCCGCATCCTCGAAGATGATACGGTGGCGGAGCGGATGCTGCCCTACACGGGCGGCGTTCCGCAGAAACGCCATGCCTGCATCGCCGCGAACCTCCAGGGCGGCGGCGGATTCGAGATCTGGCAGTTCTCCGGGCGCAAGCCCCAGCCCTGCCCCTTCGTAGTGGCCGTCGGCGACCTGGGCATCCTGGCCGCCAAGATCAAGTGCCGCGATGTCGCGGCATTCCATCAGGTGATGGCTGCCAAATGGGATTCCGTCGGCCCCGTCGAGGCGCTTCCCGACGGGACGCCCTGCTTCTATGTCAAGGATCTCTATGGCAACTGGTTCCAGCTCGTCGAGCGCAAGGACATCTATATCGAGCAGCACAAACTGACCGGCGGTGTCATCGGCGCCGTGATCGGGGTTAGCGACATGGAGGCGGCCCTCCGTTTCTACGGCCGGGTGCTCGGCTACGACCGGGTGGTCAGCGACACGCAGGGGGCTTTCTCCTCCAGCGATTTCCTGCCCGGCGGGACACGTCCCTGCCGCCGCGTGCTGCTGGGACGCTCCGTTCCTTTTTCCGGAGCCTTTTCCGGACTTTACGGCGACAGCGCCCTCGAACTGGTGGAAGTCCCCGGTGTTCCTGCCCGCAAGGTGTATGAAGGCCGTTTCTGGGGCGATCCCGGTTTCATCCAGCTCTGTTTCGACGTGACGGGGATGAATGAGATGAAGCGGTTCTGCGAGTCCGAGGGACATCCCTTCACCGTGGACAGCTGCCCGGACGGCGAACGTTTCGACATGGGCGAGGCCTCCGGCCGTTTCTGCTATATCGAGGATCCGGACGGTACGCTCATCGAACTCGTGGAGACCGAAAAGGTCCCGATCGTGGGCAAGCTGGGCTGGTACATCGACATGAAAAAGCGTGACCCGGCGAAGCAGCTGCCCCGTTTCCTCTTCCGGATGATGGGCCTCGTCTCCACCCAAAAGGTTTCGGACTGATGCTCAGTGTCTGGATCACGGGAGCCTCCTCCGGCATCGGAGCCGCCTGCGCCTGCCGCTACGCGGCGCAGGGGGCGCGCCTGGTGCTCACCTCTTCCTCGCGGGAGCGTCTGGAGCCCGTAGCGGCGCAATGCCGTGCGCAGGGGGCTGCGGACGTGGCCGTACTGCCCTATGATTTCCGGGACCTGTCCGGGATCGACGCCCTGGCCCGCAGTGCCTGGGATGCGTTCGGCGGACTGGACATCGTCTTCCTCAACGCCGGCGTCAGCCAGCGCACCACCGTGGAGGATACGTCTCTGGAAATGATCCGGGAGATGATGGAGATCAACTACTTCGCTCCGGTGGCGATCGCCAGGGCCCTGCTGGCGCCGATGGTGGCCCGGGGCGGGGGACACATCGCCGTGACCACTTCGATCGCCGGCCGCTTCGGTTTCCCGCTCCGCTGCGGCTACAGCTCTTCCAAATTCGCCCTGTACGGATTCTTCGAAACCCTGCAGGCGGAGTACTACGACAAAGGCATACGCGTTACGCTTGTCTGCCCCGGCCGGGTGCGGACCAATATTTCCTTCTACGCCCTGGACAAGGGCGGGCAGCGCCATGGCTGGATGGATCCGGGGCAGGGCGGGGGAATGTCCCCCGAAGACGCCTCCGCCGTCATCGTGCGGGCCATTTCCCGGAGCCGCCGGGAGGTGCTCGTCGGCCGCAAGGAACTGGTGATGGTGTATGTCAAACGCTTCTTCCCGGGTCTGTGCGCCCGGATTGCCCGCAAGATCAAACCGATGTAATCCGAAGCGGCATGAAATTCCTGGGAAACCTTCTCTGGCTCATCCTGGGCGGCTTTCTCGTCGCTCTGATCTACTATATCGTCGGGCTGCTGCTCTGCATCACGATTGTCGGGATCCCTTTCGGTTATCAATTGTTCAAGCTCGGGACCTATGCGCTCTGGCCTTTCGGGCACGAACTGGTGGACGGCCCCAATGAACCGGGGTGCCTGTCCGTCGTCATGAACCTTCTCTGGATCCTGCTGGGCTGGTGGGAGATCGCCCTCGTCCATCTGGTCTGCGGGCTGCTCCTCTGCGTGACGGTCATCGGTCTGCCGTGGGGTCTGCAGCATTTCAAGATGGCGCTCAACGCCATCTTCCCCTTTGGAAAAGAAATCAGATAATGCCATGTTGAACATCGGAGACAAAATGCCGTCCTTCGAAGTCCTGGACCAGGACGGGAACCCCGTGAACTCCGGGGATTTTATCGGAAAGGGTCGCAAGACCATCATCTATTTCTATCCCAAGGACAATACCTCGGGCTGTACGGCCGAGGCCTGCTCCTTCCGGGACAACTACGCCGAGCTGACCGCCGCCGGCTACAATGTCGTAGGCGTCAGCAAGGACAGCGCCAAATCGCACACGGGCTTCCGCGCCCGCTACGAACTTCCGTTCCGGCTCCTGGCGGACACCTCTACGCAGATGCTGCAGGACTTCGGCGCCTGGGGCGAAAAGAAAATGTACGGCAGGACGACGATGGGTACGCTCCGCCGGACCTTCATCTTTGACGAACAGGGTGTCCTGGAGCGCATCATCGAAAAAGTCGACACCAAAAATGCCGCCGGCCAGATCCTGGACGGCCAATGACGCTTATGACCCAGATCGACCAAGTCCTCGCGTTCAACCGCGGATTCGTGGCCTCACAGGGGTATGAGGCCCACCTGACCGACAAATTCCCCGAGAAAAAACTGGCCGTGCTCAGTTGCATGGACACGCGCCTTTCCGTCCTCTTGCAGGAGGCCCTGGGCCTCAGGAACGGCGACGCCAAGATCATCAAGAACGCCGGTGCGGAGATCCCCACGCCGTGGGACTCCGCGATGCGGAGCCTCATCGTGGCCGTCTATGAACTGGGCGTCCAGGAAATCATGATCGTGGCCCATACCACCTGCGGCGCCTGCCACATGAGTTTTTCGCATTTCCGGGAGGAAATGCTCCGGCGCGGCATCCCCGAAACGGAACTTGCCCGCACGGACGTCGACCTGGACGCCTGGCTGGAAGGATTCCATGACACGGAAGCCTCCGTGCGCCGGACCGTCGCCGCCGTCAAGGAGCATCCGCTCATGGCGAAAGACGTGATCGTCCGCGGATTCATCATCGATTCTGCGACCGGAGAACTGACCGAAGTGCCGGGATGTTGAGCCGGCCCTTGGATTTTTGCCTTTAAATACTTACCTTTGAATTTGGAGCCTTTTGGCTTCGGATAGAAACAACCAATTATTAATAACGCCTTTATGGAAAGAAGAGAATTTCTCAAAAAAGCGGGTTATGCCGCTGCCGGAATCATGATCGGCGGACCGAGTCTGAGTGCCGCCAGTTACAAGAGGGTCAAGGGCGCCAACGACAGGGTGAATGTCGCTGTCGTCGGCTATTCTGACCGTTTCAGGGGCTCCCTGCTCCCTGCCTTCCAGGCCAACTGCGAGAAGCAGAATTTCGACATCGTCGGCGTGTCCGACCTCTGGAGACTCCGCCGCGAGGAGGCCAAGTCCAATCTTGAGACCAAGTTCGGCCACAAGATCAAGACCTATGTCAACAACGACAAGATGTACGAGGACAAGGACATCGACGCCGTGATCATCTCCACGGCCGACTTCCAGCACGCCCTCCACGCCGCCGAGGCCGCCGAGAACGGCAAGGACGCCTATGTGGAGAAGCCGTTCGCCGAGACCATGGCGGACGCCCGCGTGGCCAAGGCCGCCATCGAGAAGGCCGGCACGATCGTCCAGATCGGCTCTCAGCGCCGCAGCGCCCACAACTACCATGCAGCCAATGATTTCCTGCGTTCCGGCAAGTTCGGCGACATCGTGATGGTCGAGATGACGTGGAACGTCAACCAGCCCGGCCGCTGGCGCCGTCCCAACACCGTTCCCCTTCTGAAGGAAGAGGACACCGACTGGCGCCGTTACCTGATGAACCGCCCCTGGCAGGCCTTCGACCCGCGCAAGTATTTGGAGTTCCGTCTCTTCTGGCCCTTCTCCTCCGGTATCCCCGGACAGTGGATGGCGCACCAGATCGATACCGTACACTGGTTCACCGGCTTCAATTATCCGCGCAGCGTCGCGGCCAACGGCGGCATCTACCTCTGGAATGACGGCCGTACCAACTATGACACGATGACCGCCGTGCTCGACTACGGCCCGCAGGACGATCCCAACAAGGGTTTCCAGGTCATCTACTCCTCCCGCTTCACCAACAGCGCGGGTGGCGTCAAGGAAATCTACTACTCCAACGGCGGCGAGCTCAACCTCGACACCAACATGGTCTCCGCCAACGGTGGCATGGCCGCCCGCGACGCCGCTGCCATGGGCATGAAGGAGAACAAACTCGAGTCCTTCTCCCTGGCTGAGAACGTCAAGGTCAGCACCGAGGCCAATACCGGCGGCGATCCGATGACCTCCGCCCACATGCTCAACTGGATGGAGTGTGTGCGCAGCCGCAAGCAGCCGAACGCCAACTACATGGCTGGCTACAACCATTCCATCGCGTGCATCATGGTCACCGCAGCCCTGCGCACC
>JAILAO010000164.1 GCA_024681565.1 Bacteroidales bacterium
GCCGTGCCTGTTCACCGGACAGCTTTTCTCCTACATCGCTGCGGATTCCGCCTGGGAGGCCTCCTCTTCCGTCGGGATCCATGCGCCGCTCTACTGGCCGCCCGGCGCCCTGAAACTGGATTTCCTGGCCCTGGCCTGCACCCCGGCCGCCTATGGAGACCTGGGACCGGACGGGCAGGACCTGCTTGCCTGGGAGGCCGTTCCCGCAAACGGTTTCACGATAGAAGGCTGGGACACGTATGCCGGTCAGTACGATGTGATGTATGCAGCCCGGAACGGACAGGACAGCACAGGGGCCGTGGACCTGGTGTTCCGGCACAGCATGGCCGTCCTGGCCTTTACGGTCCAGTGCTCAGAGGAACAGGCATTTACCATTAACGCCATCAGCATCGACGGCCTGGAGTACCGCGGCTCCTTCACCGTAGCGAATGACGGGACGGAACTGACTGCTGTCTGGGAGGACATGGCTGCCGGGGCCGACCGGCCGGTCAAGGGTGCCGATCCGGCACACGGCCAGGTCCTCACGGCCGCAGCGGCCCCCTTCGGAGACCATCTGCTGGTCCCGCCGCAGCCTTCCAAGAGCATCACGGTCAACTATTCGCTCCCGCATTCGGAGATACCTTCTTTCAACCATACCATCCACCTCGCCCGCACGTTCTGGCAGGCCGGATACAAATACACCTATGCCCTTCGCTTCTCCCCGACAGAGATCAGCGTGAGTCCGTCCGTGGGTGCCTGGGACGCAGACGAGGCAGATGTGATACTTCCTTAAAAGAAAATGAATACGATCGAACAACTGTTATTATCCGCAGTACCCCCGGTGTTGATTGCGGCCTGGACCCTGGCGGCCGTTTCCTGCCGGGAGGTTCCCTCCGTTTCCCGGATACCCATCGAGTTCGGACTCGGGCCGGAGACGAAAGGCGCGCCGCAGCTGGTTTCCCTCGAGCGCCTGGCGGCGCAGGACTTCAGCGTCAGCGCCTGGTATACACCGGAAGGGGGCGTTTTCGGCACCGGATCGGCCCGGTATGTCACCAATCACCGTTTCGGTACGATGGACGAAATCAATTATGCCGTCTGGCAAGGCATCACACGCAGCGGAGGCAAGGCGGCCGATCCGGTTTATTATCCGCTGGACGGTACGCTCTCCTATTTTTGCTATGCCCCTTATCGGGAAGATGTCGGCGGGCATTCCGACATCCATGTCGAAGATGCTCCGGAAAGCGCCGTTACCGCCCGGCTGCCCCATTATCTGGCGGGGTCGCCCCTGATCTGCTTTACGCCGAGACCGGTGCCCGGCGACCAGATCGACTTCATCGCAGCCGCTCCGCTGATCGATATCGACCGTTCCTCCGACGCTGTCCCGTTGGACTTTACCGGACATCTCACCGCGTCCGTCCAATTCTGGTTCAGGTATTCCGGCACCCTGGATCCGACGGAAGGGGTGATGGTCTCGCGGATCGTCCTCCGTGATGTCATCGGTTCTGAGTATCTGTATTTCAAGGAAGAGGACGGGGTGTTCTCCCCGGCCTGGTGCAGTACGGTCTCGCCGGAAGACGGAGGTCCGGAGATGCCGCTTTCCTCTTATACCCTTTCGGCCGAGGCGTCGGATCTGATCATCGACAGCCCGTATCTGGACCCGTCGGCGTTCAAATATGTGAACAATACCATCAACGGGCGGCTGTATCTGCTTCCGCAGACCTTGCCGGCAGAAGCCAGCCTGGACATCACGTATGTCATCAAAGACAAGGACAGCAACGTCCGCCTGGAAGAAAACACCGTTTCCGTCCCGCTTGCCGGCACGGCGGACTGGCAGCAGGGGAAAGTCGTCAAATACAGCATCGTCATCGCCGTGGCGGACCGGAAGGATGTCTCCGTTTCGGTCGCGCTTACAGACTGGGAGGAGGCCGGGAACTCCCACCCGGGACAGGAACTGATGTATTGAGCCATGAAAAGAACCGTTCTCTCCATCGCAGCTGTCCTGTGGATACTGGCCTCCTGTACCAAGGGTTTCGCCCCTGCTGCCGGCAGGGAAGCCGTCGTTCATGTCCATGCCGTCATCTCCTCCCGGGACGAGGCGAGCAAGGGACCGGTCTACGGGACTTCTTTCGGCGACCGGGAAACCTACGGGATCTTCGTGTCCAGAAGCGGAAGCACGACGGATGCGCACAAGGCCAATTCGTGGAATATCAAGGCCGTCTATTCCTCCGGCAACGCCGCCTGGACTTATTATTATGTGGATGAAACCGCGACCGGGAAAGTTTCCGCCGCGGGATATGGAAACGTGACGGTCACGGAACGGCCGGACGCTGAAACGGCGGACCTTTATGCCTATGCTCCCTATAGCCAGGCTGCATACCTTTCCGGTCCGGAGGCCATACCCTATGATGTGTCGGCCCAGACCGACCTGATGTATGCCGTCGAAAACACCTCGTCTGCCAACCAGGGGCTGGATCCGGATTCGCCGGAAGAACTGGAAGCCTCCTTTACGTTCCGGCATGCCTATGCCCTGCTGGCATTCAAATTCGATTTGGCGCACGACGCTCCCGCCTTGTTCAACGGCGTCACCGTCAGCCTGGCGGAGGGAGCCGGAACGGCCAGACTGTACAAGTCGGGGACGTTCAATGCAACGACCGGCACGTTTAACGATGACGGCGTCGAGGTCTCTTCGCTGGACATCAACAGTTCTTTCGGCTTCCGGAAACAGAACGAGGCCTATGCCGGCATCCTGCTGAGGCCGACCGACGTCGCCGATGGGGAACTGGTCTTCCGGATCCGGATCAACGGTCAGCCGACGCAGCCGTTCGTCCTGAAGAGGTCCTACCTTCTGCATGACGACGGGGTCACCTATGGTTTCCAGCCGGGCTATCGCTATACTTTTCATTTTACGATAGACAACTATGTCTGTTTCGACGGTTTCAGTATCAGCGAAGGCTGGGACGACGCTGTCCTGGGCGAAGAAGAAATTTAACGGTTTCCGCCATGATCAAAATCCGATTCAGTTTTTTCCTCCTTTTGCTGGCCGTCCTCCCGTCCTGCGAAAAGGAGACGGCGCTCTCCGCCGGTGCCGGGGAACAGATACCCCTGTATTTCTCCGTGGAGACGAAATCCCTTTCCGGCGAGCGGACGTTCCGTGCCGCCGCTTTCGGTTTCCAGTCCCAGGCATTCGCCTGCAGCGGAACCTATTGCAGCGAGACGGTCGATCATCGTGCGACCGTTCCCGGAGGGTTGTGGCTTGCTCCCTGCCGCGTAAACGACGGGGGCGACCCGCTCCGAAGCGACGGCACCCTTGCGGAGAACCTGTCCCAGGCCGATAAGGACAGCCGGTATGCCCTCATTCCGAACTACGGCTGCACGGAAGGCATCTATCTGGTCGTCTCGTCTCCTGCCCGAAAGATCTTTTCGGGCAACGGCCAATGGTATTATCCCTGGACGTCCGATGCGGAGTTCTATGTCAGCGATGCCGTCAGCGCGACGGTTTCCGGCTGCTTCCTGGACGGGGAATATGTTTATACCTCTTCTGCGAAAGAGGCCCTGCGCCTTCGCGACCGGCGGGCCCGCATCTATGTGCATATTGAATGCGGGGGACTCAGTGAAGCCTGGCTCCAGTCCGTCAGCCTGCTGAACTGTGTCAATTCCGCCCGCTGGTCCTTGCTCTCGGGTTTTTCGGCCAGTGACTATACGGTGGAAACGGCCGGACTCTATGATTGCAATGACTCGCCCCAGCATCTGGTGAAAGCCCGGGGGGACGGGTGGGACTCGGACCGGGAAGTCTTTCTGCCTTCCATCGATTACTCGGACCCCGGATATGTCTCTCTCCGTCCCCAGATCCGGATTCTGATGGGGGATGATACAGACCATCCTTCCCAGGCGCTTGTCGATATCACGGTGCCGGTGGAACCGATGAAGGATTATACCTACAACCTTTATATCTCAAAATCCAACGTGACGGTTACGCTTGCGGCATCGGCCTGGGATGACGGAGGGACGCACGGCACCGTCGACGACGAGGCTCCTGCTTACATCGGTACTTTCGACATCGCCGGCTGGGACGACGGAGGCATCAATGACGCGGCGGACTGGAACGGATCTTTTTAACAGCCGAAAATATGAAAACCTGCAAATCGATCATCATGCTGGCGTTGCTGCCGCCGCTCGTGTTTTCCTGCCGGCGGGAACTGCCCGATGCCGGCCTGGCCGGGGAAGGACCGGCGCGTGTGCCCGTTGCCCTTTCTCTGGCGGTGGCCGGCCTGGAGGACGGCACACCCGGGACAAAAACCCTCATGGAACCGGACCAGGACGTCGGGTCCGACGACCAGATCGCCAATTTCTGCATCCTGCAATTCAACGGCGTCACGGAAGACGCGCAACTGGTGGGCGGCCAGGTCTATTTCGACCATTATCCGCTGTCCGCCGGAGAGAAGATCACGCTCGTGGCTTCGGAGGTCCCGAATGCGGTGCTGATCCTGGCCAATACCTTCGGACGGGTCTCCATCACCACCGGCACGACGCTGGGCGCTTTCCTTGCGCAGGACTTTACCACGATCAACGGTCTGGCGGGCGTTTTTACCGAATCTGAGGGGAACGGGTATCTCCGGATGAGCGGATCCAAGTACCTGGCCGGCGTCACGGCCGGGACTTCCGTCAATGTCATCCTGAAGCGCAACGCCGCCAAGATCGTCGTGAACATCACCAACAATACGGCGGGCAATGCCGGAGAGGACCGGGTGACCGTCAACCGGGTGCAACTCAAGGAGATCAACGCCAAATATTACTATCTTGCCCATCTCGATGACGCTTTCCCGGGACTTTCCTTCACGGATCCGTATTCCTACCTTCAACCCTTCCGTTTCGACAATGCCCAGGAGGATTTCGACGCCGGGGGAAATGCCGGGGTCACGCAGACCTATACCTATTATGTCCCGGCCAACCTGCGGGGAACCACCGCGAACGAGTATCAGTACAACAAAGGGAACGGGGCCCCGCGGGGTGCGACGCAGTTCCATATCCTGGCATCATACGGCGCGGACGGTACCCCGGTCAACTATTGTTATTTCCTGGGCGGAAACCTGACCAATGATTTCAATCTGAGGCCCAATTTCAAGTATACTTACAACATCAGCATAAACAGGAAGGGAGACCCTCATTACGATTATCGCATCGAGGATATGGCGGAGGCCGTTTTCGAGACGGATGCCAATTCCTATATCCTGCACCCTCCGCGGGTCGCCGGGCAGTCGCGCGTCTACGCCATTCCGGTCCGGAGGGCTGCCGTGTACTGGAATGCCCCCGGAGTCAATCTCGGTGTCTACGGAGCCAGTCAGGCTTCCGGATATGAGTCTTATACGCTGGACGGTGCTACGGAGTGGACGGCCGGGATCCTTTGGAGCGACTTCGACATGTCGGCTTATATGGACGGGGACGGGAGATTCCTGCAGCTGGCGTCCGGCCGGGGTTTCGACCCGGCGAATCCGGCCCATTCCCAGCCGTATCTCAAAGTCAGGATCCCGTCCGGGATGCGCGGAAACGTGGTGGTGGCCGTGAAGGTCGACGGGGTCGTCCTGTGGAGCTGGCACCTGTGGATTACCGACTATGATCCGGACTGCAACGTCACTCCGGTTGCCGGCACTTATATCTATCCGGTGCAGAACGGCGAGGTGCACCGGTATCACACCGCCCTGTGGAGCAAGGAGGCGAGCTCCACCGCGGTCGGGTATTCCAGGGGTTTCGCCATGGACCGGGGACTGGGCGCCCTGTGGACGAAGGAACATGATGAGCCCGGAAGCCGGGGCCTGACCTACGAATATGGCCGTAAGGATCCTTTCCTGGACCGGGACCAGAACAATGCCGACGGCTACTTCTACCTGGGCGGGACCCGTTGGGAGAAGGTCCTGCCGGCAGAGCGGCAGGTCGCCGGACACGAAACGGGAACCGACGGCAACAAAAACCTCCCATATGCCGTGACACATCCGTTGATGTACATCTCCGGCGTGGACGGATACCGGACGTGGACGTCCATGGCTGACGGGGAGGCCTTTGCAGATGTTTCCAACGGCACATCCTATCCCTGGTTCGACCGGAAATTCCCGGACCACCAGGGAGACCAGGCCCTGCTCGAGAACAAGAAGTCCATCTTCGATCCCTGCCCGCCGGGCTGGCAGGTCCCGTACGAGGGGGCCGGGGTGTCCGGTGCGGCCTACAGCGCAGCCACGGCGGAAAGCGGGGACTACTATTTCTCCGCATTTTCTAACGGGCGTTATTATTACCCGGAGACGTATGCCCGTGCCGGGAATACCGGCGCGATCTTTTTCCCTACCGGGAACTACTGGCTCAATGTACAGAGATGCCATTACCCCGACCAGTCTTTCAGCATGTTTATCCTGAACTGGGGTGTGGGTTCTTCCAATTATACGAGCCGGACGGCGAGGTGCTTTATCCGATGCGTCCGGGAATAGTCACGACCATGCACCATCCCACGATTGAAAATACCTGTCGGACCTATCCGCGTTTCGGACAGCGCCCGGAGACTTCCGCGAAGTACCGGGACGCCATCCTGGCCTGTTCGGATATCGGGCATATCGGAATGAATGTTTCCGAAATCGCCCGGGAGTTCGGACTGAGCCCGGCGGCCCTGAACAATCAGTTGAGGCGGCATTTCCCGGATGTCATCCCGGAGCGGGAAACGCTGCGCCGCAGGCTCGGCCTCGCCGACAACTTTTTCCGGGGCGCGACCCGCACGAGCCTGAACCAATATGCCGAAGCCGTGCGTTTGCTGGAGAACACGGACCTGACGATTCCCGAGGTCGCGGACCGCTGCCGGGTCTCCCAGACAGGTTTGCGCGAGCACGTCCTCTATTACCACAAACGCATTGCCGAAGCCCGGCACATGACGCGTGTCCAGGCTGCCGGCCGGCAACTCCTCCTGGGCGAGAAAAACGGTTGCAACCAGGCACATGCGCCCCGCCGGGAGACGGTCGAGCGCTATGCCCCGGCCCTGGAGCTGTTCCGGACCACCTCGCTTCCCATCACGGTTATCTGCTGGCGTTGCGGGGTACGCACCGGAGCCTTCCGCAGTTACCTGCACAAATGGCACAAAGAGGACGTGCTGCGCCGCCGCGGATTCTCCCTTCCGCCGGACTGGACCGGGGACCGGCTCCCGAAAGTGAAGCGTTACTCTCCTTCCGCGGCGGAACGTTACGCTCCGGCGATCGAACTGCTCCGCTCCGGAGCCTCTATGCACGATGCCGCCTTTGCCGCCGGCATCACTTCTACGGAGCGTCTCCGCTGTTATGTCAAGGAGCATGATCCGGGGCTGGCCGCCCGCGCGAAGGCGGCCAACCGGGTGACGATGTCGAACGGGACATCCTGCAAGCGCGAGAGCTGGGAGCTCTTCCGGGATGCCGTGGGGGAGTACCTTGATTCGGAGGAACCGGTGACGGTCATCGCCGCCCGGCACGGGCTGAAGGCCAAGTCTTTGCGCACTTTCTTGCGCAAGCATTTCCCCGAGGCGGTCCTGGCCCGTGCAAGACGTTGCAAAGATAACGAGGATTCGTTATCTTTGCCTGATTTATGAAATTTCAACTCGAGTCCGAATACAAACCCGCCGGTGACCAGCCGGAAGCCATCGAACAGCTTTGCTCCGCCCTGGAAGCCGGGGTCGGCGACGTGACCCTGCTCGGTGTCACGGGCTCGGGGAAAACTTTCACGATGGCGGGCGTCATCGAACGCCTGCAGCGTCCGGCCCTGATCCTGAGCCACAACAAAACGCTCGCAGCCCAGCTCTACGGGGAGTTCAAATCCTTTTTCCCGCACAATGCGGTGGAGTATTTCGTCTCCTATTACGATTATTATCAGCCGGAGGCTTACATCCCCACTACGGATACCTATATCGAAAAGGACCTGAGCATCAACGACCAGATCGAAAAACTGCGCCTGAGTGCCGCCAGCGCCTTGCTGAGCGGCCGGCGCGACGTGATCGTGGTATCTTCCGTGTCCTGTCTGTACGGCATCGGCAATCCGGAGGATTTCCATGCGCAGACCGTTCCGGTCCGGCGCGGGGAGACCCGCAGCCTCACCGGTCTGCTGTACCGCCTGGTGGATGCCCTTTACAACCGCACCGAGGTGGAGTTCAAGCGGGGGACCTTCCGGGTCCGGGGCGATACGGTGGACGTCTATCTCGGCGGCTCGGACGATGCCGTGCGTATCGAGTTCTTCGGGGACGAAGTGGACGGCCTCAGCCTGATCGATCCCGTGACCGGGGCCAAGCGGGAGGATATCGACGAGATCAATATCTACCCGGCCGGCAATTTCGTGACCACGAAAGAGCGGAGCACCGCCGCGGTCTCGCATATCCAGGACGATCTGGTACGTCAGATGGAGTATTTCGAGAGCATCGACAAGGGGATCGAGGCCAAGCGTCTCAAGCAGCGGGTGGAATATGACCTGGAGATGATCAAAGAGATGGGCTACTGCCCCGGCATCGAGAATTATTCCCGCTATTTCGACGGCCGCAAGGAGGGACAGCGTCCTTTCTGTCTGATCGATTATTTCCCCAAGGATTTCATCACGTTCGTGGATGAAAGCCACGTGACCCTTCCGCAGGTCCATGCGATGTACGGCGGGGACCATTCGCGGAAATCCGTCCTGATCGAATATGGGTTCCGCCTTCCGGCCGCCGCCGACAACCGGCCGCTCAAATTCGAGGAATTCGAGGCCCTGACGGGCCAGAAAGTCTATGTCAGCGCTACGCCGGCGGATTATGAGCTGGAGAAGTCCGAGGGCCTGGTGGTCGAGCAGGTGGTCCGCCCGACCGGCCTGCTGGATCCTCCCATCCAGGTGCGGCCGACCAAGAACCAGGTGGACGACCTGGTGGAGGAGATCCGCGTCCGGGCGGAGCGTGATGAACGAACGCTGGTCACGACGCTTACCAAGCGGATGGCCGAGGAATTGGACGAGTACCTGCGGCGTATCGGGATCCGTGTCCGCTATATCCATTCCGATGTGGATACGGCGGACCGCGTGGAGATCATCGAAGACTTCAAGAACGGGCTTTTCGATGTCCTGGTGGGGGTCAACCTCCTGCGTGAAGGACTGGATATCCCGACCGTCTCGCTGGTCGCCATCCTGGATGCCGACAAGGAGGGCTTCCTGCGTACCGCCCGCGCCCTGACCCAGACGGCCGGCCGCGCCGCGCGCAACGTCAACGGCCTGGTGATCATGTACGCCGATTCGGTTACCCCGTCGATGGACCAGACCATCCGGGAGACGGACCGGCGGCGCAAGAAACAGATCGAGTACAACAAACTCCATCATATCACGCCGAAGCAGATCGAGGTGAAACAGAACATCCTGGCCGGCGAGCTGGCTTCCCGCGGAGGCGGAAAACCGGTCCGTCCGGGCCTGGCGAACGGCACGACCGGACGGGTCAGCGCCGCCAATTCCTATGATGATCCGACCTATATCCCCAATCCTTCGGACCTGGGCCGCGGATCGGTGAGCGTCGGTTTCGGCCATGATTCCAAGCGCAATGCGGGTGACGCCTACAGGGACGGTTATGTGACGGCCGATCTTGCCGCCGTCCTGCAGGATCCGGTGATCCGTTCGATGTCCCGGGAGCAGATCGAGAAAATGGCGGAGGAAGACCGCCGCCGGATGAAGAAGGCCGCGGCCGACCTCGATTTTGCGCAGGCAGCCCGTTACCGCGACGAGATGTGGGCCCTGCAGGAGTACCTCAAAGTTTGGAAAGAGAAATGAAAAGATACCAGATATCCCTCTTTATGTTTTCGGTCATCGCCCTGCTGGCGGTTCTCTGTGCTGTCTTTCCGGAGGGAGGATGGTTGGGACTGCGCTTCCCGCAGCTCTCCACGGTCCTCTCCGCGTCCGAACCCGAGACCGGCCCTTCTCCGGAGGAGCTGATCGCGCAGCGTCGGGCCGCCGTGCTTGCCGCGGAGAAAGACCAGTACCATGCCTTCTTCCGGGAGGATCCGGCCCGTTTCTACCTGCCGGATGACGATGTCCGTTTTTTCGATCCGCTCTTTGCGGCCCTGGACCAGGCGGAGACGCATCCGCTGCGCGTGGTGCATTACGGAGACTCCCAGATCGAGGAGGACCGTATCACCGGGACCATCCGGGAGTGCCTCCAGGAGCATTTCGGGGGAAGTGGTCCGGGCATGATGCCGCTGCGCCGGCGCGCTACGCCCCGTGTGGGTGGGGGCGGCACGGCCGAATTGGACCGCTATTATGTTTTCGGTGATTCCGACCACCGGGCCGGGATCCGCCAATACGGTCCTTTTGCCGATTTCACCCGTCTGGATACCGTGGCGACATTCTCATATTATCCCGTCCGCAGCCGGGACAAAGGCCAGAGCACCTATGAGCGGGTGACCCTGGTGGCCGGCAACCTGCGCAGCAATCTTTCCGTTTCGGTCAAGGGGGACAGGAGGACGGTCGAGCCGGGGGAGAGCCTCTCCTTCGTCCGTTTCGATCTGCCGGACAGTTCCGCGCGCGTGTCGCTGACCCTGTCCGGTTATGCCGACCTCTACGGCGTGCTGCTCGACGGCAAATCGGGCGTGCGGATGGACAATGTCCCGATGCGCGGCTGTTCCGGTACGATCTTTACCTCGCTGGACGGTGCGCAGCTCCGGGCCTTCTACCGGGAGGAGAACGTCCGCCTGATCCTGCTGCAATACGGCGGCAACAGCGTGCCTTATCTCAAGACGGACAAGAGCATTTCGACATATCTCGAGTCTATCCGCAAACAGATCCGTTATCTGCAGGGCCTGGCTCCCGATGCCAGGATTGTCTTTATCGGTCCCTCCGATATGGCTACGGTGGTGAGCGGCAAACGACAGACCTATCCGAGGCTGCCGGGCATCGTGGACTCCCTGAAAGTCGCCGCGACGGAGTCCGGCGCCGCTTATTGGGATATCTACGGCGTGATGGGCGGCGAGAATTCGATGGTCCAATGGGTGTCTGCGCGCCCCGCCCTCGCCGGTTCCGATTATGTCCATTTCACGCTTGCCGGTTCCCAGCGGGTCGGCGAGATGTTCAACGACGCCCTGCTGCTGTACTACGAATATTATCGTTGGAGGAAAAAGCATGAATAGGCTGCTCCGGCATATCCTCCTGGCCGTACCCCTCCTTTGCCTGGCCTTGCCGGCCGGCGCACAGGAGCCGCTGCGCGACTCGCTGATTCTGCAGCGTGACTCGCTGGAGTTGTTGCTGGATTCCCTGCACGCCGACCTGCCCGCATGTGTGCATGCGGATCAGTCCGTGCTGATCTTTCCGGGTTCCCGGATGGCGCAGGATGCTTTTTATGCCAAACTGGATACGTTGGTGGCCACGGGCCGGGGCAATGTCAATATCTGGCACATCGGGGGTTCCCACGTGCAGGCGGCCTATTTCCCCAACCAGATCCGGGACAACATCGATTCGCTGACGCTTCGCGGCGACCGCGGCTTCCTGTTCCCGATGCGGCTGGCTGCGACCAATTCGGACCGGTCCTACCGCATCCGTACGACAGGGGAGTGGGTGGCGCCGATCCTGACGCGCTCCACCGATGTCCGCCGGCCGCGGTACGGGGTGACCGGCTTCGGCGCCCGGACGGCGAGTCCGGACGCGTCGGTGAGCTTCCATCTCAATCCGGACGGTTCCGACCTCTGGTCCTGCGAGGGCCTGCGCGTGATGGGCTACGGCTCTTCGGACCGGGCCTATCCCTATATCATCTGTCTCGCGGACACGCTGCGCTTCGACTTCGAGCCGCAGACCCACAGCTACCTCTTCTACCTGCCGGCCCCGACGGACAGCGCACGCGTGCAGTTCCACGTTCCCGAGGGGGAGGAATTCACCCTCACGGGCCTGCAGCCCATCAGCTGGCGGCCGGGTGTCAATTATTTCGCCTCCGGCGTCAACGGGGCGGCCCTGCCGTCCTGGCTCGACCGCTGCGAGGATCTGGAGCGTGACCTGCGCCTCGTGCGCCCGGACCTGGCGATCTTTGCCGTGGGTATCAACGATTCCGCGGTGAGCGTCAAGGACTTCAAGCCCGAGCGCTTCAAGGAGAACTACCGCCGCCTGATCGCGATGGTGCGCCGGGTCAGTCCGGACTGCGCCTTCATCTTCGTGACCAACAATGACAGTTACCGCTATGTGCGGCGTGGGATGAGCTGGAACGGAAACGGCGAAGCCGTGCGGCAGGCGATGATGGAACTGGCGGAAGAATACGGCGCCGGGGTCTGGGACCTCTATGCCGTCATGGGTGGGGCGCACACGGTCGAGGAATGGCGTGACGCGGGCCTGGCCAAGGCGGACCGGCTGCATTTTACGGACGTGGGATACAAACTGCTGGGCGACCTCTTCGTGGATGCGCTGATGGCGGACAAACAAAAAAACAGTAAGTAAAGATGGACCTGGGCGGCATATCTGCTTTCCTGCAACGCCTGTTCGGCTTCGACCCGAACTCGCCGCTGCTGTTTACCCAATTCTACTTCTGGGCGTTCTTTGCGCTGGTGTATGCCGTCTTTGCGCTGATCGGCAACAAGCGCCTGCTGCGCAACGCTTTCCTGTTCTTTGTCAGCCTGATCTTCTACTACAAGACCAGCGGCCTGTCGGTGCTGATCCTCATTTTCGTGACCTGCTCGGATTTCTTCATCGCGCGGCGCATCGCTTCGGCGAAGCGGCCCGGGCCCAGGAAGGCCTGGCTCATCCTGAGCGTGTGCATCGACCTGCTGATCCTCTGCTATTTCAAGTACTCCTATTTCTTCGCCGATTTCGTGCATTCGCTCACGGGCCTGGAACTCAAGGTGGTCAACGTGTTCGGCGTGCTGGGCAACGCCCTGGCGGGCGCGGAGCGCTTCAGTGTGGACAGCATCGTGCTGCCGGTGGGCATCT
>JAILAO010000177.1 GCA_024681565.1 Bacteroidales bacterium
TGACCACGGGCCCGATCACGGTGCCGTTCATCATGGCGCTGGGCGTGGGCATCGCCCTGACCGTGGGTGGACGCAACGCCCGGGAGAACAGCTTCGGCCTGATCGCCCTGTGCTCCGTCGGCCCCATCGTGGCCGTGCTCATCCTCTCGATGATGGCCAAGGGTGACCTCTCCTATGCCGTACCGGATTATTCGATGTCCACCATCCTGGAGGAGGGTGTGGGCCATCTGTTCAGGGGCAAGCTGCTGGAGGTCGGCAAGTCGCTGGCCCTGGTGGTGGTCTTCTTCTTCATCCTGCAGGCTGCCATCCTGCGGCTCCCGAAGATCAAGATCATCCAGATCCTCATCGGCATCGTCCAGACCCTGCTCGGGCTCGTCCTGTTCCTGGCCGCCGTGGAGATGGCCTTCATGCCCATCGGCTTCAAGATCGGCACGCAGATGGCCGCACAGAATCCCATCCTGCTGATCGCCTTCGCCTTCATCATCGGCAACGTGGTCGTCCTGGCCGAGCCGGCGGTGCACGTGCTCAACAACCAGGTGGAGGAGATCACGGGCGGCGAGGTGTCCAAGACCCAGATGATGGTGGCCCTGTCCGTGGGTGTCGGTGTGTCGATCGGACTCTCCGTGCTCCGGGTGTATTTCGGCTTCTCGCTCCTGTACTACCTGGTTCCCGGCTACCTCATCTCGCTGGGGCTGTCCTTCTTTGTCCCCAGACTTTACACCGCCATTGCTTTCGACTCCGGCGGCGTGGCCAGCGGTCCGCTGACCTCGAGTTTCATCTTGCCGCTGGTGATCGGTGCCTGCGTCTCCATGCAGGGGGTGCCGGCTGTCCTGGATTTCGCCTTCGGCGTCGTATCCATGGTAGCGATGACCCCGCTCATCACCATCCAGTCCCTGGGATTCAAGTCCGTCATGACCGTCCGTGTCCGCGACAATGCCGCCATGCGCCGCATCCTTGCCGCTGCCGACGACCAGATCATCTATTTCGATTAATATGGAGAATACACGCAATATCGCTCCGATGAAGCTGGAACTCCTGCTGGCGGTCGTCCACAATGACAAGTCCGCCTATTATTCCAGTCTCATCCAATCTCATCAGGCCAATCTGCAGCTCACGATGCCGGCCAAGGGAACCACCCACCTGATTTTGGACTACCTCGGTCTGACCGAACGTCCCAAGACCCTTATTGTCAGTGTCGTGCGGGCGGACCAGTCCGAGAAACTGCTCACGCTTCTCGAAGACCTGTTCAAAAAGGGGAAGGACTACAAGGGACTGGCATTTACCGTCCCTCTGTCCAGTGTGGTCGGTACCCTGGTGTATGGATTTTTAAGTAATGACAAGAGAACCGTCAAGAAGGAAGCATAATATGGAAAACAACAAATACGAACTCGTCATCTGCATCGTCAATGCAGGCTTTTCCCAGAATGTGATGGAAGCGGCCCGGACGGCCGGCGCCCAGGGTGGCACCGTGCTACGTGCCCGCGGTTCCGCCAATCCCGAAGCCGAGGAGTTTTTCAATATCAGCATCCAGCCGGACAAGGAACTGGTGATGATCCTGGTCCCGAAAGAGATCAAGGACGAAGTGATCAGGACCATCTACAAAGAAGCCGGTCTGGGTGGGGATGCCCAGGGAATAGCATTCTCCCTGCCCGTCACCCATTCCACGGTCCTGGAACAGAAAAAGACGGACAGGGAGAAAGAAAAGGGAAAATAACCCTTACCGGGCCATGGCTTCCTCCCGGGTCAGTTCCCGCTGACCCTTCACATAATCCTGGGCCAGTTGGTGGAACCAGGCAATCAGTCGGGCGTGTTCCGGCTGATCTGCGAGGTTGACCAGTTCGTGCGGATCATTGACTTCGTCGATCAGCATCCGGCCCGCTCCCGCCCCATAATACTCGGCATAGCGCCAGCGCTCGGTCCGGATGCCGACGCCGGTGACGCCTTTGCCATGGTTGTTCCAAACGGTAAAAGCAGGCTTGTCGAATTCCGCTTCGGGGTTGTCGAGCAGCCGGGCGAAACTGGTTCCTTCGAGGCTGGCATATTCCGGCAATCCGCAGAGCTCCAATAAGGTAGGATAGATGTCGAGGTTCTCGGTAATGCGGTAAGTGACCTTGCCGTTGCCCTTGGCACGCGGATCCACGATCACGAGCGGCACGTTCGTACCTTCTTCCCAGAGCGAACCGGCTTTGGACCATTTCCCTTTTTCTCCCATCTGCATCCCATGGTCCACGCAGAAGACGATGATGGTATTGTCCCGCAGGCCTTCCTCGTCGAGCGCTGCGATCAAGCGTCCGACATTCCAGTCCACGTAGCTGATGCAGGCCCAATAGGCACGCAGTGCCTCGCGGGCTTCTTCCGGTGAACAGCGGCGGTTGATGAAGACGTCGGCGTTGATCTCCCGGATGGATCCGGCGGGGAATCCGCGCGGGATCATCGGCCATGCGCAGTAATCTTCGGCCAGGGGCACGTCCACGTCTTTATAAAGGTCGAAGAAGCGCTGCGGGCAGAGGAAGGGGGAGTGGGGCTTGGAATAGCCGCAGGCGATGAAGAACGGTTCTCCCTTCTTCCTGGCGGCGTCGCGGATGAAACCGATGGCCTTGTCCGTATTCTGTTCTTCGCTGATGTAACGGGTCTCGTCCGGTCCCCAGCGGTCAGAGTCCTTGCCGTGGCCGACCAGGTATTCGTCGCCCGGGCCCATCACCCGTACGCCGTTTACCGGGAGCAGCTTGGCTCCGCCTCCGCGGCTCTCGACCCACTGCCGGTGCTCCTCGTCGGAGACATAGGACGGCTGGAAATCCCCGACACCGGTATTGCGCCGTCTTTCCCATCCGCCGAAATCCCAGGCATCCGTGTCTTCGATGCCGGAATGGAAGATCTTGCCGGCGACATAGGTCGTATAGCCGTTCTCCTTGAAGTACATCGGCAGGCTGTGCCATTCCGGATGGTCGGCACCCCACCAGGGAGAATTGTCGTAGATCCGGGTGGAAACGGGCCGGTGGCCGGAGAGCAGTGAAGTCCGGGAAGGACCGGAGAGGGGATACTGGCAGTAGTTGTGCTGGAAAAGAACGCCCTGGGAGGCAAGCCGGTCCAGGTTGGGCGTGTGCATCTGGGGGGTCCCGTAGCTCTTCCAGTCCGTGCGCATGTCATCGGACATGATGAACAGGACGTTCATCCGGGGCTGCTGTTTCTGTTTGCGGGGCAGTTTGGGCTCCGCCGCCTGGACTGCCGCCGCACCGGCGATCAGCCCGAGGCCAAGGGGAAGGAGATTTCTCATACGGGTTGGTTTTGGTTTTCCAAATTTAGTGAATATTGTCGAATTTGAGTATATTTACAAAACGGAATAAAACTATCTGACCAATTATGCATACGTACAAGAAATTAACCGTTCTGCTATGCTGTGCGCTGCTTGGCACGGCGATGGCAGCTGCGCAGGACCGCGACACGGTCGCGGGTATCCCTGTCAATTACGACGAGTCCAAAGTAGGCGACTACAAGGACGGCTTGCCGGACCCGCTGACGTTCAACAACGGCAAGCACGTCACCCGGGCCAGCCAGTGGAAGAAGCGCCGTGCAGAGATCTTCAAGCTCTTTGAAGAGAACCAGTTCGGCCGCTGGCAGGCGAAAAAGCCCAAACTCCGTTATGACGTAAAGGAGGATGCCGGATTCGGCGGTGAAGCCGTCCGCAAACAGATCAGCCTCTACTTCTCTCCGGACAATGACGGACCGTACGTGGATGTGCTGCTGTATCTTCCCAAAGATGCCGTCGGAGCCGTCCCCATCCTGCTGAACCTCAGTTTCTCGCCGAACAATTTCGTCGTTTCCGATCCGGGCGTGAAGCCCGGCCGCCGCTGGGATCCCAAGACCCGTACGATGTCCGAGACGGCTTCGATGCCGGGCCCCAATCCTTTCGGCATGGATGAGACCATCCGGAAATACCTGGCCGAAGGTTTCGGCTTCGCCACGCTTTGCTATACCGACATCACGCCGGACTTCAACGACGATGACGAACTCGGGCTGCGCGGCCTCTACCATGAGAAAGGGGCACCGCGCGCCTCTGACGACTGGGGGAGCATCAGCGCCTGGGCTTTCGGTGTGAGCTGCCTGATGGATTACTTCGAGAAGGACCCCGATGTGGATGCCACCCGGGTGGCCCTTACGGGCTGTTCCCGCCTGGGCAAGACGACCATCTGGACCGGGGCCTGCGAGCCGCGCATCAAAGTCGTGATGCCCAGCTGCTCCGGCGAAGGCGGAGCGGCCATGAGCCGCCGCAACTTCGGCGAAACGGTGGCGCATCTTGCCGAGCAGACCCGTTTCCCGTATCAGTTCTGCCCGCGTTATGCCTACTGGGGGGACAAAGTGCATCAGATGCCGGTAGACGCCCACATGCTGGTGGCCCTGATCGCCCCGCGTCCGCTGCTGCTGCAGACCGGAACGACCGACAACTGGTCCGACCCCAAGGGTGAATGGATCTCCCTGCTGGAGGCCCGCAAAGTCTATCAGCTCCTGGGTCAGGATGTCCCCGCCGGGGACGAGATGCCCGCCGCCGACCAGCCGGTCTATACGACCCTCGGCTACGTGATGCACGAGGGGGGTCACGGCGTCATGCCGCAGGACTGGACCTATTATCTCGAATTCATGAAACGCCACCTTTAGCCGGAATCTGCGATGAAAAAAATCTACTTGTTTATCCTTGGACTGATCCTGGCGGCGCCCGCTTTTGCGGCGACGCAGATCGTCAACCTGCGCACCGAGGCGATGGATACCCCGTTGGGGCTCGACGAGGCGCGTCCCTATTTCAGCTGGCAGATGTGTTCCGACCAGACCGGGGCCCTGCAGCGCGCCTACCGCGTGATGGTGGCGCTCTCCGAACAGGACCTCGCTTCCGGGACGCTGGTCTTCGATTCCGGAATCGTCCGGACGGACGCTTCGCTGAACATTCCCTACGAAGGCGCCGCCCTGCGCGGATCGACCCGGTATTTCTGGAAAGTCCAGGTCTGGGACCAGGACAACCGGCTGGTCGAGTCGGCGCCGACCTGGTTCGAGACCGGCCTGATGGGAGTCGGCTGGAGTCGGGCCCAGTGGATCGGCTCACAGGAGATCGGCGTTTCCAAGTACCGTACCTTTTTCGACATCGATTATGACGTGCAGATTCCGGCGGGCAGCAGCCGTGCCGTCTTTGCCTACAGCGTCCAGGATGAGAAGAACTGGATTACGGCGGAGCTGAACGTCAAGGATACTCCGAAATTCATCATCGACTATGCGGTTGACGGGGACATCCGTCACCTGTCCACCATCGACCTGGACGGCATCGTGTCCGATGCGGACAAGCACGCCGTGCATCATGTCCGCCTGCAGGTCAGTACGCCGGGTTACCACCTGAAATCCAATCTGATCGTCCATCTGGACGGCCAGGTGCTGCATCCCACGGAGGGGGTTCCCGGCGGTCCGCGCCGCGAGAACGTCAGTTCCGGCAATCCGACGCAGATGGTGATCACCCCGTACCCCAGCGGGGAATACATCTGCGACTGGGCCCGTCTCCACTCCATCGGCTTCCGCCAGCCGCGCGGGGAGAAGGCCGTCTTCTCGGATATCGTGATCTCCGAAGAGAACTGGAACACGGTGCTCTATACGGATCCCGAGCCGCGCCACGAGGTGACCGGAACCGGCCGTCTGCAGGTCTGGGAGCCGTATGGCCAGGTCTCGGCCCCGATGCTCCGCAAGAATGTCGATATCAGCAAGCCGGTCAAGGAGGCGCGCCTCTACGTGACCGCCCGCGGCATCTATGAGTTCTACATCAACGGCCAGCGCGTCAGCAATGATTATTTCAGCCCGGGCTGGACGGACTACCGTTACCGGATCATGTACAACTCCTATGACATCACGGACCTGTTGAAGAGCGGTTCCAATGGCTTCGGAGCCATGCTGGGCGCCGGCTGGTTCAGCGATCTCAATATCTTCACCTCCGTTAACGTGGATCCTTACGGGATCCGCCAGTCCTTGCTGGCCAAGGTGCTGATCCGTTATGAAGACGGCACGCAGGAAGTGGTCGTGACCGACGGCAGCTGGAAGAAATACGACCACGGTCCGGTGGTGCGCAACGGTTTCCAGTTCGGCGAGGATTATGATGCCCGCAAGGAAGTGGACGGTTGGAAGGACGGCGGTTTCGACGATTCCGCCTGGGATGCCGCCGACCTCTTCGAGCGCCCGGCGCCGGGTGTGCAGATCCAGGCTTATGTGGGTCTGCCGATCCAGAACAACATCACCCTCGATGCCGTCAGCGTGAGTGAACCGGTCAAGGGAACCTATGTCTATGACTTCGGCCAGAACATCATCGGCGTGCCGCGCCTGGAAGGGATGAAGGGCAAGGCCGGCCAGGTGGTGAACCTGCGTTACGGCGAAATGATCTATCCCGAGCGCATCCCGACCGATCCGGTCGCTCCGTATACGATCGGGATGTACAAGGCCAAAAAGGGCCAGGTCTATGTCGAGAATTACCGCGGAGCCGTTTCCATCGACAATTACATCATGCGCGGGAAGAAAGAGGGTGAGACCTACCAGCCGCTTTTCACGGACCATGGTTTCCGTTACGTCTCCGTGACCGGACTGGACAAGCCGTTACCCATCTCCGCCGTCAAGGCCGTGGTGCTGGAATCCATCGGCAATACGACCGCCGATTACGAGAGCTCCAATCCGGATGTCAACCGCCTCTTCCAGAACATCCAATGGGGACAGCGGGACAACTTCCAGTCCGTCCCGACCGACTGCCCGCAGCGCGACGAACGCCAGGGATGGACGGGCGACGCCCAGGTCTTTGCCCGTACGGCGACCTATTTCAGCCCGTGGGTGGACAAGTTCTACGCCCGCTGGTTCCATTCGATGCGCGACAACCAGAACTACGACGGCAGCTACTTCAACTACTATCCCATCACGGGCCGTCCGCCTTATGGCTTTACCAACGACAACCCCGGCTGGATGGGCTGGATGGAAGCCGGTATCCTCGTGCCGTATCAGGTCTGGGAGCAGTACGGTGACCTCCGGGTCCTCCAGGAGCACTGGGATTCGATGGTCCGTTATATGGACTATCTCGAACGCCAGGCCAACCCGGACGGCACGCAGATCGCCACCGGCATCGGTGACCACCTCGCCATCGAGCGTACGGACATCGGGCTCACCAATACGGCCTACTATGCCTACGACGCCTATATGATGTCCCGGATGGCCTCCGCCCTCGGCAAGACCCGCGAAGCGCGGAAATACAGCGCGCTCTTCGAAAAGGTCAAGGCTGCCTTCGTGGCCAAATACTACAATGAAGACGGTGTCTCCGTGGCTCCTTATGTCCCGATGCGCTGGCCGGGCATGCCCGTGGACCCGAACGCCCCGAAGGAAGGCGAACTCGTCCCCGTTGACACGCAGACCTCCTATGCACTGCCGCTCCGTTTCGGCCTGCTGGACGGAGAACTCCGCGACAAGGCCGTCTCCCACCTGGTGGCGGATATCGAGGAGCATGGCAACACGCTGACCACGGGCTTCATCGGCACGCCGTATCTCAACATCGCCCTGTCGGAGAACGGCCGCGACGACGTGGCATACACGCTTTTCGAGCAGACCAAGTATCCGTCCTGGCTCTATCCGGTGCTGCAGGGTGCGACCACGATGTGGGAGAGATGGAACTCCTATACGATTGAAAACGGTTTCGGTCCCGTGGACATGAACTCCTTCAACCACTACGCCTATGGCGCCATCGGCGAGTGGATGTATTCGCATCAGCTGGGTATCCAGCGCGACGAGGACCGTCCCGCCTACAAGCATATCCTGCTGCAGCCGAAGGTCGGCGGCGGAATGACTTTCGCCAAGGGCGGCTTCGAAAGTCCCTACGGCCGTATCGAGAGCGGCTGGGAGAAGACGGCCGGCGGGTATGTGTACCGCGTGACCATTCCGGCGAATACCACGGCTTCCCTGACCCTGCAGGCCGCAGGCCCGGACAAGGTCAAGGTCCTGGCCGGTGCCGCAGGCGTCGGGCCGTTCCGTACCCTCAAAGGCCGGGTGCTCTGTGAGCTCCAGTCCGGCAGCTATGAATTTGAAGTAAAGTATTAATGTTTTTTGAGAGATGATATCGATCGGTGAGATGATCCTGCGGATTGCGATCGGGGGCTTTCTCGGCGCCCTGGTCGGCCTGGAGCGGCACCTGCGTGCCAAGGAGGCCGGTATCCGCACACACTTCCTGGTAGGACTGGGCAGTGCGCTTTTTATGGTGATTTCCCAATTCGGGTTCACTTCCGCAGAACACTTTGACGCAGCCCGCGTGGCGGCCCAGGTCGTCTCGGGCATGGGTTTCCTGGGTGCCGGTCTGATCATCTTCCAGAAGAATTCCGTCCGCGGCCTGACGACGGCTGCCGGCATCTGGGTCGTTTCGGCCGTCGGACTTGCGTCCGGCGCCGGGATGTTCCAGGTGGCCGGCGCCGCGGCCGTGATGGCCGTGATCTGCCTGGAGGCGATGCATTTCCTGCTGCGCCGCTATGAGCAGCATCAGATCCGCCTGAGTATCGTTGCCGATTCGGAGAAGTCCTTGCAGGAAGCCCTGGCCCGTTTCGGGCGCGATCTGGATTTCTATTCGATGGAGCGGCACGAGACCTCGATCGACGTCACCATCGTCCTGCGGGTCACCTCGCGGGAATACACGGGACGCATCATCGATACCGTCCACGCGATTCCGGGGCTGACGCTCAGCAAGATCGAGCCGGTGGTCGATTGAAACGGCCTACTGCCAGTATTCGTAGAATTTCTCGATGGATTCCATCCCGGCGAAGAACTGCCTGAGCAGGTAGCTCTCGTTGGGGGAGTGGATGGTGTCGCGTTCCAGACCGAAGCCCATCAGGAGCGGGTCGATGTGCAGGATTTTCTGCATCTCGGCGAGGATGCCGATGGATCCGCCGCCCCGGGCGGGCACGGGTTCGCTCCCGTACACTTCGCCCATGGCGCGGGAAGCGGCTTGGTAGGCGTCTGAACTGATCGGAATCAGGAATCCATCGCAGCCTTCGTGCGAGACGACCTCGACCTTGACGTGCCTGGGTGCGATTTTCTTGAAATGGCGTTTGAATAAACGGGTGATCTCGACGCTGCGCTGGTTCGGAACCAGACGCATGGAGATCTTGGCATGCGCTTCGGAGGGCAGCACGGTCTTGGCCCCTTCGCCGGTATATCCGCCCCAGATGCCGCATACATCCAGACAGGGCCGGATCGCCGTGCGCTCGAGCGTGGTATATCCCTTTTCGCCGCGCACCTCGCGGATGTCCAGGAAATCCTTGTATTCCTTCATGTTGAACGGGGCCCGGGCCAGCATCCTGCGGTCGGCGCGGGGCAATTCCACGACTTTGTCATAGAACCCCGGCACGGTGACGCGTCCGTCCGCATCGATCAGCGTGGCGATCATCTCGCAGAGCACTTGGATGGGATTGGCGACGGCTCCGCCGAAATGGCCGGAATGCAGGTCTTTGTTCGGTCCCGTCACCTTGACCTCCAGATAGCTCAGACCGCGCATGCCGCAGTTGATGGAGGGAACCCGGTCGCTGATCATCGTGGTGTCGCTGACCAGGCAGATGTCGGCCTTGAGCAGCTTCTTGTGGGCCTTGATCCATGCCGGCAGGGAGGGACTGCTGATCTCTTCCTCTCCTTCGAACAGGAACTTGACATTGTGGTGGAGCCTGCCGTTCCGGAGCAGGAACTCGAAAGCCTTGATGTGCATGAACAGCTGTCCTTTGTCGTCATTGGCACCGCGCCCCCAGATGGCTCCGTCATGGATCTGCGGGTCGAAGGGGTCGTGGTTCCATTTGTCCAGCGGCTCGACCGGCTGGACATCGTAGTGGCCGTAGACGAGAACGGTGCGTGCTTTGGGGTCGATGATCTTCTGGCCGAAGACGACCGGATGCCCCTCGGTCTCGCAGACGCCGGCTTCGTCGGCACCCGCCTCGAGCAGCAGGTCGGCGAGCGTCTCCGCGCAGAGGTACATGTCGGCCTTATGCTCCGGCTTGGCGCTGATGGACGGGATGCGCATCAGCGTGAAAAGTTCCTCGAAAAAACGTTCCTGGTTCTGTTCGATGTAGGTTTTCATCGGCTATTTCCTCCTGAGGTTTTTGGATGTGAGGTTGAGTCGGTATTTGAAGGTCCTGTTGCCGTGGTAATACGACAGGGCCAGGGTGTTGGCGTCATCGAAGGCGATGCTGTTGAGCAGGCGGTCCCTGTAGTGGTCCTGGCACTCGGGCTCCGCCCAGGCCAGCACATAATCGGAAGAGGCCTTCTGGTACACGACGATGACGGTGTAACCGCGGTGGTCGATCAGGGCCGCCGTATATTTGGACGAGTTCTTTTTGCCCTTGGCGGAGCGGAACTCTTCCACGAGCGAACTCGCTTCCTGCAGGATGTTGAATTTCAAGTGCGTGGCGCTGGTCAGCGCATCCGGATTCTGCTCCAGCCACCACTGGATGGCGGCATCCGTAAGCCAGTAATTGTCAGGGATGGCCTCGAGGGCCGGGTTCTTTCGGAGGTCTTCCACCATCAGGCGCATCCAGGGCCGGTCGAGACCGGAGAGCAGGGCTTCATCCGAACGTCCGCTGATGTGGTAGGGAAGCGTTTCCGTTTCCTTCAGGATGTTTTTCCCGCGGAAGGAGGCGGCGCCGAACTCGTCCGTCTGCGGGGCATAGGTGGCTGCGACGTAGGTCTGCTCCGTCCCGTCCGCCGAGCGCATCAGGTAATTGAAGCGGAGATAGCGGGTGCCTCGGATGCTGAAAACGGCGGTGCTGTCCACGAAGCTGCGGACCGCCATGCCCCCGGCATCCGTGGAGGGGGCGTCGTAGGTGCTGCCCGGCGCCCAGCCATCCGCCCCGTGCTCGAGGGTGACGATGCGGACCTGGTCCAGACCAAGCCCTTCGCCGTCCAGGCAGACTGCGTAGATGCGGTCTACGGCTTCCCGGCGGTCCGCCAGGGCATGGAACTGCGCACCTGCGGGCAGGAAGTCCTTGGCGATCGCCGCTGCCTGCATCACGTCATAAGGGCTGATGTTGAGCAGGGTGTCCTTGCGGGCGAGGATGTCCTCCGCATAGACGGATGAGGGGTATTTTTTCAGGAACTTGTCGAAGGCCTCCAGCGAAGGCTTCGACAGTGTTTTCTGGTAAAGCCGGGTCTCTGCCCTTTTCTGCGCAGAGAGCGGGGCTGCCGCCAGCAGCAGGGCCAGGGCGGCCATCAGGAATTTTCTCATAGAAACTGTTCGAAGTAGTCGGTAATCTTCTCGTAGAGATGCACGCGGGCTTTGCCGCGCATGTTGTGTTCATCCAATGGATAAGGAAACCATTCGACCGGGATGCCTTCCCCGATGCATTCCTGCACGAAGCTCAGGGAGTGCTGCGGGACGACGGTGCCGTCCAGGACGCCGTGACAGATCAGCACGCGGCCGGTCAGGTCCTTGGCGCGGGGGATGAGCGACGCTGCGGTAAATCCTTCCGGGTTGGAGTCCGGGTTGTCCATCTAGCGCTCACCGTACATGACCTCATACCACTTCCAGTCGATGACCGGTCCTCCGGCCACGGCGACTTTGAAGAAGCCGGGGTTGCGGGTGGTCAGCGAAAGGGTCATGAAGCCGCCGTAGCTCCAGCCGTGGACACCGATCCGGGACCGGTCGATCCAGGGCGAGCGGTCGAGCAAGGCCTGGATGCCGGCCATCTGGTCGGCGGTCTCGACCGTACCGCACTGGCGGTTGATCGCCTTCTCGAAGGCGGCGCCGCGGTTCTGCGTGCCCCGGTTGTCCTGGACATAGACCACATAGCCGCGCTGGGCCATCAGCATCTCCCACATCCGGATCCCGCCCAGCCAGCTGTCATTGACCATCTGGGAATGCGGACCGCCATAGACATAGACGACGAGGGGATATTTCTTCGCAGGATCGAAGTCACGCGGATAGAAGAGGCGGTAGTAGTTGTCATACTGCCCGTCGGCGGAAGGGGTCGTACCCAGCTCCACGCGGCACTGGGCATATTCGTCCAGCGGATCGAGGGCGGTCAGGACCTTCTCCAGCAGCTTGCCGTCCGTACTGCGTACCTGGGTCACGCCGGGCACGTTGAAACTGCTGTAGCGGTCGATGAATTTACTGCAGTCGGGTGAGAGAGAAACTTGGTGCCAGCCCTCCTCGGGGGTGAGCCGTTGCGGCTTGCCGGGACCTTTTTTGCCCAGGCGCACCCGGAAGAGATGATTCTCGATGGGGGAGACCTCAGCGGAGGTATAATAGAGATACTTGCCGTCGTTTGCGACATATTCCACATCCGCGGCGACCGGGGTGAAGCGCTCCACGCGGCCGAGCGTGTCGCAGCGGGAGAGATTGCGGAAGCCGTCCCGGTTGTCCGTCCGGTAGAAGAACTCATAGCTCCCCTGGATAAAGTACAGCGGATCCAGGGGCTCTACCCAGGCGTCGTTGCTCTCGGTGAGCAGGGTCCGGACAAAGCGGCCGTCATCCGCACGGTACATGTTGAGATGCATCTCGTGCTGGGCCCGGTCGAGCACCTGCACGAAGATGTATTTGCTGTCAGGAGACCAGGTGATGCCGGTCAGGTAGCGCTCCTCGTCAAAGTCGGTGACCTGGAGCGCAGTGAGGACATTCCCGTCGAAATCCGTCACGCAGAGGGTGATGTGCTCGGAGGCCATCCCTGCCATCGGGTAACGGATCTCCTTGCTGCCTCCGGTGCGGGTGGTGACGTCATAGAGCGGATAGAGCGTGACGGCGGATTCGTCCTTGCGGTAAACGGCCAGCCTTTTGCCGTCGGGGGCGGGGAAGACGCCCCGGGTGATGCCGAACTCGTTGCGGCTGACGGATTGCCCGTAGACGATCCCGGGACCTTCC
>JAILAO010000017.1 GCA_024681565.1 Bacteroidales bacterium
AAATCGGTGCCTTCCTTGACTTCTTCGGCACAGGTCACGGTGGCGAGGACCATGGTGCCTCCCATCTTGACAACGGCGGAGCCGGCGGCCTGCTTGGCCAGTTTGCCGGTCTCGATCTCGATCACGCGGCCGTCCGCGAGCTCGATTTTCTTTTTGATAACGTTCATTACTGTTTCTCTATTGCGTCTTTTACGTCTTCTATCAAAAAGGGGATGGTCCCGATGGGCACCATCCCCCAGTTGTTTCCTATCTGCTTATCGACGGAGACCGAGCTCCTTGACGATATGGCGGTATCTCTCAATGTCCATCTCCTGGAGGTAGTCCAGGATCTGGCGGCGCTTACCGACGAGGCGGAGAAGGGAACGACGGGTAACCACGTCCTTCTTGTTCTTCTTCACGTGCTCGGTAAGGTGAGCGATACGGTAGGAAAATAAAGCAACTTGACTCTCAGGTGAGCCGGTGTCCTTATTAGACTTCCCGTACTTCGCGAAAATCTCTTGCTTTTTCTCAGGCATCAAATATTCAGCCATCTCAGCAAAAAAATTAAGGGTTAATACAAATGCTCCATCCAAAATGGAAAAAGCGTGCAAATTTAGATAAATTTTGCAAGAATACAAAGTGTAATCAGATTTTATATTTCTATCTTTGTCCGCATGAAAAAAAACGGACATATCGCAAGCTGCCTGATCGCCCTTGGACTGGGGCTATTCAGCGCACAGGCACAGGATTCGCCGGAACTCCGTATCTTCCAGCAGAAGGCCGGCGACAGGTCCTCCCTTTTCCGCGGACGGCAGGGCGACCGCTACAGTTTCCTGGCCAACGGCCATCCCTATTGGTCATCGACCGAATTCGTCCGCGGAAACATCGTCTTCGAAGACCGGACCTATTGCGACGTCATGCTCAACATCGACGCCCTGACCCAGAAAGCGCTTGTCCAGTTGTCCAATTCCCTGCTGTCGCTGGCACTCTCCCCCGCCCAGGTAAGCTCCATCGACATCGGGGAGCACCACTTCATCGGGGTCGGACCGGAGGACGCGGGCAGCTTGCCGGAAGGCTTCTACGAAGTATTCGGGCAAGGGCCGGAGCAGGTATACAAGCATGTTGACAAGGCCCTGAACTCCAGCGTCAGCAATGTCAACGGCGACGGGATCGGCTACAACGACCCGAACTACCGGGAGGACATCCTGCGTTATTTCCAGATCTCCCGCACCTATTATTTCCGCGACCGCGACGGCCGCTTTTCCCGCATCCGGGGGAACAACGCCCTGATCGGCAAATTCCCGGACCGCAAGAAGGAACTCCGCCGGGCCGTCCGGAACCTGCGGACCCGCGATTACGATATCATCTGCCAGGAAGTGCTTAGACAGACCGCCCGATGAAGAGACTGTTTACTATTATAATACTGGCATGCCTCGCCGGGGCGGGCCTCCGGGCACAGGACCGGCTCGAAGTCCGGCGTGTCCCCCTCGACTCGCTCGTCCGTTTCCTGGACGGGCATTTCCCGGCATCTTTCTATTGCGTCGTGGACGCTGCCGAGCAAAGCGATTTCAGCGTCAGCGCCCCGGCCGGGGAATTCGTCGAAGCCGCTTTCGCTTCGATGCGCGAAAAAGGATACACCATCAGCCGTTACGCCGACAACTACTTCATCCTGCACGGCAAGTCCGTATTCACCGATCTTCCGGCCGGCCTGTTCGATGACGGCAGACCGCTCGCGGACGACAGCGGACTGCAGAAATACCTGGCCGAGCAGAGCACCATCGCCACCTTCCAGAACAAAATCTACGAAATCGGAGAACCGGGAGCCCGCCATGCCGGCAAGGCCTATGTCAGCGGCCAGGTCCGGGATATTTCCAGCAACGAGCCGCTCACCGGCGTTTCCGTCTATGACGAAAAATCCGGCGCCTATACGGTCACGGATGCAGGCGGATTCTACCGGGTCGCCCTGCCTGTCGGGGACAACATCCTGAACTTCAGCGGCTATTCGCTCGAAGACATGCACCTGAATCTCAACGTGCACGAGGACGGCACGCTCGACATCGTCATGAAGGAGAAAGTGACCGCGCTGACCGGCGCAGTGATCTCGGCCGATGCCGTCTCGCACCACCGCAATGCCCAGATGGGACTGGAGCGTGTCCGGATGGAGGTGATCAGCAAGATCCCGTCCGCCTTCGGGGAAGGAGACGTCCTGAAGGCCGTCCTGACCCTGCCGGGTGTGAAATCCGTCGGCGAAGCCTCCAGCGGTTTCAATGTCCGGGGAGGATCCACGGACCAGAACCTTGTCCTGTTCAACGACGGGACCATCTACAACCCGACACACCTGTTCGGTCTTTTCTCCGCCTTCAACCCGGACATCGTCAGCGAAGTCGAACTCTACAAGAGCGGCATCCCCGCCGAATTCGGCGGACGCATCTCGTCCGTCCTGGATGTCCGCAGCCGGGAGGGCAACGCCAACAAGATCGCCGGATCGCTCGGCGTGGGCCTGCTGACCAGCCGCTTCCAGCTGGAAGGTCCCCTCGTCAAGGGCAAGACCACCTTCCTGATCGGCGGGCGCACCACGTATTCCAACTGGATCCTGAACCTGCTGCCCGCGAACAGCAACTATCGCGGCGGACGTGCCAACTTCCATGACATCAACGCCTCCCTGACACACAAGATCAACGACAACAATTCGCTCCAGGCTTATGCATACTGGTCCCGGGACGGTTTCTCGTTCAGCCGGGACACCACCTTCCGCTACTCCAACCTCAACGCTTCGCTCCGGTGGCGCAGCCGCCTCGGCAGCCGGCTCAACCTGGTGACCGTGGCCGGTTATGACCAGTACGGGGCGGAACTGGAGAATACGCTCGGCCAGAACCTGAAATCCGGGTACCGGATTGCCACGCAGATCCGGCAGGGATATGCCAAGGCCTCTTTCCGATATGCAGCCACCGACCGGCACGACCTGACCCTCGGCGGACAGGCGACCTGGTATCATCTGCTCCCCGGCGAGATGAGTCCGCTCTATGAGCCGTCGCTCGTCGCCCACACGCGTCTCGATATCCAGAACGCCCTGGAGACCGCCCTTTTCGCCAGCGACAGCTGGACCGTCAGTCCGAAACTGACCTTCGATGCGGGTGTCCGCCTCAGCGGCCTGCTGGCACTGAGGCCGTCCAAGATGTACCTCTACCCGGAGATCCGCCTCTCCGGGAAATATTCCTTCCGGGACAACCTGTCCGTGAAAGCCGGATTCAACACGATGAGCCAGTTCATCCACCTGATCACCAATACCTCCTCCATCTCCCCCATCGACAGCTGGCAGCTCAGCAGCGCCGATGTCCGGCCGCAGACCGGATGGCAGGCGGCCGCCGGCCTCTATTGGACCGTCGCGGACGGGACCGTGGACCTGACCCTGGAGAGCTATTACAAGCAGACCAGCCACCAGCTTGACTACAAGTCCGGCGCTACGCTGATGATGAATCCGGACCTGGCGGCGGATCTCGTCGAGACCCGCGGCAAGGCCTACGGCATCGAGCTGATGGCCAAGAAGACCTCGGGCAAACTCACCGGCTGGGCATCCTACACCTACGCCCGCTCGTTCCTGCAGGAGATGCAGGACCGCGGCGTGGAGACCATCAACGGAGGAGCCTGGTACAATGCCCCGCACGACAAGCCGCATGAAGTCAAGCTGGTCGGGAACTACAAGTTCACCCACCGGTACTCGCTTTCGGCCAACCTCGAATATGCCACGGGCCGGCCCGTTACCCTGCCGATTGCCTATTTCAACTACGGCGGCGGATACCGGCTCGCCTACACCCAGCGCAGCACGCACAGGATTCCGGACTACTTCCGCCTGGACCTGGCAATCAATATCGAACCCGGTCACTATCTCCGGCAGTTTTCCCACATGTCCTGGACCATCGGCGTATACAATGTCACCGGCCGCAAGAATGCCTACTCGGTATTCTTCACGCCGCAGGGCAGTTACATGCTCTCGGTCTTTGCCTGTCCGATCCCTTATATCAACCTCAACCTGAAATTCTGATGGCAGCACACTTCCTTAAACGACTGGCTGCCCTGGCAGCCCTGCTCCTGGCCGCAGCCGCCTGCAAATATCCGTATGAACTGAATATCCCGCGCGGAGAATACCCGCTCGTAATCGAAGGGGATATCCTGATCGGAACCAGCTCCAGACTGAAGCTCAGTTTCGCCGTCCCCCTGGACCGCGACAACTATGTCCCGCCGACACTCTCCGCCACAGGCTATATCGAAGGCGAGGACGGAACACGCATCCAAGGTATCGATAACGGCAGCGCCTCCCTCTTGTTCGACAGCGTCGACCTGCCCGAGGGACAGCGTTATCGCCTGCATGTCGAAGCCGTTTCTCCCGCCTTCGGATCCGAAGGCGGCTCCGCACAGCGCATCTTCGAATCCGACTGGCTGGACGTCTGCCCCGCGCCGGTCATCGACAATCTCTCTTTTGACAAGAACGCCATCTACGGAGAACTGGACATCGCCCTGAGCATGCATTGCAGCGGTTCCAGCCATTTCCGCTGGACCTATGTAGAAGAGTGGGAATACCACAGCGACATCATGAGCTCCTATCTCTACGACCCCGATACGGGGACGGTTTACGAAGCGGCGAGTCCTTTCTACCGCTGCTGGAGCCGGGCAGAATCCCCCACCATCAATATCTTCACCACGGAAAACCAGACCGAGGACCGGTTCGAAGACCTGGACTTTGTCCGCATCCCCCTCACAGACCGCCGTCTGCAGGTTCTCTACCGGATCACGGTCCAGCTGGGGGCGCTCAGCGAAGAAGCCTTCAAGTACTGGCGCGCCATCCAGGAGACCACGTATTCGCAGGGGTCCATCTTTGCTCCAACGCCGAGCCAGATGTCCAGCAACATCCACTGCATTTCCGATCCGGACTATCAAGTGCTCGGTTACCTGAACGCCGCCGCCGTCACCAGTGCCCGGCTTTACTACGACAACACGGTCCATCATTACCACCAGACGCCCAAAGGCGGCTACTATTATGATCCGCTGGAGATGCAGGTCCTGGACAATGTGGACGACAACCGGCTCGCCTACTGGTCCGGTTACCTCCCCTACGAAGCTGTTTACGAATACGAGATGAGCGTCGATCCTTCCCACTACATGTGGGCGGTCGCCGCCTGTATCGACTGCCGCAAAAGCGGCGGCTCGACCGACAAACCGGATGACTGGCCCCAATAACCCCCAAACGATGAGAAGAATCCTCCTATATTGCCTGTGCGCCATGCTGACGGTCAGCGCGTCCCTCCAAGGGGCGGAGCGGATCCGGGAGCGCGTCTATATCTCTACCGACCGGGATGTCTATGTGGCCGGGGATGCCGTCTGGATGTCAGCCTGGTGTCTGGACGCCTCCAACGGGCGCCTCTCCGCTTTCAGCAAAACCGCCTACGTAGAGATCCATTCGCAGCAAGGGCTGGTCCAGACCGCCAAAATCGCCCTGAACGGCGGACGCGGCGCAGGACGGATCCTGCTGTCCAACACCCTGCCGACCGGCAATTACCGCTTGCTTGCCTATACCAAGCTGGGCGCCTCCGAAGACGGTTTCGATGCCGGAACCGGCGCCCGGACCCTGTCCGTCATCAACACCTTCAGCACCGAACGCCTCCCGGACGGTGTGCAGATCGTTCCGGAGGTCCCGACGGCCCCGCCGGTCCGCAGTGCCGGGAAGCTGGAGATCCGCTCCGCCGCTGCCGCTTCTCCGAACGGCACCACCCGGCTGACCGTCTCCAACCCGGGAAACGAAACCATACAATTCAGCCTCAGCGTCCATCATGACGACGGAATCCCGGCAGCCGACGGACGGCGGATTCCGGATTTTATCGACGGAATCCATGCGCTTCCCCAGGCCCGCGGGTTCTCGGACACGGCCATCCCCGAATACGAAGGAGAGGTCATCCGCGCCCATGTCACCGGGACCGATACGGCCGGACGGCAAGCCAACCTGGACCGCTATGCTTTCATCTCCTCGCCTGGCGGCGGGGAAAATCTCTACACCGAGACCATCTCGGGAGACGGCAGCGTCACCTTCTTCACTTCCAATATCTACGGCTCGCAGAACATGTTCCTGGAAATCGAAGATGTGGATCCGGACAACATCTGCCACCTCGAGATCGACTCTCCTTTCCTGGATCTGTCTCCCGGGGAGATCCCGCCTCTGCGCCTGAGCGCCGGCTATGCCCCCGCCCTGCAGTTGCGCAAGATCGGCATGCAGTTGGAGCGCAACTTCGATGCCGATACCCTTTATTCCGAACTTCCGTTCCGCATACATCCCGTTCTGGAGGAGGACAACTGCAAACGTTATATCCTGGATGACTATACCCGCTTCCCGGTGATGGAGGAACTTTTCATCGAGTTCATACAAGAACTCCGCATCCGCCGCACGGACGGCCGGCGGCGGGTGGAGGTCATCGCCTCCGATGCGACCGGCCAGTACTACTTCCCCCGCGGGATGGCCCTGGTCCTGCTGGACGGCGTCCCGATCCTCGACCACGAGAAGATCATCGCCTACGACCCGCTCCTCGTCAGTCACATCGACATCTACAGCGGCTCCTATTCGTTCGGGATCCGCAGTTTCAGCGGCATCGTCAATTTCGTCACCTACAAAGGCAGCCTGCCGTCGATGCAGTTCGCCGACAACGTCCGCATCGTGGATTTCCAGGGCTGTTCCCTGCCCCTGGCCTATACCTGCGCCGGTGTCGGGAAAGCATACCCGGACTATCGGCAGACCATCTACTGGCATCCGCTGCTGAGCCTCGCCCCGGGGGCGTCCCTGGAGCTGGAATGCAAAACGCCCGCCTATGGCGGACGTTTCGAAATCGTGGCCGAAGGACTCAGCGGAACGGGTGAGGCGGTTGCCGCCCGCGCTACACTGGACGTTCGATAAGCGGCAGGCCGCGGCTCTTCAGCAACACATTATAACGGTCGATTACTTCTTCGACACAATCCTCCCAGGAGCGGACGATGCTCTTGGAGGCCTGTACACCCACGCGGTGGACCCGCTCCGGATCGTGGATCAGGCTGCGCAGCAGCTCCGCCATCCTGTCGGGGTCGTTCTCCACAAGGAAACCATTTTCGCCATCCTTGAGGATGGTCGCAGCCGTGGCTCCCTTCGCCATCACGGCCGGCGTGTGCAGCGCAGCCGCCTCCCGCACCACAAGCGGCGCGTTGTCGTAGAGTGACGGGAAAAGGAAGAGGTCCGAAGCGGCATAGTAGTCCGTCAGCTTCTCACGGTCGGTGATAGAACCGACAAAGGTCACCTTGTTGTCCAGGCCCCTTTCCGAGACCAGCTGCTTCATCTCGTCGGCGGCATAGCCGATCCCGACGAAGTACATCCGGAAAGGAATATCCGGGATCCGGGACAGGGCTTCGATGATCAGGCGCGGGTTCTTTTCCCAGATATGCTGGCCGACAAAGAGCATCACGAACTCTTCCGGAGCGATCCCCAGGCGCTGCCGGGCCTCCACGAAATACTTCTCGGGATAGTCCGCCACAAGGTCGGAACCGTTGTCCATCACTTCCACATGCCCCTTGAAGCCATATTCGCGGATGACATCGACCACGGATTCCTGGGGCACCCAGACCAGGTCGGCCCGTTCGTAGAAGTCGACGATGGCGTCAATCCACATATCCAC
This sequence comes from Bacteroidales bacterium, assembly GCA_024681565.1. Taxonomy (GTDB): domain Bacteria; phylum Bacteroidota; class Bacteroidia; order Bacteroidales; family UBA932; genus Cryptobacteroides. The sequence goes on from JAILAO010000017.1 coordinate 7,665, forward strand.
GGCCAGCTTGGGCAGGACCCGGGCGAAATCGTCCCGGTATTTGGAGTGGAAAGTCGCCACGACCGGGATCTTCTGCAGCCGGCCGATCCGCATCGCCGCCCCGCCGGAGGCAAAGGGGCAATGGGCGTGCAGGATCTTGAAACGCGTCGTCGCGACCTTCGCCAGATAGGTCGGATCGATTTCCGCCAGGCCGGTCACGTAGGGAGCACGTTTGGGGACGGGGATGGAAAAGTAGTCATATACCTTGTAGTCATGGACGCTGTAATCCGCACCCGGGACGTTGGGGGTAACCACGCAGACGCCACCCACTTTCTTCTGCATCCAATATGCATAATTCTCCATGCATACGGACACGCCGTCCATCACGGGCGGGAAGACATCGCAGAACAGGCCGACATTGGCCTGTTCCGGCGAAAAGATGGTCGGTTTTTCCTTTTCCATTACTGCTGGACAGTTTCTACGGCAGGATCCGCCGTGGTTTCAGCGACTTCCGCGGCAGGTGCCGGTTCTTCCACCGCCTCCGCTTTCGGTTTGCGTTCGATCCCCATCCACTTCAGGTTGTCCGTAAAATAGCAGACGCAGAACGCAGCGACCAGGATACCGAGCAGCCAGTACAGGCACTTGCGCCACCAGGGGGTACGCTTGGCATACGGATCATCCAGTTTCATCTTGGGATACCGGGCCACGCTCGTGAGCGTCTTGCCGAAGAGAATGTTGACCAGGACCTGGGAGTTGATAGCCCAGCCGTTGGCATTGAGCACAGGGCCGAGATTGCGCTTGCGCAGTTTGCGCCAGGCGATGAAGCAGGACGGTCCGGAGATTACGAGCATCACGGCGGCGATGATGACCAGCCACTGCCACCAGGACAGGCTCTTGACAGCGGCGCCGATGGCGACCAGCACGGCCCCGATGCCTGCCATGGCCATGCCGACGGCGGCTGCGATACCGGCGAACTTGGCAATATCGAACGGCTGCTTGGCGCCGGCAGGGCCGGCATCGGCCGTAGTCTGGAGCTTGGTCAGGGCTGCCGCATCCTTATCGGCCGCATTCTTGTCGATCTTGTCCGAAACGAAACGGGCCACCTTGCGGTAGGGGCTCCAGAATGCTTCCTTGATGCTGATTGGATTCTCCACCACCTTGGTGATGACGGCATCCCAGTCACCGCCGTCGAGGTCGTAGAAGATTCCGTTCTTGCCCGGGCGAAGGTCGCGGGTGTTGCCGTCTGTCATCACGGCCACGATGTCCATGGTCGCCGCCTTGGTCTTGGAGGTACATTTGCAATAGAGCAGGAACATCCCGCTGAGCTTGGGCATGTCGCCGTGGGCGCCCATATTGGCAACCTTGATACAGAGGTCGCAGCAACGCTCGTCGATATAGAGCTTTCCGGTCTCGAAAATACCGCGCGTACCGTCCTTCCTGCCATAGAAATCAGTGAATATTACATAATTGCGAAGCAGTTTGAAGAAATCCCGGTAGTAGAGCAGCAGCCTTTTGACATCGTCGATCGAGCTGGCTTCCGCCTCGAGGGCCTTGTCCGCATCGACCAGCGCGAGCAGGTCGGCCTTGCGGTCAGCCTTCAGCAGGGCCCTGACCTCGTCCAGGCCGAGGGCTTCGACGCTCTCGCCCTTCTTGGCGCCCAGCCAGGCGCAATAAGGAGCGAACTTGGCCAGGACGGCATTCCACTGCTCTTCGGTAATGCTTTCCGCCTTCGGGAAATCGACATCCAGCACCAGGGCCTTCACGGCGGCGAACTGCGCCTGCCAGGCCGGGTTGATGGCAGCCAGCGGAAGGACGGCCTCCCTGGCCGGCCGCGCCAGCGGACAGGCGGAGATCTCCTCCGACTGCGTAGCGAGGTTCTTGTCGCTGATCGCTCCCAGCCTTTCGGCAGAAACGTCCACGGCCGCGGATACCGCATCGTCGAAACGGATCAGTTTGCAGCGCATGAAGTAGTCGGCCACCTTGTCCTTGACAGCTTCGCAGGCGGCGAAGGCCGCGGCGGTGTTGTCTCCGTAAGGGAAGATGCCGGCTTTGTCCCCTTCGGCGGCATCCTGCCAGGCAGCATAGTCGGCAAGGGCCGTATAGAAAGCCTCAATGTGGTCGGCGGTGATGCCCGGCTCGCCGCTGCGGTCCGTGGCGGAGCCCGCCTTCTCGGCGATTACCGTAATCAGGGACTTCAGCGTTTCGTCATCGGCGGAGGCGGGGGTGATCACCCCGTCGCCGTTGTACTGCGTCTTGGCGAAGATCGCCACGCTGTCAGAGGCCTCGTCCACGCTGATCTCATCTTTCTCGAGCCCGAGGTTGGCCAGGATCTGCCTGGCGGAATTGTAAAGCTTCTGCCCGGCCTCGTTCTCCGTATTGATGCCGTCGAGTTTCAGCACACCCTCCCCCTTGAGAATGGCATCCTTGTCTTTGATCACCGAAGTCAGCCACTGGGCGGCGGCAACGATTTCCGCCACGCGGATCTTGCCGTCCCCATCGGTATCGATCAGTTTCAGGGTTCGTTCATCGAAAGCCAGATCCTGGGTCGGACAGCTCAGGACTGTCCAGAGTTTCTGGTCAAGTTCTCCGAGGTGGGCGATATCCTCGCCCGAAGTGATGTTCACCCGGACCACTCCGCCGAGGGAGCAGTATTTCCAGGGATAGCCTTTGGATTTTTGAATTGCCATATCAGAAAGGTTTAGATTATAATTCGAAATATTGTTCCCCGCCAAACGGATCGAAAGACAGCAGGCGGGTCCGCCCGTCCACGGTCACTTCGGCCGTCAGCGGCTCCCGGTAGAGCGCCGGGTCCAGGTCGCACTCCGGCTTGATGCCGATGCATTTGTGGTATTTGCGGACCACGATCCGGCAATGCTCGCGCTCCTGCATATAGGACGTGACGGCGGCGAAGGTATCGATCCACACTTCGTCCTGCCGGGAAGCCAGGTCCTTGTAGAAATCCCAGAGGACGTTCGGATCCTCCCAGCAGTCCCATCCATATTGCATGCCGTGGGTCATGGTCACACCCCATTCCCCGTTGGCGATGACCTTGTCCAGCCAGGCACGCAGGCTTTCCGGCGTACTGTGGGTATTGGCCTGCCCCTGGGACTCCTGAAAGTCACGTGTACCCACGCGGCCTTCGTGGCAGATCCGGGCAACCAGTTCATTCCGGGCATTGTAGGGGTAGCAGAAGGTGATCGGGCGTTTGCCCGTAGCCGCCTCGATCGCATCGTCGTTCCTGGTCACCTCTTCACGGAGTTCCTCCTCGGAAAGGGTCGTCAGGTTGGCGTGCGTCCAGCTGTGGCTGGAAATCTCATGCCCCCGGTCGGACATCTCCCGGCACATCTCCCATGTCAGACGCGGGAAGGTGTTGTAGTCCTCCCGGCCGATTTCATAGCCGACGATCCAGAATGTTCCCCGGATACCGAGAGAATCCAGGTGCGGGGCGACCATGGTGTAATGGTCCAGGGGACCGTCATCGAAAGTCAGGCTGACGGCAGCTTTCTTGCCGTCGCGGAATTCAGTAATGCGGGCATCCTCCACGACGCTGCATGCAGCTGCGGAAGACAATGCGATCAGGCCCATGACGAAAATACGGATATTCATACTTGGACAAATATACAAAATTCCTTACGGATTATTTCGTCCATCTTTTTATTATTTTTTTCTATTTCCCGTGCCCGCAGAATCCTTTACTTTTGCAAAAACCCCTCATCAGCATGAAGAAGTACAAGAGTCTGATCATTTCCATGGCTGCCGCCATCCTGATGGGCACAGCCGCATCGGCGCAACACATCCCCGTGGCGCCAAACCCCTACGGCGAACGGCCGGTCATCATTCCCGTCCCCTCCAGCGTGTACGGAGTCGGGAAGGCTGTCCTGAACCTGGATGAGGGGTGGTATCGTCGGGAGAATCCGACGGAGGATTTCCATACGGCCCGGACCCTCCCCTCCGGTTTCGAGCCGTTCACCCTCGTCAAGCCTGTCTGGGAAACCCCGACACCGGACGCCGTAGTGGGTTTTTTCCGTACCGTTTCCATTCCGGAATCTTTTTCCGGGCAACGCGTCATCCTGCGTTTCTCCGGCACCACGCATGCCGCAAAGCTCTGGGTGAACGGGAAATATGTCCGCGACCACTGGGGGTCGTACACCTCCTGGACCGCGGACATCACGGACTATGTAAGCCCGGGCCAGGACGCGGCAGTCGCCCTGGAGCTGGATGAAAGGAAAACCGGGCTTGCGGCCTTTGTCCGCTTTTCCGCCGACATACACGGACACGTCTCGCTCTATGCCGTACCGCAGCTGCATTTCAAACGGATGCGCCTGCACACGGACCTGGATGCCGCGTACCGGGATGCCACGCTCCGTCTCTGGCTCGCTTTCCCCGCGGGAAGCCGCGGCTCCGTACGGGTCTCGCTGACCGCTCCGGACGGCCGAAGGACGGCCGTCTCCCCCGCTTCCTTCAAACTGCCGGAGGACCTGGATGAGTTCCAATACGACCTCCAGGTCAAGAACCCGCTCAAATGGGATTCCGAGCACCCGAACCTGTACAGGATGACACTCAGCCTGATCGATGAACGCGGCCGGATCGTCGAGACGCTGGAGCGGCAGGTCGGTTTCCGCAAGCTCGAACGCCGGGGCAACCAGGTCTTCGTCAACGGCCAGGAAGTCAAGTTCCGCGGCATCTGGGGAATCGACGATGCCAAGGCCCTGCGGGACCTCAACGCCAACCATGTGCGGCACAAATACATGACTGAAGAGATCCTGGACGCCTGCGACCGCTACGGCATCTACGTCCTGCACGAGAACGCCGTGGACTTCGCCAAGTTCAGGAACGGGCAGAGCCCGGAATACGCCTGGCAGTGGCTGGCCCTGCTCCAGGACATGATGGAACGCGACTACAACCATCCCTGCGTGGTGATGTGGGGCCTCGGAAACGAGTCCTACCACGGAGATTTCACGCTGCAGACCCACCGCTACGCCAAATTCGACGACCCGGACCGCCTGACCATGTTCAGCTGGGCCAACCGGATCGGTCCCGGGGAAGAGATCCCCTATGATGTTTACAGCTACCATTACGCCCCGTTCCACAAACCCGACCTGGATGTTTCGCGCTATGAGACCTCCGTCTGGCATTCCCCGTCCCTGCTCTACGACCGGAAGGAAGTTCCCGCCATGCCGGTGCTGATCGACGAGAGCACCCATGTCACCATCTCCTCCACCGAGGCGGGCCGGGATCCCAATGTCCGGAATTTCTGGGGCGAAAGCATCAAGCGCAGCTGGGAAGTCTGCTGGAACACGCCGGGATCGCTGGGCCTGGACCAGTTCGGCATGTTCACCGACATCCCCAACTGGGACATGCCGGAGCGCTGGCTGACCCGCAAGGCGTTCTCCCCCTTCGTCATCGGGCAGCGCATCTATGACCTGCCCGCCGCCGGGCAGCCCCTGGCCATCGAGGCCGAGAACCGTTTCTGCCACACCGACCTGTCCGAGATAACCATCGAATGGAAAACGGCCACCGAAAGCGGCAGCGTAAAGGGGCCCCGGGCGGCCCCGCACCAGAAGGGGGTTTTCTACATTCCGGCCCGGCAATTCAAGGCCGGGGACATCCTGGAACTCGCCATCAAGCGGGCCGACGGCTATCAGGTCGATGAATACCGGCTGGAAGTGGCTCCCGAGCCGTTCCGTCTCCCCGCCCTGTCCGCCGAGGCTCCGAAGGTGGAGGAGAACCGGGATCTCATCCGGGTTTCCGGCCGGGACTTCGTCCTCACCGTCGACAGATGGGCCGGACAGATCGCTTCCCTGGTCTACAAGGGGGAGACCGTCCTGACGGGCGGCCCGCATCTGCAGGTCCTCGGATCCAACCTCGCCATCGGCGAATTCTGGCCCCTTTCCACGACCGTCCGCATGGACGGGAGCGAGGCCGTCATCGATTTCGATGTCCTGTACTCCCCGATTGCCGCAGCCTTCCAGCTGCGTGTCGACGGCAACGGCCTGATGACCGTCCACTATACCGTCAAACATCTGCCGGACCCGGCGCCCCGCGTGACCACCATTCCCTGGGGCAGCTGTCACTATGGCGGCTACACGGAAATCGGCGTGGTATTCAATGTCCCGGCTTCCGTGGACCGGATCCGCTGGGACCGCCGCGGCCTGTGGTCCATCTACCCGGACACGCACATCGGCCGGGAGAGAGGCATTGCCTATAAATCCGCAGAAGGTCTCGACCAGACACAATGGGGGAACCTGGACTATGATTTCAACTGGATGGGATTCAACATGGCCCGGTCCACCGTGACCAATGACTTCCGCGCCAGCAAGGAATACATCCGTACGGCCGAAGTGCTGCTCGGCGGCAAGACCGTCGGCGTCCAGGCCCTTTCCGAGGAAAAGGACGCCGTCCGCGTGGAAGCGCCCCGCTTCGGCAACGGCAGCCTCAGTCTTTATATCAACAACGAATGGAACTACCCGACGCTGGGCGTCGGAAACTATATGAAACCTGCCATCCAATGCGAAGATGGATACTCCGGCACTGTCCGCCTGCGACCGGTCGACATCGGAGAATGATTCAAGTTATTTTTTGGGAAAGATGAGGGCGGCCCCGACCGGGACCGCCCTCATTCGCAGTATGGAAGAGCTGGCTATTTGACAGGTCCGTCATAATCCGGACGCGTGTAGTACTGGGTCAGCGTGTAACCGGCATCCTTGGCCTGCTCGACCGAGAAATTCGGCACCGGCCAATACTGACTGGTCGGGGTGCGGCCCAGGGCATCCATCGTCTGGTAGTACTTTCCGAAACGGATCAGGTCGATCTTGCGGAAGCCCTCGTAGAGGAACTCGTGACCGCGCTCGACCAGCAGGGCGTCGAGGAAAGCCTCGGCAGAAGCGGTCTTATCTGCGGTCAGGCCGGCCAGGCCGGCACGGGCACGTACCTCATTGACCGCCGCAACAGCCTCCTGCGGTACGGAATTGCTCTTGCGGACAGCCGCCTCGGCGTACATCAGCAGCACATCCGCCCAGCGGGCAAGGGGAATGTCATTGTCCTGGTAGGTATTCTTCGAATTCTCGAACGGATACTTGTTGATGATGAAGCCGTCCCACAGGTCGCCCACATTGCTGCGGTCGATCCACATGCCGCCGCCGTTGGAGACCCAGATACGGTCCACGATCACGTCGCGGCGCATATCGCCGGGTTCGTAGGTATCGAAGAAGGAAGTATCGACATTCATGGTCTGGCTCCAGCCATTGTTGTTGCCGGCTCCGGCACACCAGGTCGGATTGCCGTCACCGTCCGTCTTGGCACACTGGTTCCAGCCGGCGATGTAGTAGAACAGCGGGTTGAAATTGGTGTTGTTGGCGGAACCGTCGGCGTTTCCGTCTACGGACACGGCCATGATGTCCTCGCAGGAGAAGTCGTTCTTGGAACGGAAGAGTTCGACATAAGGGTTGCCGCTGTCGCCGGGATCGGTAAAGAGCTTGTAGCCGCCGGTGAACCGGGATTTCAGGTCATAAGCTTCCTGGTACCAGCCGGACATGTGGGAACCCTCATTGAGGCAATGGCGCATCAACAGGACACGGGCATAGTCGGCCGTGTAGCGGCCGCGCTGGGCCTGGGTCTCGGGGGCGTTCTCCGTACCGTATTTAAAATCGTCGTAGATCCATTGGCTGATCTCATCGAGCGTCGGGCGCTCCAGCTTGGCTTCCAGCGCCTCGTCTCCGACCTGGGCCGGATCCAGGATAAAAGGAAGCGGACCGTAGATGTGGAGCATGTAGTACATCATCAGGCCGCGGCAGATGCGGACCTCCGCTTCAAACTGCTTCTTCAGGGCAGCCGGGAGCACGCTTTCGTCGGCATCGCGGAATTCGCCGATGATCTTGGTGAAACGGGACACATCCCGCAGGGCCTCGTAGTGCGAAGCCGTACCGCCGTTGTAACCGCGCCGCTGGGTTTCCAGTTCCGTGTAATAGCATTGAGACAGGCGCATCCAGCTGCCACCCCAGGAATGGAGGACGGGCAGACAGTAGTCGGAAGCGACATCGAAAATATTATAGACCGTGGATTCTCCGCCGTAGAAGCAGTGCTGCTGGCTGGAAATCGAGAAATCCCACTTGCTGCCGAAAGGCGTGTAGCAGAGCATCAGCTCACTCTCATAATCGCTCATAGAGGCCGGGAAGCCGCTCGCGGTGGAGAGGGAACCATAGATCTTCGGATCGAAATTCTTCTCGCAGGAAGCAATGGAGATCAGGGCGGCGACCGCCATCAGGGATACAAATATCTTTTTCATTTTCTTCAGCTTTTTTGGATTAGAAAGAAGCCTTGACACCGAGAGAGAACTGACGGGTCATCGGATAGTTGGAACCACCGACTCCCTTGCCGCCGGGAGAAAGGTTGACCTCCGGGTCAAGCGGGCCGTACTTACTGAAAGTGAAGGGGTTCTGTGTATCGAAATAAATCTTCAGACCGGTAAAGATATTGCCGAGCCGGCGGAGGGTCTGGGAAGAGAAGTTATAGCCGAGCGTGATGTTGCGGACACGCACGAACGAGGCGTCTTCATAGCCGTAATCGGTACCGACATTCTCCGGCAGGGACGCCCGGATGAGCTGGGTGCCGATACCCTGGCGCGTTCCGGTCGGGTTGGTCTCCGAATTGTAGAGATGGTAGATCATCGTGGAGGCGTTGGAAGTCTCGCCGGCCAGGCTGGTACCGTTGGCCCAGCTCCATCCGTAGTTGTACTTGTTGATGCCGATCTGGGAATACAGGAAGATGTCGAGGTCCCAGTTCTTCCAGGTCAGGGTATTGCCGAAACCGAGATAGAGTTTCGGGACCACGTTCACCATGTCGATATCCTCCTTGGTGATCGTGCCGTCTCCGTTGAGATCCTTCAGGATGGCCGTACCCGGGACCCGGTGGCTCTCGGGCTGCCAGGACGGGCAGTTGCTCAGATTGCTGTCAAGGATGCCCTCGGTACGGTAGAAATAACGGGCGTTCACCGGTTCATCCACGCGGATCTGGTAATTGTTGTAGTCATAACCCGGCATCCGCTCTTTCCAGACGGCATTGTAGTGCGAGAGGGTCAGGACACTGGTCCAGTGCAGGTTGGGCCGCTGGATATTGACGGTATTGACCGTGGCGTCCCAGCCATAGCGCTGGATGTGCGAACCGTTGATCGGGCGGGTACCGAGCATGTGGAGCGCATTCGTATTCGCGGAACCGAGACGGTCGGTCACGTCATTGACGAAATAGTCGAAGGAACCGCTGATGCGGTCACCCAGGATGCTGAAGTCCAGACCGATGTTCTTCATGATGGTCTTCTCCCAGCTCACATCGGGATAATCCTCGGAAGTCTGCTTGTAAGGGATGTAACTGACAGCTCCGTCCGAGAAGGATACCGGATAATTGTAGGCTTCATAGATGCCGTACAGGGAGGAGCCGAGGTTGTCGTTGCCGGTCACGCCGCACGAAGCGCGGATCTTGAGCAGGTTGATCCAGTTGATATCCTGCATGAATGACTCGTTGAAGAT
>JAILAO010000024.1 GCA_024681565.1 Bacteroidales bacterium
GCAATTGGAATACCTCCGTAAAGACCCATGTCGCTAGCATGCAGGCTGATGACTTCTACGGCAATGAAAAGTCCATCACGCTTGCCGATGCCGACATCATCATCGACGGCGGCAACTCCCACTTCCCGGATACGGCCCGCCGTACCGCGTATGTCGAGAGCAAAGGCCTCCTTTACATCGGTACCGGTGTGTCCGGCGGTGAGGAAGGCGCCCTGAAGGGTCCCTCCATGATGCCCGGCGGATCTCCGGCAGCATGGCCGCATGTCAAGCCGATTTTCCAGAGCATCTGCGCCAAGGTCGAGGACGGTTCCCCGTGCTGCGACTGGGTGGGCGAGAACGGAGCCGGCCATTTCGTGAAAATGGTCCACAACGGTATCGAATACGGTGACATCCAGCTCATCTGCGAGTGCTACCAGATCATGAAGGACATCCTCGGCATGACCAATGAGGAGATGCACCAGACCTTCGCCGAGTGGAACAAGGGCGACCTGGACAGCTATCTTGTGGAGATTACCCGCGACATCCTTGCCAAGAAGGACGAAGACGGCAATTACGTCCTCGATTATATCCTTGATACCGCCGGCCAGAAGGGTACCGGCAAATGGACGGCCATCGCCTCCCTGGACCAGGGCGTTCCCCTGACCCTGATCGGCGAGTCCGTGTTCGCCCGCTGCCTTTCCGCCCAGAAGGAAGAGCGCGTCGCTGCCAGCAAGGTGCTTGTCGGCCCGAAACCTGCCAAGTTCACCGGTGACCGTGCCGCCTTCCTCGAGGATCTCCGCAAGGCCCTCTTCTCCGCCAAGGTCGTCTCCTATGCCCAGGGCTACACCCTGATGCGTGCCGCGGCCAAGGAATATGGCTGGAATCTGAACTACGGCGGCATCGCCCTGATGTGGCGCGGTGGCTGTATCATCCGCAGCGTGTTCCTCGGCAAGATCAAGGAGGCGTTCGACAAGAACCCCGAGCTCCCGAACCTGCTGCTCGACTCCTATTTCCAGGGCAAACTCGCCGAGGCTCAGCAGAGCTGGCGCAATGTGATCGCCTGCGCCGTGATGAACGGTGTCCCGGCCCCTTGCCTCGCCGCCGCCCTCGAGTATTACGACGGCTATCGCTGCGACCGTCTGCCGGCCAACCTCCTGCAGGCCCAGCGTGACTACTTCGGCGCCCACACCTACGAGCGTACCGACAAGCCGCGCGGACAGTTCTTCCATACCAACTGGACCGGTCACGGCGGTGACACGGTTGCGGGTACCTATATCGCATAACAAACTAATAATCAAAGAATATGATGAAAATTGGAAAGTATTCCTTCGGTACCGGCGACCGCTTCGTCCACGAAGGAGTGAACCAGCTCAAGGCCCTCATCGAGGCCGAGGAGCAGTTCGGCGTGCACTTCGTGCCCGTCTGGAACAAGTCCAACCGCGAACACGATATCATCGGGACCGAGCCGATCGGCACCCGCAAGGAGGCTGACGCCGCCGTCAAGGCGCTCGGCTACAAGGGCCAGTATTTTGTCGATGCCGACCACATCAACCTCAAGAATGTGGACCGCTTCATCGACTGCTGCGACTTCTTCACCATCGACGTCGCCGACTATATCGGCCACACCGGCACGATGGAGGAGCGTTTCCTCCCGGCCATCAAAGAGGCCGGCAAGATCTATCGCCACATCGCCGAGAAGAAAGGCGCCGACAACTTCGTGACCGAGGTCTCCATGGATGAGGTCGACGAGGCCCAGACCCCTGAGGAACTGCGTTATATCCTCAAGGAGATCGCCAAGGAGAAGATCCCCGTCCAGACCATCGCGCCCAAGTTCACGGGCCGTTTCAACAAGGGTGTCGACTATCGCGGAGACCTGGCCCGTTTCGAGAAGGAGTTCGAGCAGGATCTGCTCGTCATCGAAGAGGCCGTCAAGGAGTATGGCCTGCCTGAGAACCTCAAGCTCTCCATCCACTCCGGTTCCGACAAGTTCAGCATCTACCCGATCATGGGCAAGCTGATCCGCAAATACGACAAGGGTATCCATATCAAGACTGCCGGCACGACCTGGCTGGAGGAGAATATCGGCCTCGCACTGGCAGCTCCCGAGGGCCTCGCACTCGCCAAGAAGATCTATGTCAATTCCCTGGGCCGTATGGAAGAGCTTACCGTTCCGTACGCTACCGTCATCGATGTAGATGTCAAGGCCCTCCCGTCCCCCGAAGAGGTCGAGAAATGGGATGCCGAGACCTATGCCAGGACGATGCGCCACAACCAGGCCGATCCGCTCTACAATCCTTCCTTCCGTCAGCTCATCCACGTCAGCTACAAGATCGCTGCCGAGTTGAAGGATGAGTTCCTCCCTGCGCTCGAGAAGTACACCGATGTCATCGGCGAGCAGATCACCGAGAATATCTGCGAGAGACATATCAAGAGACTTTTTGCTGAATAACAGATGAAACTTACCGATATTCTTTCCAAGGATTTCAATCCTGCGGAATGGGAGCAGAAAGGTTATCAGCTCCCCAAGTTCGATATCTGTGCAGTCCGGGAGAAGACCCGCAAAGAGCCGACCTGGGTACACTTCGGCGGCGGCAATATCTTCCGCGCTTTCCCGGCATCCATGCTCAATGATGCGCTGAACACCGGCCGTTATGACCGGGGTGTCATCGTGGCCGAGACCTTCGACTTCGAAGTGGTCGACAAGGCCTATGCTCCTTATGACAATCTGTCCCTGTCCGTCAGCCTCAAGTCCAACGGTACGGTGGAGAAGAAAGTGATCGCCAGCGTCACGGAGGCCCTGAAGGCCGATTATCAGTTCGAGGACTGGAAGCGGCTCGTGGACATCTTCCGCAACCCTACGCTCCAGATGATTTCCTTCACCATTACCGAGAAGGGCTATGGTTACAACGAAACCGACCTCGCCCGCGGCCTCAAGCCTGTCTTTGCCCTGGGTAAAGTCGCACTCTTGCTGTGTGAGCGCTGGAATGCGGGTTGCCTGCCCCTGACGGTCCAGTCCATGGACAACTGCTCCCACAATGGCGACCGCGTCAAAGCCGGCGTTTTCGCCTATGCAGAGCGCTGGGTCAAGGACGGTCTCGTTCCCGAGGCTTTCCTCGACTATCTCAAGGATGAGACCAAGATCACCTTCCCCTGGTCCATGATCGACAAGATCACGCCCCGTCCGCACGAGAAGGTGAAGGCGATGCTCGCCGCCGACGGATTCGAGGACAATGACTACATCGAGACCGAGAAGCACACCTTCACGGCCCCCTTCGTCAATGCCGAGGAGACCCAGTATCTCGTGATCGAGGACAACTATACCAACGGCCGTCCGCCGCTCGATCTCGGAGGAGCACTCTATACCACGCGTGAGACGGTGGATAAGGTGGAGACCATGAAGGTGACCACCTGCCTCAACCCGCTGCACACGGCCATGTCCATCTACGGCTGCATGCTCGGCTATACGCTGATCTCCGCCGAGATGGCCGATCCCGACCTGAAGGATTTCATCCAGAAGATCGGTTATATCGAGGCCATGCCGGTGGTGACCGATCCCGGTGTGCTGAATCCGTATGAGTTCATCGGCGCCGTCATCGGACGCAGACTTCCGAACCCCTTCATGCCGGACGCTCCGCAGCGTATCGCAATGGATACTTCCCAGAAGCTGGCCATCCGCTTCGGCGAGACCATCAAGAAGTACATCGCCCGCGGACTTGATATGGAGAACCTCCAGCTGATCCCGCTGGTGCTCGCCGGCTATGCCCGTTATCTCAAGGGCATCAAGGACGACGGCACTGCGTTCGAACCTTCTCCGGATCCCATGCTCGCCGAGCTCCAGGCCATCGTAGCTCCGCTGCAGGTCGGCAAGGCCGACCAGGACTACAGCTGCCTCAAGGCCTTGTACAGCCGGAAGGACGTTTTCGGTCTCGACCTCTATGAGGCCGGGCTGGGCGAGAAGATCGAGGGCATGGTGAAGGAACTCTTCGCCGGTCCCGGAGCTGTCCGCGCCACCCTGCACAAATACGTCGTTGCCCGATAGGCCTGACGTGATCAACATGAAGATGCCGACCCTTGCGGGCCGGCATCTTGTTTTTTGAGCACTTCTTAAAGGATGGTGATTTCTGCCCCGACAGTGCCTGAGATCCGTTTCACGAGGCCCTGGAGCACGGTGCCGGGTCCGAGTTCGCGGAACTCCGTGGCACCGTCCGCCAGCATGTTCTTGACGGACTGGGTCCAGCGGACCGGGGAAGTCAGCTGCTGCAGCAGGTTCTCCTTGATCCGCTGCGGGTCGGTCTCGGGAAGGGCCGTGACGTTCTGGTAGATCGGGCAGGCCGGGATGCGGACCTCGGTGCGTTCGATGGCCTTGGCGAGTTCTACGCGGGCCGGCTCCATCAGCGGAGAGTGGAAGGCGCCGCCCACGCCCAGCGGGAGGGCGCGTTTGGCTCCGGCAGCCTTGAGGGCGTCGCAAGCCTTGGCAATGGCTTCTTTTTCGCCGGAAATGACCACCTGGCCGTCGCAGTTGTAATTGGCCGGAATCACCACGCCGTCGATGCCGGCGCAGACTTCTTCCACCTTTTCGTTGGGCAGGGCGATGATGGCCGCCATGCCGCCGGGGACCTTCTCGCAGCATTTCTGCATTTCGCTGGCGCGTACCGCCACAAGCCGGAGGGCATCCTCGAAGTCCACCGCGCCGGCTGCCACGAGGGCGGAAAACTCGCCGAGGGAGTGGCCGCCGACCATGTCGGGGGCGGGGAGACCTTCGGCGCAAAGGGCCTTGACGACGGAATGCAGGAAGATGGCCGGCTGGGTCACCCGCGTCGCACGCAGGTCTTCGTCGCTGCCTTCAAACATGATGTCCGTGAGACGGAAACCGAGGATCTCGTCGGCGCGCTCCATCAGGTCGTGTGCCTTGGGGCTGTTCTCATACAGGTCTTTTCCCATGCCCGGGAACTGGGACCCCTGTCCGGGGAACACGTATGCTCTTTTCATGATCGGTCTGTTTTATAAAAATCCGTTTTTGCGACGCAAATTTACAAAAAATCAGTATATTTGCATTCCCCAACGGCAGACCCGCGGGTATGCCCCTGTAGTTTAATGGATAGAATTTCGGATTCCGGTTCCGACGATAGGCGTTCGATTCGCCTCGGGGGTACGTTTTAAAGTGGAATTTTCAGGTTTTCTGAGAATTCCACTTTCGTTTTCGCCCTTCCCCGTCGCGTATCCCGTTCCTTAAGGGATAACGGCAAGTATATCCCGGAGCAGGTCGTTGAAACGGACCTCGTGGTCAGGCTTGGGGGAGTAACCCAGCAGAACCACGACCGTGTCTCGGGAAGGGATGATGAAGATCCGTTGTCCGTCGTGCCCGAAGCAGCAAAACATGTCTGCGGGAGCATCGGGATACTGGCCGTTCAGGTTCAGCCAAAAGAAGGCACCGTATGCCCCATCGCTGTCAGATGCAGGGGAGACCGTGTATTCTACCCAATGCTCAGGGAGGATCCTTTTCCCTGCGTAGCATCCGTCATTGAGGAAAAGCTGTCCGAAACGGGCGAAATCGCGCGCCGTCATATACAGGTAGGAAGATCCTACCGGTGTGCCGCTGATGTCATGCTCGAAATGGACATTGGAGACGCCCAGGGGGACGAAAAGCCGTTCGCGCAGATAAGAGAGGAATTCCGTATCGGAGGCGAATTTGTCGGCCAGGTAGCGCATCACGATGTTGGTGGTTCCGCTGGAGTAGTACCAATGGGTGCCCGGCTTGTGCTCCAGCGGCTTGGATAGGGCATACATGCCCATGTCCGCCTCGCGGTGCAGCATCAGGTTCACGTCGGAGCGGGTGCCATAGTTTTCGTTCCACTCCAGACCGCTTTGCATGTGCAGGAGCTGGTCGAGGGTGATCTCCTTGCGTGCATCGTTTTGCCACTCGGGGATGTCTACCGGAGCGTAGATGTCGACGAGTCCGTCTCCGGACATGATGCCCGTAATGGCGTTGACGACGCTTTTGCCCATGCTCCAGCTGAGCAGGGGCGTGTTTGCGCCGATCCCGTGCCGGTAGCGTTCAGCCACGATGTCGCCCTGGTTGAGGACCAAAAAGGCAAAAGGGGTGCCGTTGTAGGCCTGCTCGTCGACCAGCGACCGGGCAATGGGTGCCAGTCGGGCGGTGAGCAGGGAGTCTCCGGGGACCAGGGTTTCGGGCAAAGGGTCCCGGGACGGCAGGGGAAAGACTTCTTCCTGCAATTCGGAAAGCTCCTTGCCGCGGAGCAGCGTGACACCGTAACCTTCGCGGTAGGCCGCGACGGATTTGCCCCATAAGAAGCGGCTCGTCACGGTCCGGTTTTCATAGTCCACCCGGTTGCGGGTGAACTTGATCAAGGAGAAATTCAGGTCCAGCGCTTCAACATCTGCAGGTTCCCGGCCGGAGATGAAGACGGCCGAGGCCAGATTCTTGGCAGCGTAGCCCGTGATGATGGGCATCAGGGAATTGAGATATATACATGCACCGGCGAGGACTGTGAGAAGAACCGCGCCGGCAATACGGAAGAGGATTCGGTTTCTTTTAGTCATGGTGCGAAATTACGCTTTTTTCTGAATATCTACATTTCGGCGCCCGTTTATAAGCCGGCGGCCCGCCAGGGCTCTGCCGCCCGGTCACAGAGGCGGATGAAATGGGCTTTGAGTTCGTCCCAGCGGTAGTAGGGGCCGGAGACCGCTTCGATACCAGGGAGCAGGATCTCTTTTTCGTTGTAGAGCACCTTGGCGAGCACCTCTCCTTTCCGGTCCCGGTAGAAGATCATCTGGCAGTTGGTGGCCATCGGGACCTGGAAGAAAGCGTACCAGCCCATCTCGTGGGCCTGCCTGTAGGGCAGGATGCGGTGCTGCGGATCATCTACGCCCAGCAGGGCGAAGAGCGGCAGGACGGAGGTGTCATGTCCGAAGCGCAGATCGGCGGCGCGGTGGCTGTCCGGCTGGAATGCGGCGTCCGCCTTCGCGACGAAATCCATCAGCAGCGGCCGGATGGCATAGCGGATGACATCGCCGTTTTCCTGCGAGCCGCCCCACATCCGGTAGATGGAGTCGTTCCCCTGCGCCCAGAGGTAGGTGAGCTCCTCCGGGGTAAAGTATTTCCGATAGATGTCGATGCCGAGAAAATCGATCAGCTGGCAGAGTCCTCCGGCAGAGAAGATGGCACGGACAAAAGGTTCCGGGTTGCCCAGTTGCCGGAGTGCGGCGTCCAGGTCGGTGACGAGCGGGCTCAGGAAACGGGTGAAATCATATCCGGGAACGCCCGGAGCCGGAGTGTGGTGGGGCCGGCCCTGCTGGGGACGGGGGAATCCGGCCGGGAAGGACGGCCGCTGGCGCGGTGGATCGCCGGGCCGGGGGATATAGAGGCTGGGGTTGATGTAGGCCATATAGCGTTCCGCGCTGGTAAATGTGAATACCAGGTTGGGATATGCATCCTGCAGGCTGCTGGCGAAGTTGCACATGCTCACGATGCAGCGGAAGTTGGTACTGGAGAAGCAGTCGATCTCCTGCCGGTTCCGGTTGCGGAAGACCGTGGGATAACGCCGGGCCATGCGTGCGGCCAGTTCCTGGTGTTCCCGGGCGCCGCGCGGAGTGAGGGAGCCTTCCATTCCCCTGTGGGCGTCCACGATGGCTTCTACATCGGCCCAAAGGGACTTGCCGGCCGGCGTGAGCAGACCGAGGGAGTCGAGATGGGCGAAGCCCGCCTGGGCTGCCCGGGCGAATGTCGAGTTCTGCTCATAGCGGGAGCCGTGGCGGCCGTAATGGGAGATGTAGAAAGGTTTGAAGCCTTTGGGCGCCGGGGTGTCATAGAGCGGGCCGAATTCATAGGAGTGCATGTTGTTGGATGCGCGGTCGGGATTTTCGGCGATGAGCCGTACGGCCGCCTCCTGGGCACCGAGGCTGACGCAGACGGCGGCCAGCAGGGTGAGGACGAAGAATCTTTTCATATTGTCGGGTACAATGCGGCAATTGTGTGCCGTTTTCTCAAAATTGGCAAGACGGCTCGACAAAAGCAAGAACCGGCCTGCCGTTTGAACGATGCTCAAAACATTTTGACGGCAAAACCGGCTCCCGGCTGATTTCAGGAGATCAGAAAGTGAATTGTCCGATGCGCTTCTGGAGGTGGTCCTTGAGCGAGGACCAGCTGTAATAGGGCCCGCTGACGGGCTCCAGGCCGCGGACGAGCGTTTCTTCTTCGTTGTAGTAGAATTTGACGAGCGGCTCGGCGCCCCGTTTGCGGAAGAAGACAGCCTGCAGGTTGGATCCCATGCAGACGCGGCGGAAACTCTGCCAGCTGTCGGAGGCGTCGGCGCTGCGGACGCGGTCTCCCGGGCCGACGAGGTCGATCAGCCCCGTCAGCGGCAGGATGCCCGTATCGTGCCCGAAACGCAGGTCGGCGGCGACCCGGCTGTCCTCCGCCAGGGCGGCGTCAGCCCGGTCGATGAAGTCCTGCACGAGGCCGCGGGCGGCCCAGAGATGGTTGTCTCCGAACTCGGCGGAATTGCCCATTGCAAGGTAGGTCCGGGCATTGTAGCAGCAGTACCAGGCGATAAGTTCGTCGATGGTGAAGAAACGGTCGAAGATGTCGGCGCCCGGTGTCTCCGTGCACTGACTCATCCCGGCGAAACTGTAAACCTGGTACATGAATGCATAGGGATCGGGGATGACGGCCTCCACGCGCTGCGGATCGTCGATGCAGATGGTTTTCATGAAACGGGACGGATCGACGAAGGTACGGGACATCGAGTCCAGCAGGGTATTGCCGGCTGCGGAGATGGCGTCGTTGTCGTAATAGTCGTGGGCCAGCAGGTCGATATATTTCTCTCCCGTGACGAAATCGAACTGCAGCTGCGGGGCGTGCTCGTCCAGACTGGACGTGAAATAGGCCATGCTGATCAGGCAGCGGGGGACGTTGCTGGATTGCACCTGGACCTTCGTGCGTTTCCTGTCGCGCCAGATGCGCGGGTAGCGTCCGTAGAGGCGGCTGGCAATGGCCTGGTGTTCGCGGCCGCCGCGGGCGGTTAGCTCGCCGGCCATGCCGATGTGATCCTCATGCAGGGCGTCGACGGCCTGGTAGAGCGCTTCTCCTTCCGCCGTCAGGATGCCGGCCTGCCGGGCCGCACTCATCGCTTCAAAGGCGCGCTCTGCGGAACGGCCGATGGCCCGGCGGGAACCGTGTCTGCCGTAATGGCTGACATAGAAAGGTTTGTAGCCGGCCGGAGCGGGGGTCTCGGCGGCGGGAATATATTCGTAGGAATGGTGGACGCCGGCGGCTCGGTCGGGATTCTCGCGGATCAGCTCTTCGAAGCCGGTCTGGGCTGTCAGCCCGGTACAGAACAGCAGGGCAGCCAGGAAAACGGGGAGGCGGAGTTTCATAAAAAATGGATTTGTCTTTGGCAAAGATAATTTTTATTTTTGCAAAATACAGCAAGTAGTAGTATTACCAAATGGAGAATCTGGAAGAAATCAGAAAACAGATTGATGCCGTCGATGCCAGTATGTCCGCCCTGTTCGAGGAGCGGATGCAGCTTTGCCGTCGGATCTTCGAGTATAAGAAGGCGCACGGAATCGGGATTTCCGATCCGGAGCGCGAGGCGGAAGTCCTCCGCCGCAATGCGGAACGGGTCGGCGACCGGGAGATCCGCGGGTATTATGTCAATTTCGAGAAGCATGTGATGCGCCTTTCCCGCGAATGGCAGGAACGGTTGATGAGCGGGATGAAAGTGGCGTACAGCGGTGTCCCCGGGGCTTTTGCCTATATTGCCGCTTCCCGGATGTTCCCGGGGGCACAACTCGTCTCCTATCCGGATTTCGAGCAGGCCTATCATTCCTGCGAGACCGGAGAGACTGACGCCGTGGTGCTGCCTTTCGAGAACAGTTTCGCCGGCGAGGTCTCGACGGTTACGGATCTGATGTTCTCCGGCTCGCTCTATGTCAACCAGGCCATCGAGGTGGAGGCTGAGCAGAACCTGCTCGGTCTGCCGGGAGCGGAAAAAGCACAGATCCGCAAGGTGTACAGCCATCCGCAGGCGCTGGCGCAGTGCGCTGACTATATCCAGCGGAACAAGCTGGAGACCCGGGAGTATTCCAATACGGCTTTGGCAGCGAAGCATGTTGCCGAAAAGCAGGACCCGACCCGGGCCGCCATCGGCACGGTCGAGGCGGCGGAGCTCTACGGCCTGCAGGTCCTCGAACCCCGCATCAATACCAGCCGGACCAACTCGACCCGGTTCGCCGCTTTTTCGCGGGTGCTCAAACTCGATACCACCAACAAGCGCAAGATGGGCAAGCACTTCATCCTGATGTACACCGTCAAGAATGAAGCCGGCGCCCTGGCCCAGACGCTCAATATCATCGGTGCGCACAATTACAACATGTACAATCTCCACAGCCGTCCGATGAAAGAACTGCTGTGGAACTACTATTTCTTTGTCGAGCTGGACGGTGACATCGCGACGGAGGAGGGGAGCAGCATGCTCCACGAACTCGGCCCGCTCTGCGACCGGCTCAAACTTGTAGGATCTTTCTATCTCCGTTAGCCACGTACCATGAAGAACAGCATCGGCACCAGTATTACGATGACGCTTTTCGGCGAGAGCCACGGACCGGCGGTCGGCGTCGTGCTCGACGGCCTCGCGCCGGGACTCCCGGTCGATGAAGCATTTATCGCGAAGCGCCTGTCCCAGCGCCGTCCTTCCGGACCGGCGGACACCGCCCGTGTGGAACAGGACCGTTTCCAGCTCGTCAGCGGGGTGTACCAGGGGCGGACCACCGGCACGCCGCTGGTGATCCTGATCCCCAATGAGAACGTCCGGAGCGCGGATTACAGCCAGCTCCGGCACGTCGCCCGTCCGTCGCATGCGGATTATACGGCCCAGATGAAATACCATGGCTTCCAGGATCCCCGGGGCGGAGGGCATTTTTCCGGCCGTATCACCGCGGGCATCGTCGCCGCCGGCGCCATCTGTGAACAGGCCCTGGCGGCCAGGGGTATCCGTGTTGCGACGCATATCCTGCGCTGCGGCGGTGCGGAGGATGCTCCTTTCACGGATGTCGTCTCCGAGATCGGAGCGATCGAGGGCCGCAGGTTCCCTGTGATCCGGGATATCGAAGCGCAGATCGAAGCGGCCGTTCTGGCCGCCAAGCAGGAGCAGGACTCGATCGGCGGCGTGATCCAGACCGGGGTCTGCGGACTTCCGGCCGGACTCGGCGAACCCTGGTTCGATTCGCTGGAAGGCGTGCTTTCCCGCGCGGTGTTCGCCATCGGCGGCATCAAAGGCATTGAATTCGGCGCCGGTTTCGGCCTTGCGGAACTTCGGGGTTCCCAGGCCAATGATCCTTTCCGGATGCAGGATGGCCGCGTAGTTACGTCGACCAACCGCAGCGGCGGCATCAACGGCGGCATTACCAACGGGATGCCGGTCATCTTCAACATGGCCGTCAAACCGACACCCTCTATCTCCCGCACACAGCAGACGGTGGATTTCACCGCCGGCAAAGATGTGGATCTCTCGCTTACCGGCAGGCATGATCCGGCCATCATCCGGCGGATCTGTCCGGTCGTGACCGCCCTGGTCTGCGTGGTGCTCTGCGACCAGCTCGCCCTGCGTTACGGGACCGATTACCTGACAGCGTTATGACCGGATTCATCAATTACCAGAAAATCCTTATCGTAGGACTTGGCCTGATGGGCGGCTCCTACGCCCAGAAGCTCAGTGCGCTGGGTTTCGAAGTGGGGGCGCTGGCCCGTCGGCAGGAGACGCTCGACTATGCCCTGGAACACGGCTTGATCGCCCACGGCCGCATCGAAGTCACCCGGGAATACGTCTCGCAGTTCGACCTTGTCATTTTCGCCCTGTATCCCAAAGCCTTCGTGGCCTGGGTCAGGCAGTATCAGGATTATTTCAAGCCCGGAGCCGTCCTCACCGATGTGACGGGCGTCAAGCGCAGTGTCGTACCTGCCGTCCAGCAGATGCTCCGGCCTGACGTGGAATTCGTTGCGGCCCATCCGATGGCCGGACGCGAGGTGTACGGGGTCGAGAACAGCGATTGCCGCATCTTCTCGGACGCCAACTTCATCATCACGCCGACCGACCGCAATACTCCGCAGGGAATCGAACTGATCCGGACGCTGGGCTGTATCCTCGGCTTCCGGCATATCGCCATGATCTCTCCCGATGAGCACGATGAGATGATCGGTTTCCTGTCGCAGTTGACGCACTGTATCGCCGTCGTGCTGATGACCTGCAAGGATTCCGAGCACCTGGTCGAGTATACGGGAGATTCTTTCCGGGACCTGACGCGTATCGCCCGGATCAATGATGTGATGTGGTCGGAACTGTTCATGGAGAACCGGGACGTGCTGCTCTCGCAGATGGATCTCTTCCTGGAACAGTTCTCCCGCCTGCGGGAGGCCCTGGCGGCCGGTGATACGGATACGATGAAGGAAATGATGCGCCTGTCCACGAAGCGGCGGGCATATTTTGATAAATAACAGTTCGAGATATGAACATGATCTTCAAACGCAAGCTGTTGATCCCCAAGGAGATCAAGGAAATGTACCCGATCTCCCCGGAGGGGGCGGCAGCCAAGCAGCAGAACGACAGGCTCATCGAGCAGGTCTTTACGGGCAAGAGCGACAAGCTCCTGCTGGTGATCGGCCCCTGCTCGGCGGACCGCGAGGATGCCGTGATCGATTATATTTCCCGTCTGCGGGAACTGCAGGAACGGGTGAAGGACAAGATCGTGATGGTCCCGCGGATCTATACCAACAAACCGCGTACGACGGGAGCCGGCTATAAGGGCATGCTGCATCAGCCCAATCCGCAGGCCCATGCCGATATGCTGCGGGGGCTGATCTCCATCCGCAAGCTGCATATGCGCGCGCTGAACGAAACGGGCTTTTCCTGCGCCGACGAGATGCTCTACCCGGAGAACCACCGCTTCCTGGACGACCTGCTTTCCTACGTGGCCGTCGGGGCGCGTTCGGTGGAGGACCAGCAGCACCGGCTCACGGCCAGCGGCCTGGATATTCCCGTCGGAATGAAAAACCCTACCGGGGGAGATCTTTCCGTCATGATGAACGCCCTGCGCGCCGCGCAGGACAGTCATACCTTCATCTATCGGAACTGGGAGGTGGAAACCCAGGGCAACCCGCTGGCGCATGCCATCCTGCGGGGTTATGTGGATGCCCATGGGATCAGCCATCCGAACTATCATTATGAGGACCTGGCGCGTCTCAGTTCGCTTTATGCGGACAGCGGTCTGCAGAATCCTGCCGTCATCGTGGACACCAACCACGCCAATTCCGGCAAGCAGTTCATCGAGCAGGTCCGTATCGCCAAGGAGATCCTCCACAGCACGCGGCACAACGCCGGTATCCGTCGTCTGGTCAAGGGAATGATGATCGAGTCCTATCTCGAGGACGGTTGCCAGAAACCGGGCGAGGGGGTGTATGGAAAATCCATCACCGATCCCTGTCTGGGTTGGGAGAAAACCGAGCGGCTTGTGCTCGACCTGGCCGATCTCTGGGTCTAGGCGCGGCCTATCCCAGGATCAGTCGGAACAGCTTGTACAGTTTGTAAGGCATGTAGCGGAAGGGGAGGTCGATGTGGCGCGGGGTGATGACCAGCGCGCGTTCGTGCGTGAATGCATCGAAACTCAGCTTGCCGTGGTAATGTCCCATTCCCGAATTTCCTACGCCCCCGAAGGGGACTTTCTCATTCACGATGTGCATGATCGTGTCGTTGATGCACGCCCCGCCGGAAGAGGTGCGGCGCACGACCTCCTTGCCGTCCTGCAGTTTCCCGAAGAAATAGAGCGCCAGCGGTTTTTCCCGTCCGTTGACGAAGGCGACGGCGTCGTCCAGCGATTCGTATGAGCAGACCGGCAGGACCGGGCCGAAGATTTCCGTGGTCATCACGGGGGAGTCCGGAGCCGGATCCAGGATCACCGTAGGTTCGATGTAGCGCGATGCGGCATCGGTATGTCCGCCCCGGACATCACCCTGGATGTAGGACTTGACGCGTTCGAAAGCCTTGTCGCTGACCATCCGCACGAAATGGTCCGTCTGCTGCGGATCCTCACCCAGCAGGGCGTGGACCTGGCGGAAGTATTCATCCACGAACGTGTCGCGGATCTTTTTGTCTATCAATACATAATCCGGTGCGATACAGGTCTGTCCGGCGTTCAGGGCCTTGCCCCAGGCGAGGCGCTTGGCGGCCAGCTTGAAGTCGGCGTCAGCGGTGATGATGCAGGGGCTCTTGCCGCCGAGTTCGAGCACGACCGGTGTCAGGTAGCGGGATGCGGCCTGCATTACGGTACGGCCGAGGGCCGGACTGCCGGTGAAGAAGATGATGTCCCAGCGCTTTTCAAGCAGTTGCGCATTGACTTCCCGGTTGCCTTGAACGACGGCGATGTAACGTTCGTCGAAGGTGTAGCCGATCATGTCCGCGATGACGCGGGAAACGTTCGGCACATAGGGGGATGGTTTCAGCAAGGCCGTGCAGCCGGCGGAAATGGCTCCGACGAGGGGATTGAGCAGCAGCTGGACCGGGTAGTTCCACGGTGCGATGATGAGCGCGCTGCCCAGCGGCTCCTTGACGATGCGACTGCGTGACGGAAGCATCTGCATGGGCGTGGTGCGGCATTCCGTGCGTGCCCAGCGGGACAGATGGCGCAGGTGGCCGCGGATCTCGCCGGTGACGAGACTGACTTCGGTCAGGTAGGCTTCCTGTTCGGATTTGTGCAAGTCGGTGCGGAGCGCCTCGTAGAGCGGCTGCTCCCACTTCTTGATGGCGGAAAGCAGTTTGCGGAGCATGTCCTTGCGGAAAGAGAGGTCGCGTGTGGCGCCGCTGGCGAAAAAGTCATGCTGGAGCCGGTGCAGGTCCCGGATGCGGTCGTTCGGAGTGTTTTCCATCTTATCTGGCTTGTTGGGTATGGTGCTGTTGACGTCCCTTGAAATGGTCCATGACGGTGTAGAGCCCGCAGATGTCGCCGAAAATGAAATCGAACCAGGTCTGCGGGAAGATCCCCTGCATCAGCCGGATGAAATGCTGGCTGAAGGGAATGCCCCGGTACCAGCGGTCCCGCTCTACGGCACGGATCGCTTTGCGGGCAACGACTTCGGGGTCCTGGATCTTGAAGAAGGAGCGGATCCCGTCGAACATGCCCGTGTTGATGAAGTAGGGGGCGATGGTGGTAACGTGTACCGGACTCTTCTCGCGGGTGAGCTCGATGCGGAGAGACTGCGACCAGCCGATGGAAGCCCACTTCGAAGAGGTGTAGAGGGCCATCTTGGGCAGGGCCAGCATCCCGGCAGAAGAGGTGATGTTGCAGATATGACCGCGTCCCCGGGCCTGCATGTCATGCAGGCAGCGCAGGGTGACGAACATGGCTCCCTTGGTATTGATGTCGATGGTGCGGATGATATCCTGGTCGGTCTGCTCGGCGAAACTTTTGTTGTTGGTGATGATGCCGGCGTTGTTGATGAGCAGGTCCACGTCTCCGCAGGCTTTTCGGGTCGCTGCATATGCAGCGTCCACCGAGGCGGGATCGGAGATGTCTGCGCGGAATCCGCAGACCTTGCCGAGCGGGGAGAGTTCCTGCACCGTCGCGTCGATGGCGCTTTCGTTGATGTCCCAGATGACCAGCTGGCGGGCGCCTTTTTCAAGGCAGATCCTGGCCATGATTTTCCCGATGCCGGAGCAGGCTCCGGTAATCAGGACGGTGTTTCCTTGTATTTTCATTTCAAACGGTTTGGGTTTCAGCCGGTGAAATTACGCATATTGTACGCGCGATGGATGTAAATGTGGCGAAATCCAGGCCTTTTGTGGCGAAACGAAGCTGTTATTTGTCGGCGGGGGCGGCTTTTCCGGAGTAGCCCCGGGCAAGTCCGCCGGTACTTGTCTCCTTGTACAGGGACGGCAGGTCGTGGCCGGTCTGTTTCATCACCTGGACCACTTCGTCGAAAGATACCCGGTGGAACCCGTCGGAGAAGGAGGCATAGATGTTGGCGTCCAGCGCCCGGGCGGCGGCAAAGGCATTGCGCTCGATGCAGGGAATCTGCACCAGTCCGCATACGGGATCGCAAGTCATTCCGAGGTGGTGCTCCAACCCCATTTCCGCAGCGTATTCGACCTGGGTCGGCGTACCGCCGTACAACCAGCAGGTGGCGGCGGATGCCATGGCGCACGCTACGCCGACTTCGCCCTGGCAGCCGACGTCCGCGCCCGAGATGGAGGCGTTCTGCTTGACGACGTTGCCGAAAATGCCGCCGGTCGCGAGCGCATGCAGGATGCGCCGTTCCGAGAATTCGTGGCTCTTGTACTGGTGGTACAGCACGGCGGGCATGACGCCGCAGGACCCGCAGGTCGGAGCGGTGACGATGGTGCCGCCGCAGGCGTTTTGCTCGCTGACCGCGAGCGCATAGGAGAAGACGAGCCCGCGGCTCTGCAGGTTCGGCTTGTAGCCGGTAGCCTTGATGTGGTAGGTCGCCGCCTTGCGGGAAATGCACAGGGGACCGGGCAGTGCGCCTTCGGTGTCGAGGCCTTCTTCGACGGAAGTTTTCATGGCTTCCCAGACCGTATGCAGGTAGTCCCAGATGTCGGAGCCTTCGCGGCGTTCGACGTATTCCCAGTAACTGCGTCCGCGCTCCTGGCACCAGGCCAGGATCTCCGCGATGGTGTTGAGGTCATAGACTTCGGGACCCTCGTCACGGATCCCGCCGGCTTCTCCTTCCGAGAGGGAACCGCCGCCGACGCTGTACACGGTCCATTCGTCCGTGACGGTGCCGGATGCATCCCGGGAGACGAATTTCATCCCGTTGGGATGGTAAGGCAGGAATATCTCCGGCTTCCATACGATCCGGGCGGGGGCCGTGGGGTTCAGGGCGTCGAGGATGGCCACGTCCGTGAGATGTCCTTTGCCGGTGGCGGCAAGGCTGCCGTAGAGGGTGACTTCGAATGAGGCCGCTTCCGGATGCCGGGCGGCAAAAGCGTTTGCGGCCTTCTGCGGCCCCATGGTGTGGCTGCTGGAAGGGCCCCGGCCGATCTTGTAGAGTTCTTTGAGCGATTTCATCAGATTCTTTTTCCTCCGATTTCTATGATGCAGTCGGCCGGCGCCTTGATGTTGCTGTCCAGGATCAGTTCTCCGCAGGAATCGGCCCGGACGGAACCGGAACGGGGGTTCTTGATGGAGGTGACGTGCCCCCGGATGGTGGCCCGGACATCGGAATACTCCAGCGCCAGGTCGGCGTCGGGTTCGAAACTGCAGTCCTCGAGCACCAGTCCGTCGGCATAGCATAGCGGCTGGGTGCCGCCGATACGGCAGCGCACCAGGCGCAGGTTCTTGGAGTGCCAGCCGAGGTATTCCCCGTTGATGAAGGAGTCATAGACGGTCACGTCCTCCGTTTCCCAGAGGGAATCCTTGCTCTGCAGGTCGCTGTCGCGGATCTCCACGTTCCTGGCATGCTGGAAGGAATAGTTGCCGAAAAGCTTCAGGTCGCGGACCTTGATGTTGCTGCAGTGCATGAAGATGTAGTCGGCCTCGCGGGCCTCCACGTGCTCGATGTCGATCCCGTCACAGGACCAGAAAGTCTCCTGGGCATGGGGCATCACGACGTTGCGGAGCCGGATGTCCGAACTCTCCCGGAACATCTTGGGAGCCTCCTGGCGGCAGTCCAGCAACTCCATGCCGCGGCTGTGCCACAGCGACGAACGGGCGCCTTCGGTGAAAACGCAGTCTTCCGCACGGAAGTTCTCGCAGCACCAGAAAACATATTTCCCTTCGAAACGGCAACGGCGTGCTTCAATGTCGGAGCCTTCCTTGATCGAGGATTCTCCTTTGTGGATGGTGACGTTCTCGAGATAGAGTCCGTGCCTGTTGTAGAGCGGCCGTTCTCCGCCGAATTCCTGATTCAGTATCTTTTCCATGGATAGCGTGGTCTTTAAAAGGATGGCGAAGATACACAAAAAACAACGATTGGACAAATCCCGTTCTTTTTTGGCAGATTTTTCGCTTATACTATGGGCAATTTGAGATTATTTGGATATTTTTGCAAGAATCAGTTAAATTAGTAGTATTATGCCGTTGCACATTTCCGCCAAAACGCAGGCGATGCCTGCCTCTGCCATCCGGAAGCTCGTCCCGCTGTCCGACGCTGCCAAGGCGCAGGGCGTCAAAGTATATCATCTCAATGTCGGTGCACCTGATATCAAGTCTCCGGACTGTGCTTTCGAAGCCGTTGTCTCGAAATGCCGGGGGATGCACCATCTGTCCTATACGAATTCCGCCGGCCTGATCGAACTCCGGGAAGGCCTTGTGAACAAGTATTACAAAAAGATCGGCATCGACATCGAAGTGTCTGAACTGCTCGTCGACGTTGCCGGAAGCGAAGCCTTTGCTGTGGCGATGCAGATAGCCGCCGGCCCGGGCGACGAGATCATTGTCGTGGAGCCGTTCTATACCAACTACCAGACGTTCGCCTATCTCAACAACATTACCCTGAAGGCCGTCCCGACGGATATCCGAGAAGGTTTCAAGGTGCCGGATATTTCCGAATTCGAGAAGCTGGTGACCCCGCATACGCGTGCCGTGCTGATCAGCAACCCCTGCAATCCGTCCGGAAAACTGTTTACGAAAGAGGAAATGCTCGCCATCGGCGACTTCTGCCGCCGGCATGACCTTTTCCTGATCTCGGACGAGGTGTACCGGGAGTTCTGCTACACCGAAGAGCCGCATTTCTCGGCCATGAACATCCCCGGATGCGGGCAGAACGTCATCCTGGTGGATTCCGTCTCCAAGCGCTACAACCTTTGCGGCGCCCGTATCGGCTGCATCGTCTCCCACAACAAGGAGGTGATGGCCGCGGCGCTCAAGTTCGCCCAGTCGCGTCTGTGCCCGCCGGTACTTGGCCAGTATGCCGCGATCGGCGCCCTGGATACGCCCCAGAGCTATTTTGACGAGGTGCGGGAAGAGTACATCCGTCGGCGCGACTGCGCTGTCCGGATGCTGAACGACATCCCCGGTGTCTTTGCACCCAAACCTTTCGGCGCCTTCTATACCGTGGCCGAACTGCCGGTTGAAAATGCGGAAGATTTCGCCCGCTGGATGCTGACCGATTTCCGGATCGACGGTGCCACCACGATGGTGACCCCCGCCGCTTCGTTCTACAAGACTCCGGGCGTGGGCCGGAACCACGCGCGCATCGCCTATGTGCTGGAGGTCCCCGAACTGGAAAAAGCCCTGCATATCCTTGGCGAGGGGCTTGAGACTTACCGAAAACTGCATGGATATGAAGGGGTGGCGTAAATTCTGCGGCTGGCTCCTGCGGGTGCTCGGGTGGACGGCCGTGGAGCCGTTGCCCGAGGAGAAGAAATGCATCATTCTCGGTGCTCCGCATACAACAGTCTGGGATTTTTTCATCTCCTACCTGTATTTTAAATCTATCGGTGGAGACGGTCTCTGCATGGTCAAGAAGGAGATGTTCTTCCCTCCGTTGGGCTGGATCCTGCGGGCGATGGGCGGCATCCCGGTGGACCGGGCCAATTCCGGCGCCCTGGTGCGCAGCCTGATCTCCGAAATGAAGACCCGCGAGACCTTCCATCTGGCCATTGCGCCTGAGGGCACACGCAAGCCTGTCAGGCGCTGGAAGAGCGGATATCACCTGATTGCCCGGGAATCCGGCGTCCCCGTCTATCTGGGCTATTTCGATTGGAAGCGCAAACGCGTCGGCCGCGGACAGAAGTTCGAACTGACGGACGATGCCGCCGCTGATACCCGCCGTATCCAGGAAATTTACGAATCCATGGATCTCGGCGCCCGTCACCCCGACCACTATCTGACCCACTGATGAGACACGAATTCAAGACCCTTTTCGACCTCTACGACCACGCTGCGACCAAATTCGCCAAGCGGACCGCCGCACAGTTCACGGATGGCGGACAGACTTACACCTATGCCCATTATAAGGAAAGTTGCGAGAACCTTTCCCGGATCCTGTCCAATTTCGGCATCGGTGCCTTTGACAAGGTGGCCATCCTCTCGGAGAACATGCCGCATTGGGGAATTGCCTTTTTTGCCATCACGGCTTATGGACGCATCGCTGTCCCGATGCTCAACGAACTGTCCAGCAGCGAGGTGGAAAACATCCTGGTGCACTCTGAAGCCAAGGCCATCTTCGTCTCCCGCCGCCAGATGAAAAAACTCAGCGAAGAGATGATGGAGCGGCTGGCACTGGTGATCGACATCGAGGATTTCAGTTTCATCAAGCATGCCGACGACGCCTTTACCTGCGACGGTCGCGTGGCCACGCCCAACCCGATGGACATGGCGGCGCTCATCTATACTTCCGGGACGACGGGCAGCCCAAAAGGCGTGATGCTCAGCCACCGGAATTTCTGCGCATCGGTCCTGGACTCGTGGTATGCGCAGCCGGAGAACAAGCATTCCGTCTTTCTGTCCATCCTCCCGATGGCCCATACCTATGAGATGACCCTCGGGTTGCTCTATCCTTTCTCCGTCGGAGCCCGGGTGTGCTACCTGCAAAAGGTTCCCACGCCCTCCGTCCTGCTTCAGACCCTGAAAGAAGTCCGTCCGACCACGATCCTTTCCGTTCCGCTCATCATTGAGAAGATTTACAAGAACAGCGTAGTTCCGACGGTCCGCGGCAGCAAGTTCCTGACCTACCTGAAGGAGCACATGCCCCGGCTGCTCTGCGTGCTGATCGGCTTCAAGCTCCGCAATATCTTCGGCGGCCGCCTGCATTTCTTCGGCATCGGCGGCGCCAAGTTGGATACCGAGGTGGAGACCTTCCTGCACCGTGCCAGTTTCACGTACGGCATCGGCTACGGCCTCACGGAGACGGCTCCGCTGGTCTGTGCGGCCGCGCCCTTCAAGACCCACGTAGGTACGACCGGTCCTGCAACCCATGGCGTCCGGATCCGTTTGGAGAACATCAATCCGGAGACGGGACTCGGTGAAATCGCCGTCAAGGGCCCGAACGTGATGATGGGCTATTACAAGGATTATGAGCGGACGCAGTCGGTCCTCAGCCAGGACGGCTGGTTCCGTACCGGCGACCTCGCCTGCATGGACGCGAAGGGCCGTTATTCCATACGCGGACGCCTGCGCAATATGATCGTCGGTGCCTCCGGGGAAAACATCTATCCGGAGGAGATCGAGAATGTGATCAACAGTATGGAAGGCATCGGCGAATCCCTGGTCATCCAGCGGGACGGTC
The DNA here is from genome assembly GCA_024681565.1 of Bacteroidales bacterium. Taxonomy (GTDB): domain Bacteria; phylum Bacteroidota; class Bacteroidia; order Bacteroidales; family UBA932; genus Cryptobacteroides. The sequence goes on from JAILAO010000024.1 coordinate 21,239, forward strand.
ACCTGATCGCCCT
>JAILAO010000037.1 GCA_024681565.1 Bacteroidales bacterium
TGATGCAGGGCGGCGCCGGCACCTCCGTCAGCATGAACGCCAACGAAGTGATCGCCAACCGCGCGCTCGAACTCATGGGCCACAAAAAGGGCGAATACCAGTACTGCTCCCCCAACGACCACGTCAACTGCGCCCAGTCCACCAACGACGCTTACCCGACCGCGTTCCGCTACACCTTCGTGCGGATGAACAAGAAACTGGTCGGCAACCTGGGGGCGCTGATCGCCGCTTTCCGGGCCAAGGGAGTGGAATTCAAGGACTACATCAAGATGGGCCGCACGCAGCTGCAGGACGCCGTCCCGATGACCGCCGGACAGGAGTTCAACGCCTTCGCCAACAACCTGGAAGAGGAAATCGCCAACCTCGAACGCAACGCCGTGCTGCTGCGCGAGATCAACATGGGCGGCACCGCCATCGGCACCGGCCTCAACGCCGTTCCGGGATTCGCGGAACTCTGCACCCGCCGGATGTCCGAACTCTGTGGCGACACCCTCACCAAAGCCGAAGACCTCGTGGAAGCCACCCCGGACACCGGGGCGTACGTCAGCTATTCCGCTGCGCTCAAACGTCTGGCTATCAAGCTCTCCAAGATCTGCAACGACCTCCGTCTGATGGCCTCCGGCCCGCGTTGCGGCCTGCATGAGATCAACCTCCCGCCGATGGCGCCGGGTTCCTCGATCATGCCCGGAAAGGTCAACCCCGTCATCCCCGAGGTAACCAACCAGGTCTGCTTCAAGGTCATCGGCAACGATACCACCGTGGCCTTCGCCGCCGAAGCCGGCCAGCTGCAGCTCAACGTGATGGAACCGGTCATCTGCGAATCCATCCTGGAGAGCGTCACCTGGCTCTGCAACGTCATCGACACCCTGCGCACCAAATGCATCGAAGGCATCACGGTCAATGCCGACCATTGCTACGAGATGGTCAAGCATTCCATCGGCATCGTGACCGCCCTCAACCCGTACAGCGGCTACAAGGGCAGCAGCAAAGTCGCCAAAAAGGCCCTCGAGACCGGCCGCAGCGTCTATGACCTCGTCCTCGAAGAAGGACTGATGACGAAAGAGAAGCTGGACGAGGCCCTCAACCCGCAGGCGATGCTCGGCGCCCACGCCCTCTACAAGTAAACCCAAACAAATACCATGCATATCACCCGTTTTCTCCTCCCGCTCGCCCTGCTGTTCGCAGGCAGCCTCTGCGCCCCGGCACAGACCGTCATCACCGCCCCGGAATCCCCGTTCGGATTCGAACCGCTGGAGATGTATGTCTTCCCGGCGAAAGACTTTCCGATCACGAAGTTCGGCGCCAGGCCGGGCAACGTGACAGCGACCACGCAGGCTTTTTCCAAAGCGATGGCCGCCTGCCGCAAGGCCGGAGGCGGACGGGTCGTGGTGCCTGCCGGACAATGGCTCACCGGGCCCGTCCACTTCGAAAGCAATTGCCAGCTCTGGCTGTCCGAAGGCGCCGAGCTGGTCTTCGAAGACGACCCGGAACTCTACCTGCCGGCCGTCCACACTTCCTGGGAAGGGACGGAATGCATGAATTATTCCCCGCTGATCTATGCCTACGGATGTGAAAACGTAGGCATAGGCGGCCCGGGGCTCATCCATCCCAAGATGGATTTCTGGAAAACCTGGTTCGAGCGCCCCGAATCGCACATCCAGGCCACGCGCCAGCTCTATGCGATGTGCTCCACCGGCGTCCCTGTCGAGCACCGCAGGATGGACGAGGGGGAAGCCAACATGCGTCCGCACCTCATCCAGTTCAACCGCTGTACCAATGTGCAGCTGTCGGATTTCCGCATCCAAGACAGTCCGTTCTGGACCATCCACCTTTATCTGTGCAAAGATGCCTGGGTCCACGGTCTGCACGTCTATGCCCACGGACACAACAACGACGGCATCGATCTGGAGATGACCCAGCACACGCTTGTGGAAGACTGTGTCTTCGACCAGGGAGACGATGCGGTGGTGATCAAATCCGGCCGCAACCAGGATGCCTGGAGGCTCGACACCCCGACCCAGGACGTGGTCGTACGCAACTGCGAAGTCGTCCAGGGACATTGCCTGATGGGGATCGGATCGGAGATGGCCGGCGGCGTTCGGAGGATCTATATGCATGACTGCAAATCCACCGATGCCGTGTACCGGATGCTCTACCTCAAGACCAATCACCGCCGCGGCGGATTCCTGGAGGACATCTGGATGGAGAATGTCAGTGCCGACAAGGCCAACCGCATCATCGAGATCGATACCGACGTGCTGTACCAGTGGCGCGACATCGTCCCGACCTTCGAGACGAAGATCACCCGCATCCGCAACATCGGCATCCGCGGCGCCACCTGCCGGCAGGCGGAGGCCGTCTACGAATTCAACGGCGACGAACGTGACCCGATCGACGGCGTAACCATCGAGGATGTCCACATCGGACGGCTTACCCAATTCATCAACGACGTGAAAAACACCCGCAACATCATTGTCAGGAACGTATCCTGGGACGAATTCAACCCGGATGGAGAAGAGATGAAGATCGGCGGGTTCGCCCCCGGAAGATAGCCCTTTACCGATATGCAACCGTTAGTACTCCTCGTTTCCTACATCTTTTCCTATTTCGTCGGCCAGGCCGACGGACTCCATCTCGCCTACAGCCGCGACGGTTACAACTGGACGCCGGTCGCCGAAGGGAACTCCCTGCTTGTCCCGCAGATCGGGGACGACAGGCTGATGCGCGACCCCAGCATCTGCCAGGGACCGGACGGGACTTTCCATCTGGTCTGGACGTCCAGCTGGACGGACCGGATCATCGGCTACGCCTCCTCGCCCGACCTCATCCACTGGTCTGAGCAGCAAGCCATTCCGGTGATGATGCACGAAGCGGACGCCCACAACTGCTGGGCGCCGGAACTGTTCTACGATGCGCCCACGCAGACCTACTGGATCCTCTGGGCCACGACCATCCCGGGACGCCACGGCGAAGTGGCGACCTCCGAGTCCGAGAAAGGGCTCAACCACCGGATCTATTGCACCACCACGAAGGACTTTAAAACCTTCACCCCCACGCGGCTCTATTTCGACCCCGGATTCAGCGCCATCGACGCAGCCGTCGTCCGCGACCCGCAGACCGGCGGACTGCTGATGGTCGTCAAGAACGAAAACTCCGCCCCGGCGGAGAAAAACCTTCGCGTGACGCGCAGCAAAAGCATGCGCCGCGGCTTTTCCACAAAAGTATCCGCTCCCATCCACGGTGACTATTGGGCGGAAGGCCCTTCTCCCCTTTTCCTGGAGGACGGTTCGCTGATCGTCTATTTCGACCGCTACCGGGAGGGGCGTTACGGCGCCGTGCGCAGCACGGACCACGGCAAGACCTGGACGGAAGTGCCCGCCGACCTGCTGTCGCTGCCGAAAGGCATCCGCCACGGTACGGCATTCCAGGTAGAAGATACGGTACTAGATGCCCTGTTGGAGCATTTCCGGGGCGCCGCTCCGAAACCGCTCTATACCGATCCCGTTCACGGCGGCCCGACCGATCCGGAGATCATACAGGACCGTGAGACCGGACAGTGGTATATGTTCTATACCAGCCGCCGGGCGGACCTGCGCGACGGCCGGGGCGCCGAATGGGTCCATGGCTCCCCCATCGGGATCGCCACTTCCGACGACCTGGTCCACTGGAGCTACCTGCAGGATGCTCAGATCGATTACCGGCCCGACGCCGCGCCCACCTACTGGGCTCCGGCTGTCGTGGACGACGGCCGGGAATATCATATGTACCTGACCTACGTGCCCGGGATTTTCCCC
>JAILAO010000050.1 GCA_024681565.1 Bacteroidales bacterium
TCTCCCTGCCGTGGCCGGACTGCAGTCCCGGCTGGACTCTGCCCGGATTGAACTGGACGACATCGGTTCCGAACTGGAGACGCTGGATGCCCGGGTGGACCTTTCTCCTGAACGCCTGGAAGCGGTCGAGGAACGGATGTCCCGGCTCTATTCTTTGCTGAAGAAGCACGACTGCCGAACGGTTGACGAACTGATTGCCGTGCGGGAGCATTTCAACGAGATGCTTTTTGACTCGGCGGCCGTGGAGGACCGTATCCTTGATCTTGAAAAGGCGGAGAAGGCGGCTGCCGCCCGTTATTCTGCGGCCTGTGACGCCCTGACGCAGGCGCGCCGTGCCGCCGCTCCCGGTTTTGCTGCGGCCATCACGGAATCGCTCCGCTTCCTGGAACTGGACCGTGCCGTTTTCGATGTAGCTGTATCCCAGGCCCCGGAGAGCGCCACGGGTACCGACCGGGTGTCATATCTGTTCTCATCCACCGGGCGGGATCCCGTGGATGTGTCCAAATGTGCCTCGGGCGGAGAACTTTCCCGGATTATGCTCAGCCTGAAGGCTATGATGGCGAAATTCGTCGGTATGCCCACGCTGGTTTTCGATGAGATCGACACCGGTGTCAGCGGCAGTGTCGCGGACAAGATGGGCCGGATGATCTGTGAGATGGGCCGCGACATGCAGGTCTTCTCCATCACCCATCTTCCGCAGGTGGCCGCCAAGGGCGATGCCCATTATGTGGTTACCAAATCCGTTTCCGCCGACGGCAGGACCGTCTCTTCCATCCGGGAGGTGCAAAACGAAGAACGGACGATGGAGATCGCCCGTCTTCTGTCCGGCGCTTCCATCACCGAAGCGGCGATAGCCAACGCGCGGGATCTGCTTGCCGGAGCTTGATTACTGGCGGACTGTCGTGAGGTCTGTATTATACACGACGCGCCGGACGGCCTGATTGATGCGGCCGCTCTCTTCTTCGAAGCGGAAATCCGACTGCAGCCCCGTCTTCTCGTACTCATCCAGTTTCTTGAACCACTGCCGGCCGTACTTGCTGCACATCGAGACGTAATAGTACATGGTGTCATAACCCTGGAAGGCGAACGATCCGGGCTCGTCCTGGAACAGTGCGCGGTATGCGAGAATGAAACGTTTCACCTCCGGGTCTTCGTAATCGATGAAATAGGAAGTGGTCAGGTGGGCCTTCGTGTTGTGCAGGTCTGCCGTGCTGGTGCCGTTGGTCCGGATGCGGGACGTACCGTAGAGGACGATGTTGTTGTTGCGGGCTCCCTCGATGCTCAGATTGCGTACTACGCCCGTGATAAAGTTGTCCCGGTCCGAAGCGACCATGACATGGACGGGCTGGTCTTTCTGGAACGGGATGTCCTTGACGGCCAGGACGCTGTGGTAGGAGATGCCCCGCTCCTGCAGTTTCCTGACGAGACGCTCGCTTTGTTCTCCGGGGAGGAAGGCGGCCGTGTCGCGGACCAGATAGAGTTCCGGACCCAGCAGGCGGTCCTGTCCGACCCAGCGGACCAGGTCGTCGACCTGGGCCGTCCAGGGAGAAGGCGACTGGACGACCGGACCGGTGGCGGCGAGTTCGGCCGCTTTCGGGTCCAGCGGGGAGATCAGGACTTTGTCTTTTCCGCAGAGCGGAAGCGTTTCCAGGATGGCCTCAGGCGTGACCGGACCGAGGATGACGTCCGCCTGTTCGATCAGCGATTGGGGCACCCCTTTCTTCTGTCCCTGGGAATCAAACACCTGAAGTTCCACCCGTAAGCCTTGCTCTCCGAGTTCCCGGAGCGCCAACAGCGCTCCGCTGTAGAAATCCAGGAAGTTCTCGCTGGGTTTTTTGTCGGAAGCCTGCAGCGGAAGGATCAGGCCGACCTGGATGACGGAAGGGATATCGAGTACAAAGATGTCAGGAAGGGGCAGGCTGTCGGCTGCGGCAAGCGTATCTCCCAGGGCCGCGGACAGCGTATCCGTTCCGGGGCGGAGCAGGGTACTGTCCGGACGGATGCGGCGTGCCGTGTCCTGCACGGTGGTCTGCTGCTGTTTCTGCTGCTTCTTTTTGCCGGGGAACAGATACCACTGGGCCGACGCACAGACGGGCAGCGCGCAGAAGAGGAGTAGGATGAGACAGTATTTCTTCATGATTCCTATTTTATTCTATCGAAAAAGTCGGTCAGGTCATGGCTGAACCGGCTCCAGGAGAGCCGTTCTTTCTCAGCGCGGATACCGATGCCGAGACGTTTCCGTAACAGCGGGTCGCTGAAATAGCTGCGGATGGCTTCGGCCACGCAGGCTGGCGTACCTTCTTTGCAGACAATTCCCGTGCCGCGGTCTCCGACGGTCTCTTTCAGGCCGCCTACGTCCGTAACCACCATCGGGACCTCAAAGTGATTGGAGACGGAACTGATGCCGCTCTGGGTGGCGCTGCGGTAGGGGAGGACGGTCAGGTCCGCCGCGGAGAAATAACGTTTGACCTCCGAATCCCGGATGTAGTCCGGGAAGACATGGATGCTTCCGGGGTCCCGGCCGGCATCGATGAGTTTTTGATAGGGCTCGAATGAACCGTAGGGCTCTCCGGCAATGACCAGCTGATAACTGTCGTCCAGCAGGTCGAAGGCCCGCAGCAGGATGTCCAGCCCCTTGTATTCCCGGATCAGGCCGAAAAAGAGCAGGGTCTTTTTCCCGGACTTCAAGCCGAGGATGCGTTCAGCCTCTTCTCTGGGGAGTTTCGCCCCGAAGTGGGTGTAGATGGGATGGGGCAGGACGGTATGGGGGATATCGGAGCGCAGGGTCAGCAGGTCCCGGGAAACCTCTTCGCAGAGGGTCACGGCTGCGTCCAGTCCCTGGAGGAACCAGCGGGTGAGCGGCGCGTCAAACCAATGCCGCTCATGCGGAATGACATTGTCCAGGATGCCGACGACCCGGCAGTGTCCGCCGACATGCCGGGCTACCCATCCCAGGGACGGGGCGAACCAGGACATCCAATAACGGACGAGGAGGATGTCGGGATCCCAGTTCCGGATGGCCTTTGCCGTACGGACCCAGGAGAAAGGATTAACCGTATCCAGCAAGGCTTCGGCCTCGATGGATACGGCTTCATCTTCGGGTGTTACGTATTGGGTCCTGCCGGGGAAGAGGAGATCGGGATACTGCCTGCTGAAATTGTATGCACGGACGTCGTGCTCTTTGCCCAGCTCCTCATAAAGGTTGGCGTTGAACTGGGCGATACCCCCGCGATAAGGGTGGAAGCAGGACAGGATGGCGATCTTCAACCCTTACTCCGTTTTGCCCTTTTCCTTGACGTAGGCGGCGTTGAGGCCTTCGATCAGTGCGTCGGTGATATCGAGTTCGGCGGCGCCGGTGACAATCGGATTCGGGAAGATGTCTCCGGAAATGATGGCGGAAGAACCGGTCGCGACGATCATGGCATAGCCCTGCGTCTCGTTATAGCCGTCGATGAAAGTCTTGACGGCATCGTAAATCTGATTCAGCATTACCTGCTGCTCCTCCATGATCTCCTGCTGCTTCTGGTTGGCGTAATTCTCGACGCTGGCCTGCTGCTCCTGCAGTTTCTGGCCCTGAAGCTGGGCGGTGGACTGGGTCAGAAGACCCTTGTTGATCTTGTCCTGGAAAGCGTTGGCGTCCTTCTGGAACTTGTTGACGCGGCGCTGTACTTCCTGGTTGATGCTGTTGGCCTTGGTCTCAAAGACGCTGCGCAGGTCGTTGGCCATATCATACTCGGCCAGGACGCGGTCCAGGTTGAAATAAACGATGGCCCCTTTCTGGGCATCGGCCTCGGTCTGGACGGGGTCTGCCTGCTTCTTGCTGCCTTTGGTGAGGTCGACGATGGCCAGTGCGATCACGCCGGCGAGGGCGACGATGCTGAGGATAAGCGGTAATTTCTTCATTTTTATACGTTATTACTTATAATCGGATAATGAAATGCAAAAGTAGTTAAAAATTCTGAATCTGCGATAAATATTCCCGGATAGTTGTCTCCAATCCCAGGTAGAGGGCATCGCAGATCAGCGCGTGCCCGATGCTGACCTCGTCCGTCCAGGGAATCGTCCGGATGAACCAGGCCAGGTTCTCCAGGGACAGGTCGTGGCCGGCGTTGAGGCCGAGTCCCAGGTCACGGGCGGCTTCGGCGGTCGCCAGATAGGGAGCGATGGCCGCTTCGCGGTCGCGGGCATATCCTTCCGCGTAGGCGGCCGTGTAGAGTTCGACCCGGTCGGCGCCGCATTTGAAGGCCCCTTCGGCCATCTTGGGATCGGGATCGATGAAGATGGAGGTGCGGATGCCGCGCTCTTTGAATGTGGCGCAGATGCGTTTCAGGTAGGAATGGTTGCGGATGGTGTCCCAGCCGGCATTGGATGTCAGCGCATCCGGTGCGTCGGGGACCAGGGTCACCTGGTCGGGAACGACTTCGCAGACCAGGGCGGTGAAACTGCCGGTCGGGTTGCCCTCGATGTTGAACTCGGTCCTGACCGCGGGACGCAGGATGCGGACGTCGCTGTAGCGGATGTGCCGCTCGTCCGGACGGGGGTGGACCGTGATGCCTTGCGCTCCGAATTTCTCGCAGTCGAGAGCGGCTTTCAGGACATCCGGCATGTTGCCGCCGCGGGCGTTGCGCAGCAGGGCAATCTTATTGATATTTACACTTAAGCGGGTCATTTCAATTGACATTAAAAACACACAAAAGTAAGCATTTCTATACAATTATTGTAAATTAAGTGCTAAATTTGAAGTCCAAAATGAAATTGGCCTATTATATCAAGAAACAGCGGCTCAAGGGCGATTCCCGCGTGGAAGCGCTGCTGGACCGTTTCCGGGCAGCGGGGCATATCCTTTATCCTGTCGGACATATTTCCGATTTCCAGCCAGATACGGACGTGCTGCTCAGTCTGGGCGGCGACGGGACTTTTCTGTCGGCCGCCAACCTGGCCGTTCCGGCCGGTGTCCCGGTGCTGGGGGTCAATTTCGGCCGTCTGGGTTTCCTGTCCGAAAGTGACCCCGATGCGATCCTGGAGTCTCTCCATGAAAAAGACTATATCGTAGAAGAAAGGGAACTGCTGCAGGTCCGCTGCGATGCGCTTCCCGCCGGAGAAAGCTGTTCTGTCGCCCTCAATGAGATGAGCGTATCCCGGATGGGAGCCTCGATGCTCGGCGTGGATGTGGAGGTGGACGGCGCCGCCCTGCCGACCTATTGGGCGGACGGCCTGCTGGTCGCTACCAGTTCCGGTTCTACGGCATATTCCCTCAGCGTCGGCGGACCGATCTGCCTGCCTGAAACCAAGGTTTTCATCGTCGCTCCGATTTCTCCGCACAACCTCAATGTCCGGCCGCTGATCGTGCCGGAAACCTCCCGCCTGCGGATTTCCCTCCATTCCCGCGACGACCGTGCGGTGCTCACGATGGACAATCGCAATTATACGGTCCCGGTGGACTGCCGGATCGAAGTCTGTGCCGCGCCCACGCGCTTGAAGCGCCTGCGTCCCGGCCATTCCAATTTTATCAATGCGCTGCGCTCCCGCCTGCTATGGGGAGAAGATGTCCGGAACGGCAGCGATTCAGAGTAAAAACATGCAAGTACCGACTAAATTACCGCAGCACGTCTCCATCATCATGGACGGCAACGGCCGCTGGGCCAAGGAAAGGGGAAAAGAGAGAATCCAGGGACACTTCGAAGGTGTCAACAGTGTCCGTGCGGTCATGGGCGCCGCCGTGGAATGGAAAATCCCCTATGTATCCTTCTTCGCATTCTCTGAGGAGAACTGGGGGAGACCCGAAGCGGAAGTGAACGGGCTGATGGAACTGATCGGCCGCGCGATGGTGCGGGAGATGGATACGTTCCGGAAGTACGATGTCCGTTTCGTCGTACTGGGCAACCGTGCCCGTCTCTCGGATGAAATCAATGCGGACATTGACCGGGCGATGGAGAATACTGCCGGCAACAAAGGGCTCACGATGATTCTTTTCCTGAGTTATAGCGGACAGTGGGATATTCTTCAGGCGGCCGAAAAAATGGCACACGATTTGATGAATAATCCCGGGCACCGGGTGCGGCCTGAAGATTTGACCCGCCACCTGGTGACCGCAGGCATTCCGGATCCGGATCTGCTGATCCGCACCTCGGGAGAAAAAAGAATAAGCAATTACCTGCTATGGCAGACGGCATACACCGAATTTGTATTTACCGAGACCCTGTGGCCGGACTTCCGGGAAGAGGCCTTCCTGGCGGCCCTGGAAGAATACGCTTCCCGCGACCGGCGTTTCGGAAAAATCAAATAATTGGGTATATTTGCACATTTATCGAATGGATATGAGATTAGGACGGATATTGACCCTTCTGGCTCTGCTTCTTGCACCGGTTGTACTCCGGGCGCAGGGGACGGATGTCGAAGTGGACTACAACCATCCCCAGAAATATAAAGTCGCCGGCGTCAAGGTCGAGGGGAATACATATTTCGGCGAACAGCAGATCATCTCCCAGACCGGTCTGCACAAGGGGATGGAGGTGACCGTCCCGGGCGAAGACCTGTCCAATGTGGTCCGCCGTCTCTGGCTGCAGCGTTTCTTCGAAGACGTCTCCCTCGAGATCGACAGTTTGGATACGGCCCGCGATTCCGTCTGGTTCCGCATCAAGATCAAGGAACGTCCGCGCGTGTCCCGCTGGACTTTCTCCGGAGTCAAATCCGGAGAACGCAAGGATATCGAGGAACGGCTCAATCTGCGCCGTGGCGGCGAGTTCTCAGAATATGTGGAAAAAACCTCCTCGGACATCATCAAGCGTTATTTCGCCGAAAAGGGCTTCCTGCTCTGCGACGTCAAGACCGAGGTCCAGCGCGACTCGGTGGTCAAGAACGCAATCCGGGTCAATTTCGCCATCGACAAAGGCGAAAAGGTCCGCATCAAGGACATCCATTTCATCGGAAACGAGCATGTGCGCGAGTTTAAACTTGCCCGTTCGATGAAGAAAACGAAATCCAACAAAATCTATAACTTCTTCAGCAGCAAGAAGTTCAATGAAAAAGAATACGCCAATGACAAAAAGGCGGCCGTGAGCGCCTTCAACGAAGCCGGCTACCGCGACGCCCGTCTGGTGCGCGACTCCATTTATTACGTGGAGCCGGGCCGGCTCGGGATCGACCTCGTGTTCGAAGAAGGCGACCAGTATTATTTCCGTGACCTGACCTGGACCGGCAATTCCGTGTACGGCACGGAGACGCTCAACGAGGTGCTCGGCATCCAGAAGGGAGATGTCTATGACATGGTCACGATGGAGAAACGCCTCTACGGCGGCGGCAAGCAGAATGAGTTGGACGTCACCAAGCTGTACCGCGACAACGGCTTCCTGTTCTTCAACATCACGCCGGTCGAGACCAACAT
>JAILAO010000091.1 GCA_024681565.1 Bacteroidales bacterium
ACCAGTGCAGTTGCGGAGACGGTCTGCCTGTCAGGCCGGTCTTTGTCCGCTGACCAGGTTGACGGATTATTGAAAACATTTGAACCGCCGGGGCCATCCAGGACCCGGCGGAATTGTTATTTTTGTTTCGAAAAAAGGAAATGATATGAAAGCATTCTATCTCCCGCTGCTTGCATCCCTCGCTTTGGGGTGGGTCGCCTCCGCCCAAAACGTACAAACCCTGGACGACTCCCGATACAGCCTTTCATCCGGCGGCGTCACGATGACCGTCGATGCCGCACGGGGCGGCAAGATCCTCTCCTTCCGCCTGCAGGACAAAGAAGTACTGTCGCAAACCCGTTTCCCGAACTCCTTCGGAAGCACATTCTGGACCAGCCCGCAGGCAGAATGGGACTGGCCGCCGGTGGCGGAATACGACAGCAAACCCTACGAAGCCTCCGTCCAGGACGGGCGCCTGGTGCTGACCGGACAGAAATCCGAACGTTTCGGATACCGCATCCGCAAAGAATTCAGCACGGACCCCCAGGACGGCGCTTTCGTCATCAAATACACGATCGTCAACGAATCCGGGGAAACCCGGCGGGTCGCCCCCTGGGAAATTTCCCGCGTGCCCAACGGCGGTCTCCTGTTCTTCGATGCCCAGGAAGTCACCGGAGCCAACGGGATGACCTCCCTCCCCTTTGAATACAAATACAAAGGCGCCTGGTACACCGTAGACGAAGCCCGGGAGAACCGGAAGGTCAACGCGGACGGCAGAGGCTGGCTCGGCTTTGCGGACAACGGTCTGCTCTTCATTAAAAAATTCCAGGACCTGGATGCTACCCAGCCTGCACCTGCGGAAGCAGAGATCCAGATTTATGTCAACACCGGGAAGACCTTTGTCGAAGTCGAAGAGCAGGGCCCCTATACCACCCTGGAACCCGGTTCTGAGCTCGATTGGACCGTCCGCTGGTATCTCCTGCCATACGACGGTACGGCAACACCTTCCAAAGCACTGTTCAAAAAAGCCCGCCGCGTTGTCAGATAGCATTTTGCAAAAAAAATGTAAAAACATTATTTTTGCATTATGAGATCAGCAATTTACGGAGCCGGATCCCTCGGGACCATTCTGGGTGCGTTCATTACAAAAAACGGCGGGCAGATCGAGCTCGTCAACCATAACAAAGCCCATATCGCCGCCCTGCAGGAGCATGGGGCGCGCATTACGGGAACGGTGGATTTCATCCAACCCGTCACCGCCTATACACCGGAAGAGATGTCCGGTACCTATGATATCATCTTCCTGATGACCAAACAGCTGCAGAACGCTGAAACCGTTGCTTTCCTCAAAGACTTCCTCGCAGAGGACGGTGTCATCGTGACCCTGCAGAACGGTTTGCCGGAACTGCAGATCGCAGAAATCGTCGGAGAGGACCATGTGCTGGGCTGCACCGTAGCCTGGGGAGCGACGATGCAGGGCCCCGGCGTGTGCGAACTGACCAGCGAACCGGACAGTCTGACTTTCTCGCTCGGCTCTTTTGCAGAAAAACCGCATCCGCACCTGCTTGAAGTCAAGCAGCTGCTGACGCTGATGGGCCCCGTGGACCTGGAGCCCAATTTCATCGGAACCCGGTGGAGCAAACTCCTGATCAACGCATCTTTCTCCGCAATGAGCGCCGTATTGGGATGCACTTTCGGCGAAGCCGCAGGAAACAAAAGGTCGCGCAAAATCGTCCAGGCCCTGATCAAAGAATGCATCGACGTCTGCGCCAAAGGCGGTATCCGGATCGAGCCCGTACAGGGCAAGGACATCGTAAAACTGCTGGACTATAAGGGCCCCGTCAAGAAGGCCATCTCCAACCTGGTCATTCCCCTGGCGATCCGCAAGCATGCCCTGCTCAAAGCCAGCATGCTCCAGGACCTTGAAAAAGGCAAAAAAACCGAAGTGGACGCCATCAACGGAGCCGTCTGTGCCTATGGCCGCAAGGTGGACTGCCCGACCCCCTGCAACGATATCGTGGTAGAGCTGATCCACAAAATCGAAACGGGCCAGTTACATCCCTGTTTTGAAAATCTGGAGTTTTTCACATTTTGACAGTCGTTTTAGACGTTATGACAGTCCATCCCGCCGTTATACGGCGGGTTTTTTAGTATCTTGACACGACTAATCACACGCGTATGAAATACTGTCCAAATTGTGGAGCACAGCTCTCCGATGACGCCCGTTTCTGCGGCAATTGCGGAACTTCCCTCGAACCTGTACAGCCTGTCGGGAATCCCCCGCAGCAACCCGCCGCCCAGCCGGCCCCGAACTATGCCCAACCAGCCCCGGGTTATTCCCAGCCGGCCAACCCCGCACCTGCCGGCCCGGCACCGGACTACGCCTCCCAGGCGGACGGCACCGTCCGACTCTGCCAGGACGGCAAATACCGCTGGGTGTACGAGCTCAGGATGTTCAAGAATCCTACCCTTCTCATCACGCTCTTCAAGGTTTTCGGCGCCGTCATCGCGGGAATCTGGCTTTTTGTCCTCATCGTGAGCGGATTCTCCGACTTCGGCGAAATCACGAAGGTGTTTTTCTTTGTCTTGCTCGGATTCATTGTCCTGATCCTGCTGAGCTATTCCATCCTGGCGCTGATGTATGGCGGCAAATATTGTGTCCTCTTCGAGATGGATGATGCAGGCATCAACCACATCCAGCTGCCCAGACAATTCAAGAAAGCCCAGGTCGCCGGGTGGATCGGTATGCTGGCCGGCGTTCTCGCAGGCAACCCGACCGCCATCGGTGCAGGCGTCCTCGCCGCCAGCCGCAACAGCCTGTATTCCAGCTTCGGCAAAGTCAAGAGCATCAAGGCCAGCCCGGACCGGAACGTAATCAAGGTCAACGGCACGCTCAAGAAAAACCAGGTCTATGTCGATGACGAAGGCTTCAACTTCGTGCTCGACTTCATCCGTTCCCACTGCCCCAAGGCACAATAACCTGTAAAACAGAAAGTTAAAAAGCAACGCTTATGAAATACTGTCCCAACTGCGGGGCCCAGCTCCCCGACAATGCCAATTTCTGTTCCGTCTGCGGCGCCCGCTTCGGCGCTCCCCAGCCGAACTACCAGCAACCCCAGTACCAGCAGCCCCAGTATCAGCAGCCGCAATACCAGCAGCCGCAGCAGCCCCAGAAGATGTCCTACTGGGACAAGGTCAAGGCCGCCCAGAAGAAGCAGAAGATCAAGTGGTGGATGTGGGCCCTGATTGGCGTTGGCACCTATCTCCTGATTCAGCTCAACCCCTTAGGACTGTCCTAGCATGGAACCCATCCTCGCCCAATCCGGCGATCTGGAGAGCGTCAACTATGACGGCCCGCGCGTCCGTCTCTGCCAGGACGGGAAATACCGCTGGACCTACGAGTTCAAAATGCTGAAGAATCCTGCCATCATCCTGGTGGTATATAAGATTTTCGGCATCTTGCTAAGCATTCCTTTCCTGATCAACGTGATCAGCCTAGCCTCCCGGGGGACGCTCCAGTCCGAATGGAACGACCGCTTGTGGAGCGGCAGCAACCCCAAGGTCTGGCTGGTCGTGATGGCCGTCTTCGCCGTCCTCATCCTGATTTCCTACCTGATCGTCGCCTGGATGTACGGCGGCAAGTACATCGTGCACTTCACCCTGGACGAGCAGTGCGTCATCCACGATCAGGAACCCGCCCAGGTCCAGCGGGCGCGGAAACTCGGCCTGCTGACCGTCCTCGTGGGCATCCTCGCCAAGCGGCCCTCCACGGTAGGCGCCGGCATGCTCGCCGCCTCCCACACCACCTCCACCTCCGTTTTTGCCAATGTCCGGCGGATCAAGCCCCGCCGGTACATTGAGCTCATCAAGGTCAACCAACGGCTCGACCGCAACCAGGTCTATGTCCCGAAAGAGGACTACGACTTCGTCCTCAACTACATCCGAACACACTGTCCCAAAGCCAAATAACTCACAGATATGGCATTCTGCACCCATTGCGGCGCCCCCCTGGCTGACGGCGCCCGATTCTGCACCAGCTGCGGCACGCCGACCGCCGCGCCCACCGCACCCCGGGCTTCCGGTCCCGCCCCGTCCCAACCGGACCAACCCCAGCCGGTCCAGCCCCAGCCGGTCCAACCCCAGCCGGTCCAGCCCTTCCACGCCACCACCACGCCGCAGGGCGGCATCGTCATCGATGCCCCGGAAGGCGCGACCGTGACGATCTCCGACACCCCGGCGCAGGAGACCTCCGTACAGGCCCCCACCGAAAAGGGCGAATTCGTGGTGGCCAGCTGGAGCGCCCCCAAACCGGCGCAGCCGCAAAACGCGCAACCCGCTTACCCGCAACAGCCTCAGTACCAGCAGCCCCAGCCGCAATACCAGCAGCCACAGTACCAGCAGCCGCAATACCAGCAGCCACAGCCGCAATACCCACAGCAGCCGGCCGCCCAAGAGACGTCCACGCCCCCCAAGAAGAAGCGGTCCCTGCTCGGATGGATCGTCGTGATCCTCGTCGGCATCGCCATCCTGGCCATGACCATGGGCTGGTAGCAACCGTATTCCGATAAGAGAACAACCATGAAAACCTCCCTCGTCCCCCGCCTGCTGCTCTCCGGTCTGCTGCTCTCCGGCTTCAGTCTCCATGCCCAGGAAGCCCAGGAATGCTACTGGGTCCTGGAGCGCACGGAGACAAAAGTCAGCGAGAACATCCCCTATTTCTCCGTCACGGAGAACCGTGTCACCTACCGCAACACCCATGTCGGCCACATCGAAGGCGACAACGGAGGCCTCCATTTCACCCGGCGCACGGACGAGGTGGACATCCATGTCAACTGGGCCACGCCGCCCAGCCGGATCCGCTACATGGAAGAAGACCGCCTCGGGATCGAATGGCATTTCGGCTCCTCCCCAGTCTATCCCGGATCCCTGGATCCCACGCTCATGGAGATCCCGGAGACCTGGGAGATCACCGCGGCCATGTCCACGCAGAGAGGCGTAGAGCGAAGCCAGGCCGTCTATGAACCCTACTGGGATTTCGACAAAGCCGTGTACGGCGCCTGTGCATCCCGGGAGTCAAGCGGCTACTTCAGCCCGAAATCCAATGCCACGGAGGGCCAGATGGAGTATTACGTTCCGGACGGTTCCTGGCAGCTGATCCTCCAGGTCCGCGTCCGCGTGAGCAGTTCGAGCTCCTTCGGCGCGACCGATCCCATGTCCACGGAGCGCTACAAGCCCTATTTCCTCGTCACGACGACCTATTTCTACCGTTTCGAGGGAGAGCTGTTCCAGACCTTCGAGCACACGGAGCGCGCCGATCCGGACCCCGGCGAGAACGACGGCATCGACCTTCCCTGGGAGATTTTCCTGATCCCGCCCGGGGTCTATGTCGGCTGGCGGTTCGTCAAGAACCGCAAGAAGAACAAGAAAAAGAAGGAGCCCAAGCCGCAGGAGCCCAAGCCGCAGGAAGAAGAAGAGGAGGAAGAGCCTGAGACAGAGCGGGTCAGCATCTTCCGCATGGTCCTCTGGAAGGACTTCGGCGACACGCTGGTGATGGACGATCCGCCCGTCAAGGTCGGCGCCCGCATCGAAGAATACACCCCCGACGGGGAATGCTACGACCGTCCGGACCTGACCAAGCTGATCCAGATCTCCGGGACGCAGAACGCCCGGGTCACCGGGCAGAAGAAAGAGGGACGGCTGATGACCGCCATGGTCGAGGCCACCCGGGAAGCAGACGGCTCCTGTCCGGAAATGGCCGAAGTCACCTTCGCCGTCAACGCCCCCCAGGGACGCTTCCTCGACCACGTCGGCTTCTACGTGATCGACGCCCCGGCCATCCTGGTCGAGCCGTCGATCTCCTTCGCGGCCGGACAGGGCAAGACGCTCTCCATGGAGTTCCGCCTCTGGGGCGCCGCCACCAAGCCGGACGGGCTGGAGGTCACCCTGGACGAGAAGGCCTACGGGCATTTCTCGGCCGAAATCGAACAGAGCAACGACGACCCCGACCTCTTCCGCATCCACCTGACCGAATCCGGCGAAGCCAAGGAACGGGCCGGCACCATCGAGAGTTACGACTGCACCATCCGGGTACAGCCCCGGGGCGAACGTCCGGAAGTCACCGAGACCTTCAAGATCAACCGCATCCACCTTGGCCTGCGCGTGGAGCTGCGTGCCCTCAAGGGCTTCCTCGTAGAGCTGGAGAGTACGCCCGACCATGACTTCCTCCCGCCCATCGGCAACAAGCGGCGGCTCAAGCCCGCCGAGAGCCGCGTGGACATGCAGCTGGTCGTCGTGGACGACAGCGATCCGAATCATCCGGGGAAAATCGGTCCCGTCAAGCCGGACAAGGGCCCCGTCTTCAAGTTCGAAGACGACTTCCGCGGCAGCGCGCTCTTCACCGACAAACCCAAGGGCGATGCCGCCGGATATGTACCGTCCGCGGGAGACCTGGCCATGTACGAGAACCTGTTCTTCCGGGATTTCACCGGCGAGAACGTCCCCTCGCCCTGCGATTTGCTGAAATTCCGCTACGAATTCCGCGACTGGATGCCCGACGGCGCCTTCTACGGGGTCATCGTGGCCACCGGGGGCTTCCTGGTGCCGCCCAACCGCAGTTTCGCCAAGGTCACGGTCATGATGACCTGGCACGGACAGGAGTTCAAGGAAGAGCTGCGCGTCCCGGTCAACTCCCAGCCCTACCGGATCGTGGACATCCCGCCGGGCGGAGACCTGATGCGCGCCCTGGCCAAGTACGACAACGAGGACCTCAAGCGCAAGGAGAACCTCATCGACCTGCGCCGCAAGATCGTGATGGACCGCCGCTTCTCGGAGCTGCGTCCGCTGTTCTACAAAGTCGCCGTGATGATCGAAGGACACGACAAGGCCTTCGGCTTCGACGACCGGGACTACGAGAACATCATGCACATCTTCAAGCAGTTCACCAGCGGGGAGATCGGCACTTATTTCGCGGTCAAGCAGACCGTCTCGCCCGACGACGAGACCTTCGACGCCGTCGTCGCCACCATCGCTACGATGGACAGGTCCATCCCGGTCATCATCTGCCGCATCGGACTGGCCATCGTGACCGGCGGTGTCTCCGAGGTCGTCCTGACCCCGATCAGCGCCCTGGCGGAGATGAAGGAATACGTGGACAAGGGCGGTGACAGCGTCTGGGGCGGATTCGCGCAGATCAGCATCAAACTCATCGCCATGGAGCTGCTCTTCGCCGGGCTCGGCAAGGGCTTCAGCAAGATCAAGCAGTGGCGCGCCGACCGGGCCGCCAAGGTCCAGAAACTGGCCGCCCAGACCAAGAAGATCGGCGCGAGCGCGGAAAAAGCCGCGCACAATGCCAAGGTCAACCAGGCCTTCGGCAACCGGCCGGGCTACAGCAGCGCTCCCCAGGCCGACAAGGTCGGTGCGACCGCGAAGAAGGTCAAGGAAACGCTCAAGAACGCCCAGGAGATGGCCGACGACGCCATCAGCAGCGCCGGCAGCAGCACCGGCAAGCAGACCGGCTCGCTCATCACTTCGGAGCTTCGGAAGAAGGGGGCCGAAGCCGCCAAGAAGGATGCGCAGAAGATTCTGGACGACTTCCGCCGCGTGATGAACAACCCCACCGCCACGAAAGAAGAGATGCGCCGCGCCACCCTGGCCCTGCAGGGCAACAAGACCGCGCAGAACCTGCTGCGCACCAACCCTTCCGACATGCTCCGGGCCAACTACAACGCCCAGATGCAGCAGATCTACAACGAACTCGACCCGATGGTGATCAAGCGCCTGCAGCAGAAGATCATTGCAGGCGGCAACCGCACCCAGCCCCCCGAGATCCGTGTTTTCAAGGGAGCGACGGGCAATGCCGGCAACGACCTGCAGCTCGGCCGCAAGATCGGCGCCGACCGCGACGTCACCTACCAGTTCAAGGGATCCGACGGCAAGTGGTATGATCTGAACGAGCAGCTGATGGAGGACGCCTACAGCGAAGCCTTCAACGAGATGCAGTACAAGTTCATCCCGGGCGACAAGCTCGAGCGTCTCAAGACCATCATCAAGGCCGACCAGGCCGTGGTGAACGGCAAATTCGGCCTGGAATCCTACGGCGACGACCTCGCCCGCATCATCGATCCGAGCCGGCAGGCCGAGAAACTGGCAGATCCCGAGCGCATTGCACAGACTTACATCCACAAGTGCAAGGAATGGCTGAAACAAGGCAACAAGGCGCACGACACGGCCGAGCAGCTGCTCAAGTACGGCTACGAAGAAGAAGCCCTGCACGTCCTGGGATACGGAGAGGCCCTGATCGAAGAAGGCGTCCGCCAGAACGTCAAGCAGTTCAACCGCATCCTCGTCCCGCGTATCGAAGCCGCGGTCAACAGCGGCTTCAAGGTGGACTACACCAAGCTGATGGCCAAGATCCGCGTGCTCGAGGGTCTCGGCAATCCCCCGCCCAAGGGCGTCGCCTCCATCACCCTGGAACAGGCCCGCGCCACCCTGGCGGAGAAGTTCGGCACCACCATCGAAGCCGTGGTCGATGAATGCGGCCAGGCCGTAATCGAAGTCAACGCCGCCTTGAAATAAACCGCCCAGATGCCCATGATCCGAAGATTCACACTCCTGCTCTTCTGTCTGCTCTGCCTGGCAAGCCTGCCCGGCCGTGCCGACGGCTACTGGGTCCTGAAAAAGACCACCTCCGGTTCAGGCCAGACCAGGCCCAGTAAAAAGTTGCAGTGGAAAATCAAACCGGGCACCGCCACCCTGAAAGACCTGGGAACCCGCTTCAACTGGGAGGCTCCCCCGGCGAAAATCCGCTTCGGAGAGGAGGAGGACCTGGAATTCAAGATCGAAGTCCTCGCCGGTGACGGGATGCAGCGCATTCCCGATCTCAACGAGGCAGTCGAGCTGATGGCGCCCAGGGCCTGGGTCACGGTGACCGCCTCCTATACCGGCGAGAGCGAATCCTTTTTCTACGAACAGAACGGGAAGTCGAGTGTTGAAGTATTCACCTGGCGCACCCCGGAAGCCCGCGTCAGCAAGACCCTCCGGCGTACGCCGGACCAGGACATGCACATGGATCTCTTCTCGCCGGACGCGGAGAGCATCCTCACCATCCATGTGGAAATCTCGCTGTTCCGTCCGGGCGGACCCGACCTCGACGGGACTCCCAAAGGAGGATTCACACCCTTCCTCTGGTCATCGGTCTGCTCCCAGACTTACATCTACGAATGGGTCGGGGACGCTCCGGAATACAACGTCACGACGACC
Source organism: Bacteroidales bacterium (assembly GCA_024681565.1). GTDB lineage: Bacteria > Bacteroidota > Bacteroidia > Bacteroidales > UBA932 > Cryptobacteroides. Next base: position 9,238 of record JAILAO010000091.1, read on the forward strand.
CCCGGCGACACGCCCGGTGAAGATAAAGGGCACGCCATCCCGCCGGCAGTCTTCTGGATCGGCGCCGTCGCTGGCGGAGGATTCCTGATCAGCCGCCTCAGGAACAGAAAGCCCAAGGGCAAAGCCGAGCCCAGGGAACCGGAAGGAAGCGAAGAGCCGGCCGTCAAGCCCAGTTCATACCGGATGATCCTCTACAAGGAATTCGGGGACACGCTGCGCATCGGCGACGATCCCAGGGTCGTGGGAGCCCGCATCGAGGAGATCACGGCCGAAGGCGTGAGCAGAGAGCGGCCCGACCTGACCGAAAAGATCCGGATCTACGAAGGGCAGAACATCCGGATCCTCTCCGTCGGCATGTACGGCAAGTACCGTTGCGCCGAGATCCAGGTGCCGGACCCGCAGACAAAGGCCATTCCCGACAAGGGGACGGTCGTCTTCTCCTTCAAGGGACCGGGAGGCATCCTGAACAACCACGTCGAGTTCAAGATCGAGGACAACCTCAAGATCCTGTTCTGCCAGGACAATGTCACGTATGTGGCCGGGCACCGGAGCTCGGAAACGATCTATTTCTATGTCGAAGGGCTCACGGAGAATGCCCGAGTCGAAGTCGGACTCGAGAACGACGACAAGCAGACCTTCGTCCTCTCCAAGGTCCGCCCGGACCAGGAAGGCTCCTACAGCGTGGACGTGACCGACTGCCTCGCGGAGTCGGAGCTCAAGGACCGCATGCCCGGCGACGTGGACACCTGCTACCTGCTCGTCAAGGCCAGCGAACCCGTCAGGGACGGCCTGCGGGAGGTCAAGGAACGCCTGCCCCTCCACCGCTTCTACGAAGGCCTGCGCCTGCAGGTCGGCCACATCAAGGCCTATCCCGTGGTCAAGGGCACGGAGAGCATCGCGATGACCGAAGAGCAGCCGACCGACTACGAGCACCCGCTCGCCATCGCCCATACGCGCCTGGAAGTGACCCTGTTCGCCTGGGACGAGAAGAGGAACCGGATCGGCAGCCCGGCTCCGGACAGCATGGAGATCAATTTCGAAGACGTGCCCGAGTCGCTGGAGTGGTTCGGCAAGCGCAAAGACGAACCCATCCGGGAGCCGGTGGTCAACATCGGACTCAAGCTGCAGGATTTCGCCGTCGACTGCCGCCCGGTCATCGAAGGCATCAACACGCGTACCTATATCTATGAGATCGTGCCGTCCGCCATCATGGTGCCGCCCAACCGCTGCAAAGCCGCCATCAAGGCGGTAGCCACCTACGGCGGCCGCACCTTCCGGGCAGAGCAGGTCTCGATGGTCATCTCCATGCCGGTCCGCATCCCGGCCGACCTCTCGGAGCTACACCAGATGCAGCAGTTCGACGAGCAGGTCCGGGAGAAATTCACGCACATGCGCAACGTCCTGCTCTCCAGGCCCCAGGCGCCCCAGCTGGCCGCCCTGATCTACAAGTGCGACATCATGCTCCAGTCGTTCGACGAGCGTTTCGGCTTCTACATGCCGGAATACTACAACGCCAAGAATCTTTTCCTGAAGCTGATGACCGGAGAAGTCGGCCCGCTGTATGTCGCGGAGAGTACCTACGTCTGGGAAGAGGTGTATTTCGGGGACGGCTTCGACATGTGCATGGCCGCCATGGCCGAACGGGAGCCCAAGACCCTGATGGGCCGGCTGCTGCTCGGCATCACCACCCTCGGCTACTCGGAAGTGCTGTACTATACCCCGAAACGCTTCCTGCTCGAGTGCAAGAAGGCCTCCGAGAACGAGGCGAACACCTTCTTCGACAATTTCCTGGTGGGCGCCAAGTTCGCCACCAGGGAGATGATCCAGACCATGGTCTTCCAGGAGGGCCTGAAATACGGCCTGACCAAACTGTCCACCACCCAGTTCGGCCAGGCGCTCTCCGAGACGGCCGGCCTCGTCAAGAACGACCTGCTCGCCATCGAGAGCACCCTGTGCAAAAACTACTCGTCCGTCGCCTACGTCAGCCGCCTCGCCCGCACCACGCACAAAGTGCTCAACTGGAAGATTGACGTACGCAGCCTGTGCAGGAAGAAGCTGGATGCCGGCAAAAAGCTGCTGGAAGAATCCCCGGCGATGCAGGAACTGCGGGACCTCGCGAAGGAAGCCCAGGAGCTGGGCGAGCAGAAGGTCAAGGAGTTCATCCGGGCGTGTCAGGACCCGGACATCTCTCCGGAAGAGCTCAAGAGCCTGGTGCTATCCATCCAGTGCGACCGCTGGGCCAAGAACTACCTCAACTCCAGCAAGGTCATCGACAAGTACCGCTTCCGCTTCACCACGGAGAACACCATCCTCAACGCGAACGTCAAGAAAGCGCTCAAGTCCAAGCTGGCCAAGGACTTCGGCGTGCACGAGGACCAGATCACCTTTTTCGAAGCCACGGGCAACACCGCCAAGGTCAACGCCGTGAACTGCAAGAAGGTGGGCATGGACCACGACTACACCATCCGGGTGAACGGCCAGGACCTCCCCGAGGAGGTGGCCAGCCGCTACTGGAACGACGAATACTGCTTCCAGGCCACCGGCAGCAGGAATTTCTCGCCCTGGGATGCCGACAAGCTGGGCTTCCAGGCCGAACAGACCGCCGTCTCCTTCGAGGGGCCCGAGTCCTTCCGGACGGATGTCGGCAAGGTGGTCGATCCCAAGGGGACGGCCGCCCAGACTTTCGACGACGCCCAGCTGGTCCAGGACGTGCAGACCTACAAGGTGGAAGAGCCGCTCCGCCTGTTCGAGGAGAACATGCGCAAGGCCGCGGCGCAGACGGATCCCGCCTGGCAGAAGGTTTTCCGGAAAGAAGCCCTGCAGAATCTGCGCGAGGCCGGCCGGCAATTCCCGAAAGGCCTGGACCGCACCCTGGAGGAGAAGATCAAGATCCTCGAGCAATGGGGGACCGCCGAAAAGATCAATCCGGTCAAGCTCAAGGCCGCCCAGGAGCTGCGGGGCCGTATTGATGACATGCTGGCCAACACCGGCGAGGGCGACAGCCAGGCGCTGATCGAGTTCTACGCCTCCTACAAAGCCGAGGGCAAGTCCCTGACCGAAGAGACCCGCAAAGCCTTCACGCTGATCACGGAAGTGGACCGCCTGATCGGAGAAGGGCGCGGCCTGCCCGAGATCGAGACCTTCGGTCTGAACATGACCGGCGCCCACGCCGTCGAGGAATCCCTCAAAGAAGACACACAATTCATGTAATAAACCGAAATAACCTGATACAAGATGAAAAAGATCCTTTCACTTTCCTTCTTCCTGCTCTGCAGCATCGTCCTGCTGGCCCAGCGGCCTGCAAACTATGTTTTCAAGGGAAGCGTTTCCGGCCTCCCCGGCTACGCCCCCGTCACCTGCACGATCAACAGTACCTCCGGTGATCTGACCATCACTTCCAAAGGCAACGGCATCAATTTCGACGGCTTCACCTGGAAAGGCAAGCTGCCCGCCGTCGTCAACCAGGACATCACCTCCCCCGGCGCCGTATGGACAGGCCAGCTCACCTCCTGGACCGACATCACCTACAGGGTGGAACAAAATCGCACCAAACGGGAGGAAAGGCTCACCAGCACCACGCGCAACAAGATCAACACCGCTCCCTTCCAGGGAATGACCTATGACGGCAAGAGCGTCAAGCTGGAGATCCGCGTCCCGTACCTGCTCAAGAGCGTGAACGATGTCGTCGGCATTCCCTTCACCGTCACGCTGGACCTCACAGGCAAGCAGACCGGCGAGACCCATACCCAGCGCTCTTCCGGCAATGATTCCGGCGGCTTGCGCATGCCCACGGGCAATACGGACATCAGCGACGTCAACTACGGGAACGGCATCACGGTCGGCATCGTCGGCGGCGGTGGCGGTGGCTCAAGTGCGTCCGCCGCGCGCGCTTCCGTAGGCGGCGTTTCCTTCGCCCTGGCACCCGGCTATACTTCCAAGGCCCGGCAGAACCTGGGCGGCGGACAGAGCATGCAGATCAACCGCCCGAATTCGAACGACCAGCTCTACCTGGAAGTCCAGAAACAGGGCCTGTCCAACGTCCGCAACCTCAGTTCCGACCAGGTGGGCGACCTGCTCTACACCCGGGTGCAGTATCTGAACACCGTGATGCCGGGCGTGCGGATGAACGGGGAGCCGAAGATCTACTACGACGACAATTCGGACGGATACTACCATCCCCACGCCTATTCCTACGCCAAGGGCAGGGATGACCGGGGCAGGAACGTCGATATCTATACCGAAGCCACGCTGATCAACAAGAACACCATCACCGCCGGCTGCGTCATCGCGGCCGACAAGAAAGAATTCGAAGCGCTCACCGACATCTATGTCGATGCCGTCAACGCCGCCGCCGGGAAATAGCCATGAGAAAGTTCCTGATCCTCACCGCGCTGGCCCTGTGCCTGCCCACGGCCCTCCCCTCCCTCGCCCAGATCAAGCCGGGAGGCAAATGGGTCATGCACGATGTGAAAATCATCAACAAGTCCAGCAATCCGAATTACACCTACACCCCCACATCGGTCTCGTACA
>JAILAO010000099.1 GCA_024681565.1 Bacteroidales bacterium
GCTCGAGGAGAAGACCCCGCTCGTGGAGCGCTACTACCACGCCACCGAGAAGGAAGCCATGCGCAACATGATCCTCGACGAGGGGATCCGCCTGGACGGCCGCGTCTGCAACGAGGTGCGCCCGATCTGGTGCGAGGTGGACTACCTGCCCTGCGCCCACGGCTCCGCCATCTTCACCCGCGGTGAGACCCAGTCCCTCGCGACCGTGACCCTCGGCACCAAGATGGATATGAAGGAGATGGACGAGGTGCTGATCCAGGAGGACCAGCAGTTCGTGCTCCACTACAACTTCCCGCCGTTCGCCACCGGCGAGGCCAAGCCGCAGCGCGGCCCCGGCCGCCGCGAGATCGGCCACGGCAACCTGGCGATGCGCGCCCTCAAGCCGGTCGTGCCCCTCGCTCCCGAGAATCCGTACGCCGTGCGCGTCGTCTCCGATATCCTCGAGTCCAACGGCTCTTCTTCCATGGCCTCTGTGTGCGGCGGCTGCCTCGCCCTGATGGACGCCGGCGTGAAGATCAAGAAGCCGGTGGCCGGCGTGGCCATGGGCCTGATCACCGACGAGGTGCACCCGAACGACCGCTACGCCATCCTGACCGACATCCTGGGCGACGAGGATCACCTCGGCGACATGGACTTCAAGGTCACCGGCACCGCCGACGGCATCACCGCCACCCAGATGGACATCAAGGTGGACGGCCTGTCCTACGAAGTGCTGGAGAAGGCCCTCGAGCAGGCCCGCCAGGGCCGCATGCACATCATGGGCGAAATGATGAAGACCATCAGCGAGCCGCGCGAGGACTACAAGCCGTTCGTGCCGCGCATCGTCCAGATCCGCATCGCCGCCGAGTTCATCGGCGCCGTGATCGGCAAGGGTGGCGAGACCATCCAGAAGATTCAGAAAGAAACCGGTACCGTCATCAATATCGACGAGGAACCGATTCCTGGCACCAACCTGACCGAGGGTGTCGTGGACATCGCTTCCGACAATGCCGAGAACATGCAGAAGGCCCTCGACTGGATCAAGGGAATCTGCGCCGTGCCTGAGGTGGGCGCTACCTATCACGGCCGCGTCGTTTCCATCCTGGATTTCGGTGCATTCATCGAGATCCTGCCGGGCAAGGAAGGTCTGCTGCACGTTTCCGAGATCGCCTGGAACAAGACCGAGAAGGTCGAGGATGTCCTGGCCGTCGGCGACGAGGTCGATGTCAAACTCCTCGAGATCGATGCCAAGACGGGCAAGATGCGTCTTTCCATGCGCGCCCTGACCGAGAAGCCGGAAGGCTACAAGGAGCCGGAGCGCCGTCCGCGCGGAGGCAACGACCGCGGCAACGGTGGTGACCGCCGCAATGGCGGAGACCGTCGTGGCGGTGATCGCGGCGACCGTGGCGAGCGTCGTGGAGGAGATCGCGGAGATCGCCGTGAAGGCGGCCGCGACAACCGTCGCAACGACCGTCCCCGTCACAACAACGGTCCCCGTACCGAGGCACCCGCTCCCTCCTTCGATGACTTCAAGGAGTCCGTGGACGAAGTCTTCTAAAGAGACTGACCCATCCTGGAATAAAGGCCTTCGGAGCAATCCGGAGGCCTTTTTCTTTCCGCTGTTTCCCTATTTCGCCCAGGCTGCGCCATCCGGCGTACGGCGCCAGGCGAAGTAAGCGTCCAGGACATTCAGCGACGCTTCGCCCGGAACGGGACCGGCGAAGGGGGTCGGACCGCTGAGATACATCGCCTGCGGGGCGGCGTTGTCGAAGGCCGGCCATACGGGCAGGCCGGGACCGTTCGGGTCGCCGGTCTTGGCGAAGTTGGTCCAATAGTCGCCGATGGCCTGCATCAGGGCGTCATCTCCCTCGATCGGATGGTTTTCGTCCAGATGCTGGAAGACATAGCGGACTTCCTGTCCGTGGGGTGAACCGGCGTCACCGGGACCGTCCGGATGCTGGTCAAAATAATAGAGGTATACCTTGGAACCCCCATGTTTTGCCTGCAGCCGCGCCCAGCTGACGGTATGCCAGCCGAAAGCGGCGTCCCGCATCAGGTCGCGTGCGGTCTTGACGACGGCATCTCCCTCCACGGGGTACGCGGCCAGGAGGCGCTCCGCCCAGGAGCCGTAGCGCTGCCGGACGGAGGCTTCGTGTGCTTTTGCTTCACGTGCCACGCCGAAACTGGCGCCTTCGTCGGAGTTGTAACCGACCAGCACGTCGACGTTGTTGAACAGACCCTGCTCATAGAGCCGGTACTGGTCGTCCGGAATCACATAACCGTCCACGATGGGCCATCCGCCGCCCGCGGACAGTCCGCGCTCCACGAAGCGGGAAGCATCCAGGGCACGGAGTTCGGCGAGGGTCTTCACGCCCAGTCCCTCGGCAATCCTGACACCGTCGGCTTCAGCCTGGGTCAGTGTTTTCATGTTCTCGCCGGGATAGGTGGTCGGCCGGGTCGGACCGAAGGAGCCGCCGCTTTCAGAGATGGCGCCGCGGAAGAGACCTTCCGCCAGCGGGGAGGCGCAGAGCATGCTGACCGAAATGCCTCCGGCTGATTCGCCGAAAATGGTTACCCTGTCCGGGTCGCCGCCGAACGCGGCGATGTTGTCCCGGATCCAGCGCAGGGCGGCAATCTGGTCCTTGATGCCATAGTTGCCCGAGACCCCGTGCGGATCTTCGGCGCTCAATTCCGGATGGGCCAGGAAGCCGATCTTGCCGACACGGTAGGCCGTGCTGACCATGATGACGCCCTTGCGGGCCAGTTCCGTGCCGTCCGTGACGGGATCGGCCGTGGCTCCGCCGGCGAAGCCGCCTCCATAGATCCAGACCATGACCGGGAGCTTGTCCTTCGGACTTTTGGCCGGAGTCCAGATGTTCAGGTAAAGGCAGTCCTCGCTGTAGCCGTAAGGGTTGTTCCCGGCCTGCATCGGGCAGGCGGCATAGTCCTTGGTCTCGCGTACGCCTTCCCAGGGGATGACGGGTTGCGGAGCTTTCCAGCGCAGTTCTCCCACGGGCGGGGCGGCGAAGGGGATGCCTTTATAGACGGTCATGTCTTCAAGGACTTCTCCCTGGATCCATCCTCCTTCAACCCGGACTCTGCCGGGTTCGTCCGGCGAACAGGCGCAGATGCCGGCAACCGCCAGCATCAGGCACAGAATACTGTTTTTATACATTTCCATCATGGTTTTATTGAACGTTGATTGTGATGTCCGATTCTCCCAGGTCACTGGATACCGTGAGTGTGGTGCGCCCTTTTTGTCCGGGCAGCGAGCGGATGACGGCGAGTGCCTTGCCGTTGAAGAGCGCTTTCTGCGTGCCTTTGAGACAGAGGGTGTCGGCGGCGTTGCCGTTATCGATGCCGAAGAGTTCTCCCTTTCCTTTGACCCTGAAGTGCAGCATCGTGTCGGCGGTCGGCACCGCCCGTCCGTCAGCATCGACAGCTTCCACGGTGATGTAACTCAGGTCGTATCCGTCAGCGGAGATCTTGTTGCGGTCGGCTGTCAGCCGCAGGGCGCTTGCAACACCGGCAGTTTCCCGGACGGTGCGCATCACTTCTTCTCCGTTCCGGTAGGAAACGGCTTCCAGCCTGCCCGGTTCGAAGGGAACTTCCGGCCAGAAGGCATGCAGGCGGTCCGCTGTCTTGGCGCTGCGCCCCAGGGAACGGCCGTTCAGGAAGAGCTCGACCTCGTCGGCATGGTTGTAATAGGCCCAGACGTCGATCTTCTCGCCGGCGGTCCAGTTCCAGTGGGGCAGCAGGTGCAGCATTGTCCCGTCCGTCCATTCCGACTGGTACATGTAGAAAGGATCTTTTGGGAAACCCGCCAGATCCACGAAGCCGAAGTAGGAGCTGCGGGAGGGCCAGCCGAAGGCGGTGGGTTCTCCCAGATAGTCGAAGCCGGTCCAGACGAAGGTACCGGCGACAAAGTCCCGGTCGCGCACGGGGATCCATGCGTTCTGATGTGTATCGGTCACGCTCCAGACCGAGCGGCAGTTGTCATAGGCGGTACATTGGTTCGGGACCTGTCCCGCGAGCTCTTCGTCGCTGGGTTTGGGCACCCCGGCCCACGGCGACCATCCCGCGATGCGGATGCCGGTCGAGGGCTGGTAATAGATACCGCGGCTGTTCTGGGCGGAGACGGCCTCGGAAGCTACGATGGGCACACCCGGGAACCAGGCGCGCAGCGAGTCGTAGCCGGCGGGGCGGTAGTTGAGTCCGATGACATCGAGGGCCCCGCTGTTGTAGAGGTTGTTGTCGCGGGAGAGCTGATGTCCGCCGCAGGTGATGGCGCGTGTGTCGTCCTGGGCACGGATCAGGTCCGCCATGTGGCGCGAAAGGGCCCGGTTTTCCTCATTGGCTTCAGCCGTCCGGCCACCCTGTTCCGCAATCTCGTTGGCAATGCTCCAGAGGATGACGCTGGGGTGATTGCGGTCGCGCCGCACCAGGTCGGTCAGGTCGCGCTCGTGCCATTCGTCGAAGAAACGGCCGTAGCCGCCCCGGGTTTTGCCCGAACGCCATTCGTCAAAGGCTTCATCCATCACCAGCAGTCCCATCTCGTCGCACAGTTCGAGCAGTTCGGGTGCGGGTGGATTATGGGCGGTGCGGATGGCGTTGACGCCTGCGGCCGTCAGGATTTCCAGCTGACGCTGCAGGGCCCTGTAATGTACGGCGCTGCCGATGCAGCCCAGATCGTGGTGCAGGCATACGCCATGCAGTTTGACGACGCGTCCATTGAGCAGGAAGCCCTGGTCTGCGTCCCATGCTGTCTGGCGGAAGCCGAAGCGGGTACGTACACGGTCCACGACCTTGCCTCCGCTGCGGACGACTGTCTCCACGCTGTAGAGATAGGGGTCGGTGATATCCCAGCGCCGCGGGTCCGCGATGCGGATGGCTTCTCCGTCAGGCCCCTGGCCGACTTTCCTGCCGGAGGCGTCCAGGATGCGGTGGGAAACGCTGAATTCCTCTCCCGCCGGCGCATCTACGTCGGTGCGGACCAGCACGGATGCCTCCCGGTCTCCTATCTCCGGTGTCGTGATCCGGATGCCGTTATAAGCGGCCCGGACCGCTCCGGTACGCACCATGCGGACATTGCGGTAGATCCCGCATCCGGTGTACCAGCGGCCGCTGGGCTGGATGGAGTTGTCTACGCGTACGGCAATGGTGTTATCCTGCCCGGCCGGGTTCAGATAGGGTGTGATGTCGATGGAGAATGAACTGTAGCCGTAGGGCCGTCCGCCTGCTGCGTGTCCGTTGACCCAGATACGACTGTCCATGTAGATGCCGTCGAACTCAATCGCTACGCGTTCCGCCTCCGGGGTCGGAAAATGCTTACGGTACCAGCCGATCCCACCCGGCAGGGCGCCGCCGTTGACGGTGGCGGGATTTGCGGGGGAGAATTCTCCCTCGATGCTCCAGTCGTGGGGCAGGTGCAGGGAGCGCCAGTCGCTGTCATCGAAGCCGGGCTCCGACCGGGCCGGGTCGTCTCCAAGCCGGAAACGCCAGTCGAAATTGAAATCCCCGGTTGTGCGGGATGCCGGCGTTCCGCAGGCGGAAACCAGCAGCAGACAGAGTGCCAGCAGGCGTAGTGGTCCTCGCATGGGTTTCTTAGAGTTTGATCTCCGGCCAGCCGTCTGCGGTCCAGCTGATCTCGTTGATGAGCAGTTTGGAGCGGTAGTCCGCCTGCCCGTCATAGCCGTGCATGAAAAGGTAGTCCTGCCCGTCGAAGGTCACTGCGGCGCAGTGGCCCACTCCGGCGTAACGTTCATTGCCTTTGGCGACGAGTGTGCCGCCGCCCTGCATCAGGGAGACGCCGTCCCGGTCGATGTACGGACCCATGACCTTTTCGGAGCGGCCGACCACGACATTATAAGTGCTGTTCTTGCCCCGGCAGCAGAGGTCGTAGGAGCCGAACAGGTAATAATATCCGCCGTGGCGGAAAATGAAAGGAGCCTCGACGGCACCGTTCCCGGCATCGAAATCGGAACCGCGCGGATCCAGCCGCAGCCCGTCCGCACCGCCGGCGATATTCTTGGTCGTGCCTTCCGGTCGGCGGCAGAGCGGATACCACTCCTGCGGCTCGGCCATCCGGGTAAAGCTCTCATCCAGCTTGAACATCTTGATGCCGCGCCAGAAAGAGCCGAAGCAGAGCCATCCGGTTCCCTCCTCGTCCACGATGACGTTCGCGTCGATCGCATTCCATTCGTCGCGTCCCGGAATGGACTCGACGATCATCCCCTGGTCCTCCCACTTGAAATCCGGGGACTCCGGGTTGAGGGTTTTGTTGGTCGCTACGCCGATGGCGGAGATGTTCTTGCCGAAGTGGGAATAGGAGTAGTAGAGGTACCACTTGCCGTTGATGAACTGGATATCCGGGGCCCAGGGCATCCCTCGGAAACCTTTTGCAACGGCCCACTGCGGGGTCTCGGGCAGGACGCGCTGCTCGAAGCGCCAGGTCTTGAGATCCGCGGAGGACATCACGGTCAGACCGGTCGTGAAGACATAGTACCGCCCGTCGCACCAGGCCGCCACCGGGTCATGGGCGTCAGGGTCTTCGACCAGGGTGCCGGGGACGGGCCCGCGGGGCTGGGCGGATAAACTGATTGCGGCCAGAAAGGCCACGGCACAGAGGGATTTTTGAATCAGATTCAGCATGGTTGACATACAAAAAAAGTTATTACTTGACCAATTTAGTGATTTTCCCGGACATAAAAACCATTTGGCGGAATAGGACAAGGATTTGTCCGCTTCATGTCATATTGTTGATAGATTACTGATTACCTTTACCCTGTGAGAAATTCATAGGATTGGTATATTTTGGTTAGGTATGGAAAGGGTGGACGCGTGATGCGGCCGCCCTTTTGTCGTCCGGATGCCCAGATGCCGGAAAACGGGAACGTGTCAGAATATGTCCGGATTGTGAAAAGCATTCCTTCTATAATAAGGTACTTTTGTAAAGACGTTAAACACTATACTCAATAATCGACAATGAAAAAAATCCTTACTTGCAAATGGTCATGGCTTTTCGGAGCTATGCTTTTATCAGTTGCGGCCTTTGCGCAGGGCCGTATGTCCCATGTAAGCGTCGTCCCGGCTCCTGCCCGGGTGGTCTCTCCCGTGATCGATGGGACGAAGACGACATTCAGCATCGCCGCTCCGCAGGCAATCCATGTCAGTCTGCACGGCTCCTGGATGAATACCAATGACAACTGTTACGGTCCGCTGGTCCAGGACACCCAGGTGGGCGTCATCCCGATGACCCGCGGAGAGAACGGCGTCTGGTCCTGCACCATCGAGACACCGGCCCCCGAACTCTGGACCTACAACTTCTATATCGACGGCGTATATGTCCCGGATTTCGCCAATCCGCTCATCCAGCGCGACGGCACCCGCCTGCTCAGCATCCTGCTTGTTCCCGGGAAACTGTCCGAGAACTATGACGGCGCCACGCAGCACGGCAATCTCAACCAGGTCTGGTATGATTCCCCGACACTGGGTTTCGAGCGCCGGATGTATGTGTACACGCCGTACGGCTATGAAGACAAGGCGAACAAAAAGACCAGGTATCCCGTTCTCTACCTCCTGCACGGAGGCGGCTGCGACGAGGACACCTGGGAGTCGATGGGACGCGTGACCGCCATCGTGGACAACCTGATCCAGAAAGGGCAGGCGAAGCCGATGATCGTGGTGATGCCCAACGGCAATGCCTCGCAGTCCTGTTCTCCCTTCCTGCGCATCCCTGCCCCTGACGGAGCTGCGGAATCCGCACGGCAGAACCGCAATCTCTACATCCACTCCCTGGTCAAGGACATCATCCCTTATATCGAGTCCCACTACCGTGTGGTTCCCAAGCCCGAGTACCGGGCGGTCTCCGGTCTGTCGATGGGCGGCGGGCATACCCTTTCCGTCACGGCCGAGTATCCGGGCACTTTCGCCTATATCTGCCCGATGGGATGCGGTGGCAACCGGAACGAAGATTTCGTGAAAGGCCTGCAGGGCATCAAGAAAGCCGGTTATAAACTCTATTGGCTCGCTGCCGGTACCTCCGATTTCGCTTATCCGGGTGCCAAGGTCCTGGATGAGGTGCTGACCGAGAATGGCATGCAGCATACTTTCTATACAAAGGACGGCGGCCATACCTGGAGCAACTGGCGTATCTTCCTGAACGAGATGCTTCCCCTGTTATTCAAATAGTATAAGTCCATGAAACGGATTCTGACCTCTATATGTATATGGGCCGCCGGCATGCTGTCCCTGTCGGCACAGCCTTCCCGGGAGACCGTCAACTTTGACCAGGACTGGCGTTTCGTACAGAAGGATGTGCAGAATGCCCAGGCTCCCAGATTTTCCGACAACAGCTGGCGCATGCTCGACCTGCCGCACGACTGGAGCATCGAGGGGGAGAACCTCGAGAGCAATCCCGGCGGCGGGAGCATCGGCTATTTCCCGACGGGGACCGGCTGGTATCGCAAGACCTTCGACGTGCCCGGCTACAGCCGGGACAAACTGTACTCCATCGAGTTCGACGGGGTCTATATGAACAGCACCGTCTGGATCAACGGCCATGAACTCGGCACCTGGCCTTACGGCTACGCCAGTTTCTCGTATGATCTCACTCCGTATCTGAAAGCCTCCGGCAATGTGATTGCCGTCAAGGTGGACAACTCGCAGCAGACGAATTCCCGCTGGTACACCGGGTCGGGCATCTACCGCCACGTCCGCCTGGTCGCCACCGCGAAGACGCATTTCACGAAGTGGGGCGTTTTCAATTATACGAAGGATATCCGCGACGGCCGCGCGACGGTGGCCGTAGAATCGACTCTTCTCAACGAGACCCGGGATTTCCTGCGCGCTGCCGTGCGCCAGGTGGTCCTGGATGCGGACGGGCGGGAGGTCGCTTCCGCCGAATGCTCCGTGGACATCCTCGCCGGTGCCGACACGCCGGTCGCCCAGACACTGACCGTCGAAAATCCCAGGCTGTGGGACCTCGACGACCCTTACCTTTATACGCTTCGCTCGCTCCTTCTGGTGAACGGGAAGGAGATCGACAGGGTGGAAAGCACCCTGGGCATCCGGACAATCGAGTATGACATCGACAAGGGATTCTTCCTCAACGGCAATCACGTCAAGATGTATGGCGTCAACGTCCATCATGACGGCGGAGCCGTGGGTGCCGCCGTCCCGGAACGCGTGTGGGAACGCCGGCTCGAGATCCTCAAGAGCGGCGGATGCAACGCCATCCGTACAGCCCACAACGCCCCTGCGCCCGAGTTCCTCGGCCTGTGCGACAAACTGGGCATGCTGGTCATGGACGAAGCGTTCGACCAATGGGTTACGCCGAAGAACAACAACGATTATTTCCAATATTTCGACGAATGGCACGCGCGTGACCTGCATGCGATGGTGGCGCGCGACCGCAACCATCCGTCGGTGGTGATGTGGAGCATCGGCAATGAGATCAAGGACCAGTATACGGCCGCCGGCCCCGGAATCGCCCGGGAGCTGATCGCCATCTGCCACAAACTGGATCCGACCCGCCTTGTGACGTCGGGCAACGACGAGATCGCTTCCAATACGCCGGCGACGCCGGAATTCCTTGCCGCATTCGAGAACGACATCGTCGGATACAATTATCCCGACCGCTGGCGCGAGCGCAAGGAGCTGATGTACGCCATCGACAAGGCCGAGTTCCCGCAGCGCCGCGTGGTAGGTACGGAAACCGGCGGCCATGGCGGCACGCGCGGGGTCTACAATATCCCGGGCTTTACTGCCGAGAACGCTCCGGCCGGGAGCGCTTCCTCCGCACCCGTCTGGCGCGGACGCCGCGGCGGTCTGGTCAGCAGCGGCCTGATCGACGTCGAGCGCCGCTGGGTCTTCAACCGCGCGTATGACTATGTGATCGGCGATTTCATGTGGACCGGCATCGATTATTACGGCGAGACCCGCTGGCCTTCCCGCGGCGCAGGATCCGGCTACCTGGACAATTGCGGTTTCAAGAAGGACGGATACTGGTTCTTCAAGAGCCTCTGGTCCGAGGAACCCGTGCTGCATCTGCTGCCCCACTGGAACTGGCGCGGCAATGAAGGCAAGATCATGCAGGTGGTCTGCTATACCAATATGGAAGAGGTTGAGTTATTCGTCAATGGCAAGTCCTATGGCAAGAAGGCGACCGAGTATCCGCGCCGCGGCGTGGATATCAGCTGGTCCCAGCCGGCTCCGGGCAAACATTATGCGACGACCGGGGACCTGCACCTGACCTGGGATGTGGAGTATCAGCCCGGGGAGATCAAGGCCGTCGGCCTGCGTGACGGCAAGACCTATGAGGAAATCATCCGTACGGCGGGCGACCCGGCGCAGTTGCGGGCCACGGTGGACCGTCCTTCCTTCAAGGCGGAGCCCGGCGATGTGGCGCATATCACCGTGGAGGTGCTCGATGCGGACGGAAATCTCTGCCCGAATGCGGACAACCTCGTGAAATTCAATGTTACCGGTGCCAGGCTGATCGGTGTGGAGAGCGGAAACATGTCCGATCTCGGCTCCGTCAAGGCATCCGAACGCAAGGCCTTTTCCGGTATGTGCCTCGGCATCGTGGCCGCGGACAGGCCCGGACAGGTCTCCGTCGAAATCACGGCAGACGGTTTGAAACCAAGTACAATCACCTTTACAGCCCAGTAATATGAAGAAAAAATTATTGTTTGCAATCGCCGTAGCCCTGGGACTTGCGTCCGCATACCAGGCCGGAGCACAGCAGACGCCGGATTTCTGCATCGGCGCCGATGTGTCCGAGATTCCAGCCATGGAAGCACGCGGCTCCAAATTCTATGATTTGGACGGGACCGAGAAGGACCCGCTCCAGATTATGGCGGACCATGGTTTCAATGTGATCCGGCTCCGCCTCTTCGTCAATCCGGAGGCTCCGCGCGGCTATTCCCGCGACGGTTTCTGCGGTACGGAAAGCACCATCGCCTTTGCCAAGCGCATCAAGGCGGCCGGAATGCAGTTCGCCCTCAATTTCCATTACAGCGACACCTGGGCCGACCCGGACAAACAGTACAAACCTTCCCGTTGGGAGGGACTGACCGGCAAGGCGCTGGAAGACAAACTGTACGAGTACACCAAAGAGACCCTGCAGGCTTTTAAGGCGGCCGGAGCAGCGCCCGAGATCGTGCAGGTCGGCAATGAGATCAGCCACGGCATGGTATGGCCGGAAGGCAAAGTGATGGATGATGCTACCGAGGAGAACTGGGCGGCCTGTATGGGCCTCTACAAAGCCGGCCAGCGCGCCGTGCACGAAGTGCTCCCGAAGGCGAAACTGCAGATCCACCTCGCCCTGGGCGGGGAGAATACGCTTTGCCGCGACTTCCTCGACCATATGGTCAAGTACGGAGCCGATTTCGATATTATCGGCCTGTCCTATTATGAGCGCTGGCACGAGACCTACAATGACATGAAGGCCAACATCTACGACCTGACGGCCCGTTACGGCAAACCGGTGAATATCTGCGAGTACGGTGCCAATGCCGGGAATATCAAGATCATCAACGATATTGTCCGCGCCACGCCGGAAGGGCTTGGCAACGGTACGATGGCCTGGGCTCCCACCCGCACGCTTTTCCCGCGTGAAGGACGGGCCGACCGCCAGATTTTCGCCATCTATGAGGGGATCCGGGACCAGTATGCCAATCCGGCCAGACAGCCGCTTTATATGGCTCCCTATAAGCCGAAGGTAGCCTTTGACGAGCCGATCATCGGAGCGGATATTTCCTGGGTGCCTCAGCAGGAGGCCGCCGGCGTCAAGTTCTCTGACAAGGGTGTGCAGAAGGATGTCCTCGAGATTCTCAAAGACCACCATTTCAACTGGATCCGCCTGCGTCTCTTCGTGGATCCGACAGCAGAGAAGGGTTACTCCAAGGACGGGTTCTGCGGATTGGAGCAGACCCTTGCGATGGCCGCCCGCGTCAAGGCGGCTGGGATGAAGCTCCTGCTCGACTTCCACTACAGCGACACCTGGGCCGATCCCGGCAAGCAGTTCAAGCCGGCTTCCTGGGACCGCATTTCCGGTTCCGGCCTCGAGGGCCAGGTCTATTCCTATTCGGCCGACGTCATCCGCCGTTTCATCCAGGAAGGTGTCCGTCCCGACATGGTCCAGGTCGGCAACGAGGTCAACAACGGTATGGTCTGGCCGCAGGGCAAGATCGAGGACGGCAAATACGAGTCCTTTGCTGTCATGATCCGCTGTGCCAGCGCCGGCGTGCGTTCTGTGGATCCGTCCATTCCGGTCATGATCCACATCGCCTGCGGCGGTCAGAACGAAAAATCCGTCGAATTCTTTGACAAGATGCTTGCCCGTGACGTCAAGTTCGACGTGATCGGCCAGTCTTATTATCCGAAATACCACGGCACGTTGGAGCAGCTGACCTTCAACATGAACGACCTGGCGAAGCGTTATGGCAAGCCGGTCATCGTGGTAGAGTATCAGGATTACCGCAAGGAAGTCAACGAGATCGTCAAGGCGATCCCCGGTGGCTTGGGTGCCGGTACGTTTATCTGGGAGGCGACCAGCCCGATGTGGGGCGGCCTGTTCGACAAGGAAGGCAGAACCACGGACCAGATGCGGATTTTTGATGCTTTCTACAATACTCTCTGATGTATTCTGATCAAATTCCAAAATCAAATAGTATGAAGAAGCTATCTTTATTCTTTCTGTCCATGACCCTTTTGCTGACAGGCAGCATGGGGTTGTATGCGCAGAGTCTGACGCTCAAGGGCGTCGTGGTCGACGGGGGCGGAACCCCCGTGATCGGCGCCGCTTTGTACGAGGAGGGCCTGCAAAGCCGTGGCGTCACGACTGATGTTGACGGCAATTTCTCCTTGAACGTAAGCAGGAGCAATGCCGAGGTGACGATCGTCTGTCTCGGATATGAGACCCGGAAACTGTCCGCGGATTCCGATGAGTTCGCCCGGGGACGCATCGTTTTGACCGATGACCGGATCCAGCTCGAGGATGTCGTCGTCATCGGTTACGGTACGGTGCGGAAAAGCGATATGACCGGTTCCGTGGCCGCCGTCAAGGCGGAAGAAGTCAACCGCGGCGCCGTTTCTTCCAGTTACGAGTTGCTCCAGGGCAAAGTGTCCGGTCTGCTCGTGCTGCCGGACGGGACCTTGCGTATGCGCGGTATTTCCTCCCTCAATGCCTCCAACGACCCGCTGATCGTGGTGGACGGTGTCCCCCTCAGTTCCAACGGTCTCTCTTCCATCAACCCGGATGATATCGATTCTTTCTCCGTTCTCAAAGATGCTTCCTCCGCGGCCATCTACGGTTCCCGGGCTGCCTCGGGTGTTATCCTCGTGACGACCAAGAAGGCCAGCGCAAGCCGCAAACCGCGGGTGTCCTACAGCGGATCCTTCAGCCTCCGGCACTATATCGGCCGGGAGGATGTGATGGAAGCGGGCGAATACCGCGATTTCATCCATGAGCTGTACGCCGACCGTCCCGGTTCGCTGGCTGCCGCCGAAGCCCTGATGGGGGATGCCAATACGGATTGGATCAGCCTCGTGACCAAGATGGGACAGAGCTCCACCCACAACCTGAGCGTAAGCGGAACGGGATTCAAGGGCCATCTGCCATACCGTGTCTCGTTGGGCTATGTCCAGCGCCAGGGGACGACCCTCGGCTCCTGGAGCCACCGTCCGACCGTCAGCGCCACGCTGACCCCGACCTTCCTGGACGAGCATCTGCGGATTACGCTCAATGCCAAGATCAACACTTCCTTCTCCGACTGGGGCAGCGCCAGCTATGGCTCCGCTGCGGGATTCAACCCGACCCTCCCGGTATACTTCACCAATCCGGACGGATCGATCGATGAGGAGACCAACTATGGTTATTATATCGTCTCGACGGGCCGTGGTGACGAGCTCATCCCGGGCGCCGGTGCCGCGACGAACCCGATGCAGTACCAGACCAGTCTGCAGAAACCGCGCAACCTGGGCTGGACGCTCAGCAGCGTGATCAACTACAAGGTCCACGGACTGGAGGACCTGCAGTTCAACCTCCGCCTGAGCACGGACCGCCGTTCCAACAGCAACTGGAGCCGCAGCAAACCCGGCTATTGGGGACTGATCAATGATACCAATGCACCGAAAGTCGGCCTCTATACGCTCAGCGACGGTTTCAACAAGAACGACATGCTGGAGTTCTTCGCCAACTACAACCATGATTTCGGCGGCCACCGCATCGATGCGATGGCGGGTTACTCCTACGAGCATTTCTATTACTTCAATCACAACGAGCAGCATTACAACGACGACTATGTCAATGAGGCCAAAGGCATCGATGTGAAGAAAGACGACCTCTTCGGCTCCATTTACAAACACGGAGAGGAACATTTCCTCGTTTCCTTCTACGGCCGCCTGAATTACTCCTACAAGGGCCGTTACCTGGTGACCTTCACCCTCCGTAACGACGGCTCTTCCCGTTTCGCTCCGCAGAAGCGCTGGGGTCTGTTCCCCTCCGCGGCTTTTGCCTGGAACATCAAGGAGGAATCGTTCCTGAAGGACGTCCGCAACGTGGACGAACTCAAGCTCCGGATCGGCTGGGGTGTGACCGGTCAGGAGAGCGGTATTGCCAATTATTCCTATATTGCCAATTACAAGCTCTCTACCGGCACGACGGACAAGTATAGCATGGGCTCCGACGGGCGCGTTTTCAACCTCACGCCCCAGGCATATGATCCCAACATCAAATGGGAGGAGACCATTACGTCCAACATCGGTCTGGATTTCAGCTTCGGCAAGGACCTGGTCTCCGGTAATCTCGATTTCTATAAAAAGGATACGAAGGACCTGTTGAACACCGTGCTCATCCCGATGGGCGCCAACTTCTCCAACGAACTTCTTACCAATATCGGAAGCATGTCCAACAAGGGTGTGGAACTCGGCCTCAATTTCAACCCGATCCGCAACCGGATCCACGGCCTGAGCATCGGCATGAACTTCACGTTCCAGGATACGAAGTTCACCAAGCTGACGGTGGGCGATGAGAGCGTCAACGAGGATTACTACATCCAGACGGGCGGTATCGGTGTCGGTACCGGCGGTTATTCCCAGCAGCACCGCGTGGGTTACGCTCCCCGTACCTTCTTCCTGTACCAGCAGGCGTATGACAATGCCGGCAAACCGATCCAGAATGCCTTCGTGGACCGCGACGGTGACGGAATGATCACGGACGGAGACCGTTACCTCTCGGGCAAGAGTCCGCTTCCCAGCTTCTTCTACGGCCTCCGGATGAAGTACAGCTACAAGAACTGGGACTTCGGTTTCAACGCCCACGGCTCCGCCGGCAACTGGGCGTTCTGGAACTACCACCAGAACAATTCCACCGTAGCCAATGACTGGATCAACTACAGTGCGATGCACAACTACCGCAAGGTGGTCAACGTGACCGGCTGGACCAACACCAACAGCATCGCGCAGAGCTATTCCGATTACTTCCTTCACGATGCCTCCTTCTTCAAGATCGACGACGTGAACATCGGTTACACTTTCCCGAAGGTGTTCGGCAACGGCAGACTGCGTCTCGCCCTGACGGCCAACAACCTGGTACTGATCACCAAGTATCCCGGCGTAGACCCGGAAATCGGCTACGATGGTATCGACGGCAGCGGTACACCCCGGACCCGGTCCTACACCCTCCGTGTGAATCTTAACTTCTAATTATGCGCAAGAATATGAAAAAGCTGATATATATCACTTTGTTGCTGGTGACCGGCCTCGTTGCCGCTTCCTGCGTGAAAGATCTGGATGCCTATCCCTTCAATGAGGATGACTTTACCTCCGAAAATGCATACGGAAGCGATTACGCGAACTATGTCTCGGGCCTGGCCAAGATCTACCGTTGCTTCAACAACACTTCCGACCTGCAGGTCGAGGATGGCGGTGCGTCCGAGCTGATCCGCGCTTTCTGGTGTGTCCAGGAGTGCTCTACGGATGCCTGCAAGAATGACTGGGAGAAGGACTCCTGGACCCAGGATATCAACAAGAATACCTGGTCCACGGCGGACAATGCCGCGTCCTACGCCCTCTATTGCCGTACTCTTCACGGCATCACCTACGCCAACGAGTTCCTCCGCCAGACGACGGATGAGCGCCTGGCCGACCGCGGCTGCAGCAGCGATGTGATCGCCAAGGTCCATTCCCTGCGTGAGGAAGCCCGCCTCCTGCGTGCCTTTATGTATTGGATGTCGATGGATACTTTCGGTGACGTTCCTTTCGTGACCGAGGAATCCGAGTTCGGCTCCGCCTCTCCCACCGTGAAGACCCGCTCCGAGGTGTTCGACTTCGTCGAGTCCGAGCTGAAGGCGCTGACGGCCAGCAGCGACATGCCGGCCGCCGGGTCCAACTATCCGCGTGTGGACAAGGGTACCGCCTGGGGCTTGCTCTCCCGTCTGTATCTCAATGCCCAGGTTTATAAGAATACGGTGGACGCCAACGGCAATGTCACCCAGAAGGGTCCTGCCATGTGGAGCGAGTGTATCGCTGCCTGTGAAGAGGTGTTCAAGTTGAACTATGGACTGTGCGAGAATTATCCCGACCTGTTCCGCGGTGACAACGGTGAGAATCCGGAGGCCCGCAAGGAGATGCTCTTCGCCATCGACTATGACGAGATCAGCATGAACAGCTGGGGCGGTACCATCTTCCTGGCGGAATCCTGCTTCCAGGCCGGGGACGACAAGGATGAGAACGGCAATCCGATGTATTCGCTCGGCGTCGCCGACGGCTGGGCCGGTATCCGCGTCCCGTCCGAATATGTCTTCAAGTATTTCGGCGTGACGGTGCCCGAGGAGGGTTACGATGCCGAAGGCAAATATACGGGTGTCTATAACTACACGGACGAGCGTGCCGGTATGTTCTTCATCAAGGGACACCGGGAGGAAATGACGGACCTGGCCGAGTTTACCCAGGGCTGGAGTTTTTACAAGTACAACAACATCCCCCACAACATGACCCGGGAGGAATTCGCCAGCTCCGCCAAGAGTTACGGTTCCGCCAGTGCCAAGTGCGGTATCGACTATCCGGTCATGCGTCTGGCCGAGATCTATCTCAACTATGCCGAGGCCTGTGTGATGGACGGGCAGGCGGCCAAGGGCCTTCCGTACCTGAATGCCCTCCGCGACCGTGCCGAGATCGATCCGCTGCCGAGTTATACGCTGGAGGATGTCCAGAACGAGCGTGCCGTCGAGCTGTGCTGGGAGGCGTTCCGCCGTACCGACCTCATCCGCTGGGACCAGTTCCACTCCGGCGATTTCCTCTGGAGATGGAAGGGCGGCAGCTACCAGGGCCAGGGCTTCTCGCAGCACCTGCTGGTTTTCGACTTCCCGCAGTCCGAGTTGACCGCGAACAGCAATCTTTCCCACAAACCCGGTTATGCCAATTAACAGAACATGCATATGAAACGAATCAAATACAGTTTACTTCCGGTGTTCGCACTGTTGCTTGCAGCGTGTGACCCCAACGGTCTTGAGATTTCCAAGACCGCCCCGGAGAGTCAGTTCGTCTCGCCGAAGATGCAGAGTATGCCGGCGGTCCAGGTCTCGCAGGCCAACTACGACGACCAGAATGCCGTCGTGACCTTCTCCTGGGAAAAGGCCGACCTCGGTCTGGCCACCGAACTGAGTTACTCGATCTATCTGTCCAGCGAGAGCCATCCGGACATGTGCCTGGTGTCCGGCGTGACCAAGACCAGCTACTCGATCGATTACAAGACTTTGTATGCCAAACTGGTAGGTGAGAGCAACCTGGGCCTGTCCAAAGGCACTTCCCACGATGTCCCGTGTTATGTCACCGCTTCGATGGGCGATGGTTACTATCTGGTGAAATCCGATCCCATGACGGTGAAATTCGACATCGCGCGTATCAGTACGGGCATCAATATGCTCTATCTGTCGGGCAGTTTCAACAACAACCACCCGGACCGGGATGGTATCGAGGAGACCGTCAGCGGCCAAAAGCAATACCAGGGTCTCGTGAATATGAAATCCTCCGGCGCCAACAAGGTCAAGTTCCTCGAATATACCTATTCCGGAAAGAATGAGGGGGATGCCTGGGGAGATGACGGCAGCGGCCTGAAAGTCGGCGGAGCCGCGATCGACGCGCCGGCCGAGCTGGCCTATGTCCGTGCGGATCTCAATGCCGGCACGTATTCCATTACGAAACTGGACGGGCCCGTACGTCTCTGCGGTCTGGGCGGCTGGTGGTTCGGCGGTAATCCCGAACTGGTATACAACGCCGAGGAGAAAGCGTGGATCGGTGAGGCTGACTACACTTCCGGCACTTTCCGTATGTCCATCAATGACAACTGGGGATTCACCTTCGGACCGAAGCGTGCCGCCGACCTGACCGTGCGTGACGGTTCCGATATCAAGATCTATCACAATGACATTGCCAAGAAGGCGCTGGGCGGTGACGCGAACTTCAAGATCGCTTCCGCAGGCCGCTACCGCTTCAAGTTCTACTATGAATCAGCGGACTGCACCTGGCACCTGGCGATCAATGTCG
This sequence comes from Bacteroidales bacterium, assembly GCA_024681565.1. Lineage (GTDB taxonomy): Bacteria > Bacteroidota > Bacteroidia > Bacteroidales > UBA932 > Cryptobacteroides. The sequence continues at coordinate 18,529 of JAILAO010000099.1, forward strand.
TGAAATAGGGGTTATCGTATTGATATGATTTGCCCGGCCTCCGAAAGGGGACCGGGCATTTCTTTGTCCTGCGGGAACAGGGATTATTTCTGGAAGAGCATCGGCAGGAACTCGTGCAGGCAGCGCCGCCAGGTCAGCCACTCGTGGGCCGTTCCCGGAGACGGATAATAAGTACAGTGGATGCCCGCATCGTTGAGCATCTTCGCAATGCGCTCGCTGCCCATTCCTTCCGCCGTTCCCATGCCCATGAAGAAGGCATGGACTTTCTTGTTGAAGGCGTCCGGGTCGGCGAAGACGCCGTCATAGATCTCTTCAACCTTGGCGCCCGGTCCGAGGAAGATGGCTCCGCTGAACGAGCCGATGTGCGAGAACTTGTCCAGGTTGCGGAGCGTCGTCTCGAAGGTCTGGTGTCCGCCCCAGGAGAGGCCTGCCATGGCGCGGTTGTCACGGTCGGAGAGGGTGCGGAATTCTTTGTCGATGAACGGGATGATGTCCTGGATGAGGATCTTCGGGAAAGTGGCGCCGAACGCGTCGCGGGCTTTGTTCGGGTCCTGACCGGGCTTGGCGCGGAACATGATGCCGCAGTTGCCGCTGTCCATCACCACGATCATGGGCTTGCACGTACCAGCCGCGATCATGTTGTCCAGGATGTGGTTGGCCTTGCCTTGTTTGCCCCATCCGGTCTCGTCCTCGCACATGCCGTGCTGCAGATAAAGGACAGGGTACCGTTTCCGGGCGTTCGTCTCGTATTCCGCCGGGGTATAGACCATGCAGCGGCGGTAGCGGTTCTCGAAAGAGGACCAGTAGACGACCGAGCGGATCTGGCCGTGCGGGACATCGTGCGGACGGTAATAGTCTCCTTCGGGCCCTTCCGGTATCTCGATCATGCTGGAACGTCCGTAACTGCCGCAGTAGGTATCGGTATTGATGTCCGTGACATCCATTCCGTCCACGACGAAATGGTAGAAATGCGGCCCGACCACCAGCGGTTCGGTGGTGCAGTACCACCAGCCGTCGGCGTCCTTTTCCATCTCATGGCGCCCCTGCAGGTTGAGATAGACTTCCTGCGCTTTCGGCGCATAGAGGCGGAAGTATCCGCGCCGCTGGGCATCTACGCGCGGATATTCACGTTCAAAGAGGGCGGTTTCGGAAACGGTCGTCCCCGCTGGGACGGGACGGCTCTGGGCCCAGACGGCCAGGGGAAGCAGCAGACAGGCTGCCAGCAGGGTAAACTTTCTCATAATGATTTGGTTTTGAATGATTTCATGTAGTCTGAAGGCGTCATGTTGTAGGCCGCCGAGAAGGTCCTCGTGAAGTAGGAGGCATTGGAGAATCCGACGGAATACATGACTTCGGAGACGGTGAAATTGCCGCTCTGCAGCAGGAGGGCCGCCTTCTTGAGCCGGATGGAACGGATGTATTCCACGGCGGACTGTCCGGTGAACTGCTTGAGTTTCCGGTAGAGTTGTTTCTCGCTGAATTCTCCCAGTTCGCACAGGCGGGAGACGGAGAGGTCGGCATCGTCCAGGTGCTCTTCGATGAGTTGCGTGACCTTGCGCAGGAAGCGTTCATCCTGCGAGAGTTCCCGGGTGGCCGCGGGCGTGGCGAGCATCTCCATCCGCAGTTTCTGCTCCATCCGCTTCTTGTTGGCCAGCAGCTGGTCCACCCGGGCGGTCAGGGTCTCGACCTCGAAAGGCTTGGGCAGGAAAACGTCGATATTGAGTCCGATGCTCTCCTGTTCCGTCTGCTTGTCGTCCTTTGCCGTCAGCAGGATGATGGGGATCGTGCTCAAAGGGCCGTATTGCCGGACCTGGCGGCACATCTCCAAACCGTCCATCACGGGCATCAGGACGTCGGAAATGACCAGGTCGGGAAGGACATCCTTGCAGAGTTTCAGACCGCTTTTCCCATTGTGCGAACAGACACAGCGGTAGTTCTCCCGGAGGATGCTCTCCAGGAAATTGCAGATCTGCGCATTGTCGTCCACGATTGCGATGAGCGGCTTGTCCGGGTCGTCCGCCGCATCCGGAGCCTTCTTCGGCGCCAGGCTCGTGCGGTCCGAAAGGCAGGGAAGCAGGACCGTGAAGGTGGAGCCGTTGGCGTCGGAGGACACGGATACCCGGCCTCCGTGGATTTCGACATAGCTTTTGATGACAGACAGGCCAATACCGGTGCTGTCATAGCCGCCCTGCTTGGTACGGGAGGATTCAAAATAACGCTGGAACGCGAAGGGCAGTTCTTCCTCGGGGATACCGATACCGGTATCGGATACTTTGATGACCAGTTGGTGCCCGGCGTCGTCCCGTTCCAGGGTCATCAGCACGGAGCCGCCGGCCGGCGTATATTTGCAGGCGTTGGAGAGCAGGTTGTTGAGGATGGTCTCGACCTTGACGATATCCACCACCACCGGGATTTCCGGGTGGCTGCTGGTGAAGATAAACTCGTGCTTGGGGAAATTCTCCCGGTATGAATCGAAGATGCTGCGGGCGAAGTCCACCATCTCCACCTCGGTACTGATGAGACTGTCCGCCATGCCGCCGGTGTCTTTGTAGTAGTTGATCATGTGGTGGATCAGGGAACTGAGCTTCGTCGCATTGTCCTGGGCGAGGCGGAGGCTCTTCAGGTCGGTATCCGGCCCCGCCTCGCTGATCATCTTCCCCAGCGGACCGATGATCAGGCTGAGCGGGGTCTTGAATTCGTGGGCGACATCCTGGAAGAAAGCCTCCTTCTGTTTGGACTGCGCCAGCAGATCATCCCGCTGACGGCGTTCGAGCATCAGGTTGCGCCGCATCATGGCCTGGCGGATAAAGGCCAGGATGGCGCTTACGAACAGCAGCGAATACAGCAGGATCATCCACCAGGCGAAAGGCCAGGGAGGACGGATGCGGAAGGAGAGAAGCTCCGTGGCGTTCTCCATACTGCCTGACGGCGCCACGCTGAGTTGGTAACGGCCCGGCTGCAGGCCGGTCAGCGTGATCATGTTGCCGACGATGGATCCGCGCCATCGGGTGGTCCTGCTGCCGTCCAGCCGGTAATCGAAACGGTGCGGGGTCTCGTCGTTGAAGTTGAAATCCGAGAAGGAGATATCCAGGTGGTTCTGCCGGTTCGGAAGCAGGAGCCGGCGCTCTCCCAGTTCTTCCGGTTCGATCCGTCGGGTACCGTTCACGAGGATGCCGGTGATGGCGATGGGGGCCTGCCGCGACTCGGCGGAAGCCCGGACGAGTTCGTCCAGATGGAGGATGTCCACCGAGCCGACGGAGCCCAGGAGCAGACATCTCCTGGAAGCGTCGTATTCGATTCCGAAATAATGCCTGTACGTGTCTGTGCTGTGGATTCCCAGCGTCTCTTTTTCGATGGAGAACAATCCCTGCGAGGTGCAGGCCCAGATCTGGCTGTCGGCATCGGTCAGGCAGAATGCTTCCGTGTTGTCGTTCGGGTGCAGGGTCTGGGAGCGGATGTTTTCGGTACCTTCCCCGTCCGGCGTCAAGCGAAGAATCTGGTTGCCTGCGATGATCCAGATGCGTCCTTCCCGGTCATAGCAGATGTCGTCGGGCCGGCTGGCTCCGACATCGATCTTGCGGATCTCCTTCGTGCCCGGATCAAGCCGGAAGACATGCTGGTCCCGTGTCAGGATCCAGATCCCGCCATCCCGTCCTCCGACAATCCGTGCAATATCATCCGAGCTCAGACCGTCGCCCTGATCGTACAGGTCCAGGGTGGAACCGTCCGGCCCCAGCCGGTAAAGGCCCTGGAAAGAGGCGGCCCAGAGTTCGCCCGGGCGCGGAAGCAGGTCGTAAACCCAGTTGTAACTGTCGGAGATGCGTATCTGCTGCATCCGCCCGTTCTGCATGTCATACTTCAAGATACCGCCGTCCGAGGCGAAATACAACTCGCCGTTCTCCCGGTCCTCGACGATCCGGCGGATCCGGTTGTGGGGGATCCGGTATTCCGGATTCGTCATCGTATAGTGCCGCATGGCAACCCCGTCTTCCATCAGCACGATACCGTTGGAACCGGACAGCCACAGACGGCCCTGCCGGTCGCGCAGCAGGTCGGTATAGTGGGCGTTTTTCTCTTCAGGGAGCCCCGGTATAGGCTGTACCGTTGGATGTTGCTGCAGGAGCAGCAGACCGTCTTCGGTGCCGAACCAGAGGTTCTTTTCCCGGTCTTCCGCGCAGACCCAGGTGACACTGGAGCGGAGCCGGGTCTGCCCGCCGCCGGCAGGATCGAAGCGGTAGAGCCCGTTGTCGGTGCCGACCAGCAGCCGGCCGTCCTTTTCTTTGTGCAGGACTTTGGGAACCAGGAAACTGCTTTCGGAAAGGACTTCTCCGGAGCGGATGTCCAGGCAGAGCAGCCTGTTGGGCGTGCCCGCCCAAAGCCGGTTCCCGTCCGGGAGGAGCGCAATGATGATATTGGGACCGTCCGGGCGGGTGAGCGTGGTGATCGTGCCGCTGCCCGGGTGATACACGGCTACGCCGCGCTGTGTCCCGACGTAAAGGGTATCCGCCTGCGGGGAGAGAGAAAAGATATTGCCTTCAAGCAGCCGCGTGGCGGTATCTACTTCGGGGTCGTAACGGTACAGGCCGACTTCCGTCCCGATATAGACGGTGCCGTCAAACAGCAGGAGCTCGCGGACGATCTGTTTGTCGAAGGGCGCCGTGCGGTGATAGGTCTTGTCCTGCGGGCAGAAAGCATACAGCCCGTCATTGGTGCCGAGCAGCAGCCGGTCGTCGAGGCACAGCAGTTTGTTGGTGTTGATGTGGCCGTCCGGACAGGCATACGGCCGCAAGTCGTAACCGTCGAAACTGTACAGGACCCGGTCGGTGCCGAACCAGATCATCCCGTTGTCCTGCTGGACCAGGGAACGGACGGAAAGAGTCGCGGTGCGGCCGCGGAAATCTCCGAAAACTGCGGGTTCCGTCGCCGCGGAAAGGGGGGCGCAGGACAGCACCGCCGCTATGAATAACAGGTGTAACCTTTTCATTTTTCTGGATTGCTGTTTGAAGATAAGTAATAATTTCGGGTCTCGGAAATCCCTAACTGAAATATGTTATCATCTGTCTTTTCTGTGTCACCATGTGGCGTGACAAAAAATTAATTTTGCAATACGGCAAAAGGAATTGATTATCTTTATACAAAAAACCACATTTGAATGAAACGACTGTTTGGCTTCTTCTGTGCCCTGGCCGCTGGATGCGTGCTGGCGCAGGCACAGCCGTCCCGTAGCGTAACTCCGTTCGACCGGGACTGGCGTTTTGTACAGGCGGACCCCGCCAATGCCCAGACACCGGGATTCAATGACAGATCCTGGCGCAAACTGGACCTTCCCCATGACTGGAGTCTGGAAGGGGAGAACCTGCAGGACAACCCCGGCGGTGGCGGCATCGGCTATTTCCCGATGGGCACCGGCTGGTACCGCAAGACCTTCGACGTACCCGGCTACAGCCGGGACAGGCTGTACTCCATCGAATTCGACGGCATCTACATGAACAGCACCGTCTGGGTCAACGGCGTCTGCCTGGGTACCTGGCCGTACGGTTATTCCAGTTTTTCCTATGACCTGACCCCGGTCCTGAAGGCCCGCGGCAATGTGATCGCGGTCCGGGTGGACAATTCGCAGCAGCCGAATTCCCGCTGGTACAGCGGCTCCGGCATCTATCGCCACGTACGTCTGGTCTCCACGGCGAAGAGCCGTTTCGACAAATGGGGTGTTTTCCATTACACCACGGAAGTCAAGGACGGCAATGCTACGGTGCTCATCCACTCGGACATCACCAACGGGGAGAGCGGCGCGCGTGAGCTGACGGTGTGCCAGAGCGTCCTGGACGCTTCGGGCGCCGTGGTCGCCACGGCGGAGAAAGCGGTCCACATGGTGGCCGGCGGCACGCAGACCGTGGACCAGCAGGTCGAGATCGCCGGTGCGAAGCTTTGGGATACGGAGACGCCCTATCTTTATACGCTTCGCTCCCAGCTCTTTGCCGGCAGCAGGGAGATCGACCGGGTCGAAGGCTCCCTGGGTGTCCGTACCCTTGAATATGATGTGGACAAAGGCTTCCTGCTCAACGGGAAACAGGTCAAGATGAAGGGAGTCAACCTCCATCACGATGCCGGTGCCGTGGGTGCTGCCGTGCCCGAGCGCGTGTGGGAGCGGCGCATCGAGATCCTCAAGGACGGCGGCTGCAACGCCATCCGCACCGCGCACAACCCGCCCGCACCCGAGTTCCTCGATCTTTGTGACAGGCATGGTATGCTGGTGATGGACGAGGCGTTCGACATGTGGGTTGCAGGCAAGAACAAATTCGACTACCACCTGGCCTTTGACGAGTGGCACCTGCGTGACCTGACCGCGATGGTCGCCCGCGACCGCAACCACCCGTCCGTGGTGATGTGGAGCATCGGCAACGAGATCCGTGACCAGCGCAGCGAGGTCGGTCCCGGCATCGCCCGCGAAATGGTGGACTTCTGCCACCGGCTCGACCCGACCCGCCTGGTGACTTCCGGCAACGACGAGATCGCATCCAACAGCCCGACTTCTCCGGAGTTCCTGGCCGCATTCGAGAATGATATCATCGGTTACAATTATCCCGACCGCTGGCGGACCCGCCGCGAACTGAACTATGCCATCGACAAGGCCGAGTTCCCCAACCGCCGTGTCGTCGCGACCGAATCCTCCGGCTACGGCGGTGCCCGCCGTCAGTACACGCTGCCGGAAGCGCAGCCTGCCCGCCCGCTGGGCGCCGGCCAGGACGGTTTCTCTCCCCAGCAGATGAACAACCCGCAGATGCAGCAGATGATGCGCAACATGCGCCGGGCCAACCGCGGCCTGATCAGCAGCGGCCTGATCGATGTCGAACAGCGCTGGCGTTTTGCGATGAACTATGACTATGTGATCGGTGACTTCATGTGGACCGGCATCGATTATTATGGCGAGTCCCGCTGGCCGTCCCGCGGCAGCAGTTCGGGTTATCTCGACAACTGCGGCTTCAAGAAAGACGGCTGGTGGTTCTTCAAGAGCATCTGGTCCGACGAACCGGTCCTGCACCTGCTCCCGCATTGGAACTGGGAGGGCCACGAGGGCCAGATCATCCAGGTAGCCTGCTTTACCAACTGCGAAGAGGTCGAACTGTTTGTCAACGGCAAGTCCTACGGCAAGAAAGAGACCGAATTCCCGCGCCGTGGCGTGGATCCCAGCTGGGCCTCCTATGCCGAGGGAAAACGCTTTGCGACGACGGCGGACCTGCACCTGACCTGGGATGTCGAATACCAGCCCGGCGAGATCCGGGTCGTGGGCAAGCGTGGCGGGCAGGATTTCGAAGAAGTGATCCGTACGGCCGGCGCCCCTGCCCGGCTGCGCGCCACCGTGGACCGTCCTGCCTTCAAGGCGGAGCCGGGTGACGTAGCGCACGTGACCGTCGAGGTACTCGATGCGGCCGGCAATATCTGTCCGATTACGGACAACCTGGTCCATTTCAAGGTCTCCGGCGCCCGTTTGATCGGTGTTGAGAACGGCAACATGCAGGACCTCGGTTCTGTCAAGGCCTCCTCGCGCAAAGCCTTCTCCGGCCTGTGCCTGGGCATCGTCGCCGCTGACAAAAAAGGTCCCGTCAGCGTCACGGTAGAATCCGAAGGCCTGGAGCCTTCCACCGTTACATTCACAGCAGAATAAATGAAGCCTGATATGAAAAAAACATTCATCCTTGTATCCCTGGCGGCTCTTCTCTGCGCCGCCTGTGCGCCCAAAGGTCCGGAGAAATATCTTGCGGACGGAGCCATTACCGCCGGCGAGGACACCCGCGTCGAGACCACCTACGGAACGATCGAGGGCTATCTGGACGGCAGCATCTACACTTTCAAAGGCATCCGCTATGCCAAGGCGGAGCGTTTCATGCCGCCGCAGGCGCCCGACCGCTGGGAAGGGGTACGCCAGTGCAAGCTCTACGGGCCGCAGACGCCCCAGACCGAAACCCTGAACTACAATGACGGCAACACCCAGACCGACTACGGCTTCGGCAACCAGTTCTTCCTGGAGCCGATGGACGAAGCCTGCCAGGTGCTGAACGTCTGGACCCCGTCCCTGACGGACGGCAAGAAGCGGCCGGTTTTCCTGTGGATCCATGGCGGCGGCTATTCCAGCGGTTCCGGTCATGACCTTCCCTGCTATGAGGGCCGTGCGCTCGCGCAGAAGGGCGACATCGTCGTGGTGAACATCAACCACCGTCTCAATGTGCTGGGCTACCTGGACCTGACCGGGCTCGGGGGAAAATATGCGCAGTCCGTCAATCTGGGCCAGCAGGATATCGTCAAGGCGCTGGAGTGGGTGCGGGACAACATCTCGCGTTTCGGCGGGGATCCGGCAGCCGTGACCATCGGCGGCCAGTCCGGCGGTGGCGGCAAGGTGTCCGCCCTGCTGGCAATGCCTTCCGCCCACGGCCTCTTCCGCCATGCCATCGTCCAGAGCGGCTCCTTCCTCCGCGTTGCGGACCCGGAGCAGACCCGTCCCCAGGGCATTGCTTTCGTGGAAGCGCTCGGCGTGAAACCGGGACCGGACGCGGATCTCTCCCGATTCACCTATGAAGAACTGCTGGCGGCGTCGCGCAAGGTGCGCGCCGGGGCAGGCCCTGTCGGAGACGGGACCGTCATTACCCTGAAGCCCGGTGACACCGAGGCTCCGGAAATCAGCCGCGACATCCCGCTGCTGGTCGGTACCAACTTCAACGAATTTACCTTCGATGTCGATATAGACGGATCGGAGGAGGCTGTCCGGGAACAACTTTCCAGACGTTATGGAGAGGAGACCGACGCATTCCTGGAGACCTTCCGCGCCGCCTATCCCGACGCACCGCTCAAAGATGCCGTCTATGCGGATCTCAACTTCCGTTCGGGGGCCGTCCGTCAGGCTGCGGCCAAGGCCCGTCAGGGGGGCGCGCCCGCCTATCTGTACCTCTTTACCTGGATGCCCGCGGAGAACGCCCTCGGTGCCAGTCACGGGATGGAGTTGCCGTTCATGTTCAACAATGTACAGAATATGCGTGAGATGACCGGCGGCACCGACCGGGCCTACAAGTTCCAGGAGACGGTCAGCGACATCTGGCTTTCCTTCATCAAGACCGGCACCCCGGGTCTGGCGGAGTGGGAGCCGTACAGCGAAGAGAACGGTCTGACGATGATCCTGGATGACAAGTGCCGTGCGGCGCGTCACCACGATGATGAACTGCTGGGCTTTTCCGCCCGCTGATCCGCCAATATGTTTCAATAATCAATCGGCCCGGATGTTTTATCCGGGCGATTGA
>JAILAO010000100.1 GCA_024681565.1 Bacteroidales bacterium
AGCCCGTCGTGCTCATTTGCCAGTACGATCACTTCCTGTTCGTCTCACCCCGCAAGCGCTCCTGGGACACCCCCGCTTTCAAGGAATGGACCTATGTGGACGCCCCGGACTACCCGGGCGGCGTGGTCTCCGTGGTGGAGAAGGACGGCATCCTGTACGGGTGCTCGATGAACAACAAGAACGTTTACAAGTGTCTGGATCCCAAGGCAGGAAAATGGGAGCTGACCGGCACCTTCGACAGCGACCGCTACGGCGATGCCAACATGTTTGTCGATGACGACGGACGGCTCTACCTGTACTACGGCTGGTCGCAGCTGATGCCCTTCAAGGTCGTCGAGCTGGACCCCGGGACGTTCAAGGAAATCTCCGAGCCGCAGGTCCTCTTCTTCAGCGATTACCGGAACCACGGTTTCGAGAAGCGCACCCGGGACGATGTCATCTATTCGATCTTCAACGGCCGGCGCGACTATTTTGAGGAGGAATATCCCTGGATCGAGGGTCCCTGGATGACCAAGCACAACGGCAAATACTATCTCCAATATGCCGCCATCGGCCTGGAACTGCTCTCATACTCGCACGGCGTCTATGTGGCCGACAGCCCCATGGGGCCGTTCACCTATTCGCCGCACAACCCGCTGACATTCAAGACCACGGGCTTCGCGGTAGGCGCCGGCCACGGCAGCACCTTCCACGACAAGAACGGCCAGCTCTGGACCATCTGCATGATTCCGGCCAGTTACGGCGGTGCCGGACGAGGCTCTGAACTCGCCATCTTCCCGACGGCCGTCGATGCCGAGGGCGTGATGCACGCCAACGTCGAATTCGGCGACTATCCGCAGTTCTGGCCGGGCACGCGCACGGATGCCGTGGACCACAACTGGACCGGCTGGAAACTCCTCTCACATAAAAAGAGAGTCATCGTTTCCTCTACTTTCGAGAAATACGCGCCGGAAAACGGCGTGGACGAGGACTTCATGACCAACTGGGCGGCGGAGACCGGAGACCCCGGAGAATTCTTCGAAGTGGATCTCGGCAAGGTCGCCGACATCTACGCCATCCAATGCAACTTCGACCACATCGGGGCCCAGATGCCGGCCCGGCAGGGCTTCGGCGCACCGGCGCCCGCCAATCCGGAGTATTACCAGTGCTTCTATGTCGAGGTCTCGCAGGACGGCACGGACTGGACCCGCATCATCGACAAGAGCGCCAACAAGCTGGACCTGCACCATGATTACACGGAGCTCCGGACACCGGTCCAGGCCCGTTATGTCAAAGTGGTCAACGCCCGGCAGTGCCACGACGGCGCCAAGTTCTCGATGAAAGACCTGCGCGTGTTCGGCAATCCCTATTCGGCCGGCTCCGTCATCGTGGACGGGGTCAAGGTGGTCCGCAATCCGGAAGACCGGCGGGAAGCCAGCCTGCTCTGGGACCCGGTCCCGGGTGCCGACGGGTATATCGTTCGCTACGGCATCGAGCCCGGCAAACTCTACAACAGTTACATCGTCTATGACCGCAACGACCTCAGGCTCCACAGCCTCAACACCGCGTCCGACTATTTCTTCGAGGTGGAATCCTTCGACTCCGGTCTGGATTATTACCGCCCGCGGAGTGAAGCGGTCAACGGCACCGGCGGCGAAGTCGAGATCAACAAGCGCGTCCCGGGCCGGCCGGGAGCCGGCTACGGCCGGGACAACCAGGACACCCGGCGCGTCATGATCAAGGAAGGCGTGGACGAATACGTCTTCGAGGGCATCGATCCGGGCTATTGGGTCATCAACCACTCTTACGGTCCCGTCCTCTGGGCGGGCGAACTGAGCGCCGCCGACCTTGTCGGAGATGGAGAACCGGGTATCGAGGCCAGACTGACCGAAATGGGGACGGGTACGCAGGTCACCGCCGAAATGTGGATGAAGGTCGTCCGCGGACCCCAGACCGGCAAGGTCGTGCTTCAGATCCGGCACAGGCCCCGCCAGGGAGGCTGGCCGACGATGCCGGGCGGCGGCATGGGCGCAGCCCTCGCCTCCCCCGTCGTGAATCCCGACAATACCGTGACGTTCAACTACCAGGACCCCCATGCCCGTTCGGTCAAAGTCAATACCCAGTTCGCAGGCACGCAGGAGATGACCCGGGACGGGAATGGCATATGGACCGTCACCCTCGGTCCCGTGGCCCCGGACATGTACCCCTACAGCTTCGATGTGGACGGAGTGCAGGTCATGGACCCGCTCAACCCGGACTGGTTCCCGAACGAGACCTTCAAAAACAGTCTCGTCGATGTCCGTGGCACGGGAGAGCCCCTCATCCATGCCCTCCGGGACGTACCCCACGGGAGCGTGGACTATGTCAACTACCGGTCGGAAAGCCTGGGCACCTTCGCCAACGCCATCGTCTATACCCCGCCGCAGTATGACAAAAACAAGAACAAGAAGTATCCGGTGTTCTACCTGATCAGCGGGACGACCGACACGGAGGAAGTGTATTTCAAGGTCGGGCGGATGAACCTCATTCTGGACAACCTCATTGCGGAGGGCAAGGCCCGGGAGATGATCATCGTCCTCCCCTATGGCAACCCCTCCAAATATTTCCGGCCGGGCGAAGGCCGGCTGAACGCCCATTCTTTCACCCGCGACCTGATCCATGACCTGATGCCGTTCGTCGAGAAGAATTACCGCACCCTCAACGACCGCGACCACCGGGCCATCGGCGGCTTCTCCCGCGGCGGCAACCAGGCGCTTTCCACGGGTCTGACGCATCTGGACCGCTTCTCCTGGCTGTGCTCTTACAGTTCTTTCACGAGCATGGACCTGCCCGGCGTGTACGATGACGCGGCGGCGCTCAATGAGAAGCTCCACCTGTTCTGGCTGGGCGTGGGCACGGATGACTTCCTCTACGGCAACGCCAAAGAATATATGGATTTCCTCGACAAGAAGGGAATCCGCAACGTCAAGGTGTTCACGGATGACAAGTTCGGCCACACCTGGATGAATGCCAAGTATTTCCTCGCACAGTCCCTGCCCCTCCTGTTCCAAGAATAATGACGATATGAAAACATACAGATTCCTTATCGCGGCGGCGGTGCTGCTCGCCCCGCTTTTCTCCCAGGCCCAGCCGCAGGCCGGCGAGGGCCAGCGTCTCACCCCGCAGGTGATGGCCCGGCTCTTTCCCGCCGGGGTCGTCTCCCCGGACTATCACGCCGACGGCTCCGTTACCTTCCGCTGCCAGGCGCCCGCGGCCCGGTCCGTCAGTCTGGACTGTCAGATGCTCCCCGCTCCCGTAGCGATGGTCCGGGACGACAAGGGTGTCTGGAGCGTGACCGTGAAACCGGGCAAACCGGACATCTACCCCTATGCCTTCGTGGTGGACGGGACCCGGATCGCAGACCCCAACAACATGTTCATCTTCCCCAACGAGGGATTCAAGAACTCGCTTGTCGATGTACGCGGGCCCGAACCCTCCGTGCAGGATATCCAGGATGTACCGCACGGCAAGGTCTCCTACCGTTTCTACCATTCCGGAACCTGCGGCATCGAGCGCCAGATGACGGTTTATACGCCCGCCGGATACGATCCCGCCGGATCGGAGAAACTGCCGGTGCTCTACCTCATCCACGGCATGACCGATACGTATGAAACCTGGTTCAAGGTCGGGCACGTCAACAATATCCTGGACAATCTGATCGCCGCCGGCCTCGCCAGACGGATGATCGTCGTGATGCCCTATGCCAATCCTTATCCCGAAATGATGCGTCAGGGCCTCGCCGACCGCTACGACGCGATGGATACGGAGCGCGTGGTGCGCGAGATCCTGGACGATGTCCGCCCTTTCATCGAGAGCCATTACAAGGTCAGGACTTCCGCCCGCGACCGCGCCGTTGCCGGCTTCTCGCTGGGCGGCCGCCAGGCGCTCGCCTGCGGTCTGGGGCATCCCGAAGCCTTCCAGTGGGTCTGTGCCATGGCGCCGGCCCTCTTCGGCGAGGAATACCGGACCAATTTCACCAACGGGACCTATGCTCCCGTGGAAAAGGTCCGCAACAGTTACCGGCTCCTTTGGATCGGCACCGGCACTTCGGACTTCCTGATCACGCCTTCGCGCAACCTGGATGCTTTCCTGACGGAGAACGGTATCCGGCATACCTTCTATACGCCGGACGGCGGACATACCTGGATGAACTGCCGCGACTACATCACCCGCGTGGCCCAATTGATTTTCAAATAAACTTTCAGATATGAAAAAACTCCTGTTTTTCCTTTCCTCGCTCGTCCTGCTCGGCTCCGCCTGCGCGCCCGAACAGAGCTACGAGTACCCCTTCCAGAACCCCGACCTGCCGGTTGACGAGCGTATCGACAACCTGTTGTCGCTGCTCACCCTCCAGGACAAGGTGGGCCTGATGATGAACAAGAACGTGTCGATCGACCGGCTCGGCATCCCCTCCTACAACTGGTGGAGCGAAGCCTGCCACGGTGTGCGGCAGGACGGTTACACCGTCTATCCCCAGCCGATCGGCATGGCCGCGGCTTTCAATCCGCAGCAGATGTACGACGTGTTCTCCCAGGTTTCCGATGAGGCGCGCGCCAACTGGAACCGCTCCAACCACGATATTTTCGGCGTACCGATGGGCGTGACCTATTATCCGGGCAATCCGGAGCTGTCTTTCTGGTGCCCGAACATCAACATTTTCCGCGACCCGCGCTGGGGGCGCGGTCAGGAAACCTGCGGCGAAGATCCCTATCTGACAGGCGTGCTGGGCCTGCAGACCGTGCTTGGGATGCAGGGAAACGATTCCCGCTATTACAAGACGCACGCCTGCGCCAAGCATTACGCCGTACACAGCGGCCCCGAGCCCCTGCGGCATACTTACGACGCCCGCGTTTCCCAGCGCGATCTCTGGGAGACTTACCTGCCGGCGTTCAAGAAGCTGGTGGTCGAAGGCAACGTGCGCGAAGTGATGAGCGCCTACAACCGCTATGAAGGGGTCCCCTGCAGTTCCAATGACCGGCTGCTCAACGACATCCTCCGCGGAAAGTGGGGATTTGACGGGATCGTGGTCACGGACTGCGACGCCATCAACAATTACTATACCCCCGGACAGCACGAGACCCAGCCCGATGCGCTGAGTGCGGCCGTAGAAGTGGCCCTGAAGGGGGCTGACCTGGAATGCGGCAAGGTGATGATCGCCCTGATCGAAGGGCTGCAGGAAGGCCTGGTGAAGGAAGAGGACCTCGATGTCCATCTGCGCCGTATCCTGCGCGGGCGCTTCGAACTGGGCATGTTCGACCCGGCCGACAGACTGCCCTGGGCGAATCTCGGCGAGGAGGTGATCAGCAGCGAGGAGCACGATGCCCTGGCCACCCAGGCGGCCCGGGAGTCGATGGTCCTTCTCAAGAACGAAGGCGTCCTGCCCCTCTCCAAGGACATCAAGACCCTCCTTGTCGTCGGCCCGAACGCCGATGACGCGGACCTGCTCAACGGCAATTACGGCGGTACGCCGACCGAAGCGCATAAACACTCCCTGCTCGACGGCCTCAAGGCCGCCCTGCCCGGAACCGAGATCCTTTACTCCAAGGCCTGTGAACTTACGGACGAATACAACACCGTCTATCATCTGCCGGAGTTCAACGACGGCAAGGGCGTTTTCGTGGAGTTCTATGACAACAATGGCCTGAAGGGAGAACCCGTGGTCAGCGGCTACTATAATACACTTAATTTCAGCACCTTCGGTGCATACGGCTTCGCCGAAGGCGTCCCCACCGACAAGATCTCCGTACGCATCAAGGGCCGCTTCGTCCCCGACTTCACCGGTCCGCTGAGCTACACCGTCAGTTCCGACAACGGCTACCTCTTCAAGGTCGACGGCCGTGTGGTCGAGAATGCCAAGCCGGCCGCGGGCGGCCGCGGTTTCGGCTTCCGCCGGGGCAATGTGGACTACAAGAACTTCCAGGTCCAGGCGGGAAAACCCGTGGACATCGAGATCGAGTACCGCCGCGGGGCGGGTCCTTTCGCCATGCTGCGCGCGGACTTCTGCGAACGCAAGTATGTGGATTTCGCAGCCGAGAAAGAGATGGCCGCCAAGGCTGACGCCATCCTCGTGATCGGCGGCATCTCCGCCCAGCTGGAAGGCGAGGGCGGCGACAAGGCCGACATCGAACTTCCGGCCGTCCAGCAGCGCCTCGTGCGGGCCATGCATGCGACCGGCAAACCGGTGGTCCTGGTCAACTGCTCCGGCTCCGCCATTGCCTTCGCCGGCATCGAAGACCAGTACGACGCCCTGCTCCAGGCCTGGTACGCAGGACAAGGCGGGGCCAAGGCCCTTGCCGATGTGCTTCTCGGAGACTTCAACCCTTCCGGAAAGCTTCCGGTCACGTTCTATGCCTCTACGGCCGACCTGCCCGATTTCCTCGACTACAGCATGGAGAACCGCACCTACCGCTATTTCCGCGGCAAGCCCCTCTATGCTTTCGGCTATGGCCTCAGTTATACGACTTTCGGCTATGGCGAGGGCAAGCTTTCCAAGAGCTCGATGGGCAAGGACGGCAAAGTCACCCTGACCGTCCCCGTCACCAACACCGGCGGGGTTGCCGGCCAGGAGACCGTCCAGGTCTATGTACAGTCGCTCGACAATCCCGACGCCCCGATCAAGGCACTCCAGGGATTCGCCAAACTGAGCCTGGCTCCGGGCAAGACGCAGAAAGCGAAGATCACCCTCGACGGTTCGGCCTTCTCATACTATGACGCCTCCGTCGACGGACTTTCCGTCCTCCCGGGCCGCTATCGTATCCTCTACGGCAGCTCCTCCCGTGACGAGGACCTTAAAGCGCTTGATTTTAAAGTCTTGTAGCCGACGAAAAGCCTCTTTGGAGCCGGTCTTCCCGCCTATGGGAAGACCGGCTTCTTTATTTAATAGAGGAAATGCCCAAGGATAATCCAAAAAAAATATGTAAATTTGTAGCCTATTATGCCCTACCTGGCCTTGATGTGTTATTAACTAGTACGATTATATCTGAAACAAATGAGACTAAAACTTCTGATTCCGCTGTTGGCCGGAGCCATTCTGGCAGTTTCCTGCGGCACGCCCAAGAATATCGTTTATTTTCAGGACCTGCCCTCCGGAGTACCGACCGACGTGATGCCGGAATCCCAGATCCGTCTCCGCCCGGAAGACAAGATCGCAATTGTCGTCAATTGCAATGACCCCAAAATCACCAGTTTGTTCAACCTCCCTTATACGCCGACCCGATTGGGTTCCGCTTCAGAGGCTACGAGCAGTTATAGCCAGGGCATTTCCGGATACACGCTTGACGGAAACGGCAACATCGATTTCCCCGTGCTCGGCACCCTGCATATCGCCGGGATGCGCCGGGAAGAAGTGGCCTCCTACGTCAAAGAGCAGCTCATCTCCCGGGAACTCACCAAGGATGCCGTGGTCACGGTGGAGTTCATGAACCTCTCCGTGTCGGTGCTGGGCGAAGTCAGCCGTCCGGGCCGTTATAATATCACGCGTGACAATTTCACCCTTTTCGACGCACTTTCCTCCGCCGGTGACCTGACCATCCAGGCCAAGCGTGACGGCGTGATCGTACTTCGCGAAGAGGAGGGCAAGCAGAAAAAATATGTCGTTAACATGTGCTCCGCGCAGGAAGTGCTCCAGTCCCCCGTGTATTATCTCCAGCAGAACGACATGGTCTATGTGGAGCCGAACGATGTCCGGGCCCGCCAGTCCACGCTCAATGGCAACAACGTGCTGAGCACCTCTTTCTGGGTCAGCATCGCCTCTCTCCTTTCCACCTACGTTCTCTTCTTCCTCCGCAAGTAATATGACCGAATACAACACTTCCGTCGCACAGCAGGACCAGAGCGGCGACACCCTCCAGATCAAGGATCTCATCAGCCTCTGCATCGCCAAATGGTATTGGTTCGTCATCGCCGTGGTCTTCTGCCTTGGTATCGCGTTCCTGTACCTGCGCCGCACGGTTCCCACCTATGAACGCACCGCGCAGGTGCTGATCAAGAGCGAGACGCAAGGCGCCTCCGCTGCGGATTATGACTTTTCCAATCTCGGCCTCGTTTCCTCCAATGCCAAGGTGACCAACGAAGTCAGCACCTTCGGCACCACGGCCAACATGCTGGAGGTCGTCCACCGGCTCAGCCTGGAGACGGCCTGCACCGTGGACGGTCCGGGACACCGCGTCCTGCTATATGCCCAGACGCAGCCGGTCCGGGTGTCCATCGACTCCCTCGGAGATCTCCAGACGGCATCCTTCACCGTCAAAACCGATGGGGTCAGTAAAATCACGCTCAAGGAGTTTGTCCTCGGAGAGGAAAAATTCAAAGGCCAGAGCGTCACGGGCCGCCTCGGAGAACGCCTGGAAACCCCGATCGGTCCGGTATGCATCGAAGCCTCCTCGGCCTACAAGGGAGAACTCCCGGAGACCTTCTATGTGAGCCGCAGCAGCCTGCACGGCACCACCACCCGTTTCAGCAAGCAGCTCACCATCGCCAACGATGTCAAGAACCGCTCCGATGTGATCACCCTCACCATCCAGGATATCAACATCCAGCGAGCCGAGGATATCCTCAACACCCTGATCGCCGTATACAACGAGAACTGGATCAAGGACAAGAACCAGCTCGCCAACAGCACCTCGATGTTCATCGACGACCGTCTGTCCGTCATCGAACGTGAACTTGCCGACGTCGACAGCGATATCTCCAGTTACAAGAGTGAGCAGCTCGTCCCCGATGTCGGGGCCGCAGCCGCCATGTACATGAACCAGAACACGGCCCTCGACGCCCAGCAGCAGGCGCTCACCAACCAGCTCTCGATGGCCCGCTACATCCGCAACTACATCGCGTCCGACAACGACCCGAGCAAGCTGATTCCGGCCAACTCCGGTGTCGACAACCCCGGTCTCGAATCACAGATCGCGGCATACAACACCAAAGTCCTCGAGCGCAACAGCCTCGTCGCCAACTCCAGCACGGTCAACCCGCTGGTCATCGATGCGGATGAAGTGCTGTCCGACCTTCGGGCGAACATCCTTTCCACCGTGGACAATGCCGTGGTTGCCCTGGAAGCCCAGATCGGCAATCTCCAGCGTTCCGAGCGCCGCAACACCTCCCGCATCGCCGCCAACCCGACCCAGGCCAAGCACCTGCTCGGCGTAGAGCGGCAGCAGGCCGTCAAGGAAGCTCTTTACCTCTTCCTGTTGCAGAAACGTGAGGAAAATGAGCTCAGCCAGGCCTTCACCGCTTACAACACACGCGTAATCGACCCGCCGACCGGCTCCATGAAGCCCGTGGCACCCTCCAGAAGCAAGATCATGCTGCTGGCCCTGCTGCTCGGCCTCTTCCTCCCTCTCGCCCTCATCTATCTGATGCAGAGTCTCAACACCACGGTCCGGGGTCGCCAGGACCTCAAACGGGTGTCCATCCCGTTCCTGGGCGAGATCCCTTACAACGGCGAGAAGCAGCACTTGCTCCGGCCGCGTCTACAGGCTTTCCTGGGCAAGAAGCAGGAGGATGCCCATCCGGTGGTCGTAGAGAAAGGCAACCGCGATATCATCAACGAAGCCTTCCGCGTGTTGCGGACCAATGTCGAATTCATGACACAGGAGAGCGGACCATGCGTAATTGCCATCACCTCTTTCAATCCGGGATCCGGCAAATCCTTCCTCTCCATGAACCTGGCCGTTTCGCTCGCCATCAAGGACAAGAAAGTTCTCGTCGTCGACGGAGACCTCCGGCACGCCTCCCAGTCCCAGTATATAGAGAACAGGAAAATCGGATTCGCTGACTACCTGGCTCACCGGACGGATGACCTGAGAGCGCTCGTGTCCCAGAGCCCGAATCATCCCACCCTGTACGGTCTGCCGGTCGGCACCATTCCCCCGAACCCGACGGAGCTTATCTCAGACAAGAGATTCGCCGCCGCCATCGAAGAGCTGAAAGCCGACTATGACTTCGTCATTATCGACTGTCCGCCGATCGAGATTGTCGCCGACACCCAGATTATCGAACGAAGCTGTGACCGGACCTTCTTTGTCATCCGTGCCGGACTGCTCGAGCGTGCCATGCTTCCCGAATTGGAGGCCATCTATAAAGAAGGTAAATTCAAGAACATGGCCATGATTCTCAACGGATCGACCCAGGCCGGTTCCGGTCACTACGGATACCGATACGGCTACCGCTATGGCTATCACTCCTATGGCTACCATTCCTATGGTTATTACGGAGATAAAGAGAGCCAAAAAGGGAAAAGCAAGAGAGTTTAGATGATAACCGACCACCACAGCCACGTCCTGCCTGGCGTCGATGACGGCGTCCGGACCATGGAGGAATCGCTGGTCATCCTTGACAGGCTGGCCCGGGAAGGTGTGGAAACGCTGTGGTTGACCCCGCATATCATGGAGGACGTCCCCAATGAGACAGAAGCCTTGCGGACCCGGTTTGCGGAACTGCAGGCAGCATATTCCGGTCCCATCCGGCTCTACCTGGCCGCAGAATATATGATGGACAGCCTGTTTGTCGAACGGCTGGAGACCCGCGACCTGCTGCCGATCGGCACGCAGGGGGACCACCTGCTGGTAGAGACCAGTTGTTTCACGCCTCCTATGGATCTGGACGGACTGCTGCAGCGAATCCGCAGCGCTGGTTATTTCCCTGTCCTGGCTCATCCGGAACGCTATTTCTATATGGACCGGAAGGATTATCGCCGTCTGGTCGCGACTGGGCTGCAACTCCAGCTCAACCTGGGATCGCTGGGCGGAGCTTACGGGCGGGAAGTCCGGAATAAAGCCCGCTGGCTCCTGCGGCACGGATTCTATACCATCGCCGGTTCCGACCTTCATCGGGAGAGGATGGTGGATACGATTCTCTCCTACAGGCATCCTCGCCGGATCCTACCCCTTATGGAACACACGATTTGAATCCTATACCCATGAAAAAACGACTCGCCCGCTACATCACGGAATACCTGGATTCCAAAGCGATTTTCGCTTTGGACCTGGTTCTTTCGGTTGCTGCCTCCGCCGTTGTCCTGCTGACGCTGAACTTCTTCGCCACGGACGTTTATTATCATGGCAGTTTTGCGCTCCGCTGGATGGCGGCATCCCTGATCGCCAGTGTCGCGGCCATGCTTCTGTTCCGCAGTTATGAGCTGATCGTCCGGCATACAACCCTGCGGGATCTTGCCCGCTACCTGCTGACCATCGCTTGCAAGGTTGTCCTGATGGGTCTCATGCTCGCCGTGACAGGCGTATTCAACATGACGGTCCTGCTGGCCCTGTTCTTTGATTTTCTGCTCAGCATCTTCCTGCTGCTCTCCATCCGGCTTGCCATGACCATCGTCTATGACATCTACAAGAGCAAGGTCCGTGATATGCAGGACCGCCAGCGGGTGATCGTCGTGGGTACCTCTGACAAGTCCGTCGCAGCCATTACGCGGCTGCAGAACTCCCCGCATTACAAGGTCGTCGGCTTCCTTTCCACCAATCCTTCCGAGAAAGGTTTTAAGATCGGCCAGCTCGATGTGTATTCCTACCGCAACGATGCAGATCTGAAATCCCTGGTAAACAAGCTTTCCCTGCGCGCATTGCTGTTCGCCTCGGAAGACGATGCCCAGCGTGAAGGTCACGGCCTGGTCGAGTTCTGCGCCAAGCAGCACCTGATGGCGCTCATCGCACCCACCATCGACGAGGTCGTCGGCGGCAAATTCATGAAGCACAAGGTCCGCCAGGTCAAGATCGAGGACTTGCTGGGCCGTCCCGAGATCAAGATCTCGATGGAGGAGATCGTCACCAATTTCCAGGGAAAGACGATCCTCGTGACGGGAGCGGCCGGATCCATCGGATCCGAACTCTGCCGCCAGCTGGCCCGCCTGGGCATCAAGAAACTCATCCTCTTCGACAATGCCGAGACCCCGATGCACAACCTCCGTCTGGAAATGGAGGGCCGGTTCCCGGACCTGAATTTCGTCCCGGTGATCGGTGACGTCCGCCAACCGGACCGTATCGACTACGCCTTCCGGACCTGGCATCCGCAGGTCGTTTTCCATGCCGCCGCCTACAAGCATGTCCCGTTGATGGAGGAGAATCCCTGCGAGGCCGTTTTCGTCAATGTTTACGGCACCCGCAATGTGGCTCAGAAATGCATTGAATACGATGTGGAAAGAATGGTCATGATCTCCACCGACAAGGCCGTCAATCCCACCAATATCATGGGTTGCTCCAAGCGTCTCGCCGAGATATATGTCCAGTCGCTCGGTCTGGCCATCGCCCAGGGAAAAGAAAAAGGCCGGACCCGTTTCGTGACCACCCGCTTCGGCAATGTGCTGGGCTCCAACGGTTCCGTGATTCCGCTCTTCCGCAAGCAGATCGAGACCGGAGGGCCGGTCACGGTCACCCATCCCGACATTACCCGGTTCTTCATGACCATCCCCGAGGCCTGCCGGCTGGTGATGGAAGCAGCTACGCTGAGCCGGGGCAACGAGATCTTTGTCTTCGACATGGGCGAATCCATCAAGATCGACACCCTCGCCCGCCGGATGATCGAACTCGCCGGGCTCAGGGTCGGTGAAGATATCGAGATCCAATACACGGGCCTGCGCCCCGGAGAGAAATTATACGAAGAAGTCCTCTCCAACGAAGAAAACACCGTTCCGACGACGCACGACCGCATCCGCATCGCCAAAGTGCGCGAATATGATTTCACGGAAGCCGAGCAGACCGTCCTTCGTCTGACAGAATTGTCCCGTCACGTAGATATTCCCGAAATGGTCCGCATGATGAAGCGGACGGTACCGGAGTTCATCAGCAAGAACTCCCGTTTCGAGGCTTACGACAAGGAATCGGACAAATAATCCTCAGCAGCGGACCAGCAGGAACTCCGCCCGGCCGGACAAGACCAGCTCCGGTGCCGTGGCGGGGATAAATACCGTATCGCCTTTGGTGAACGCCAGACACTCCGTCCCTTCTCGGACACAGCCCTCCCCCGACAGACACAGCAGCACCCGGAACGACTCCGGCAATGCAGCCAGCGAAATCCCTTCCGAGTTCAGCAGACAGCGGTCCACCTGGAAATACGGGCAGCGGCTCAGCGACTCCCGCGCAAAACCCGGACGGTAACGCAGCACGCGCATCGGCTGGCGGGGGTTCTGGCTCCCGGACAGGTCCGCCACCGCCAGAGCCTTGTCCACATGCAGCGCACGCGGGCGCCCGTCCTTCCCCAGACGGCCATAGTCATACAGCCGGTAGGTTACGTTTGAACTCTGCTGGATTTCCGCAATCAAAGCCCCGCGGCCGATTGCATGGATCGTCCCCGCCGGGATGAAGAACACATCGTCCCGGTGTACCGGCACATAGCGCAGGTAGCGCTCCACCGTGCCTTCCGACAGGCTGCGGCGGAACTCCTCGGCCGATGTCCGGCGGTTCAGCCCGAACACCAGCCGGGCGCCGGGCTCGGCATCCACCACGTACCACATCTCCGTCTTACCGGCCTCCCCATGTTCCTCGCGATGTGCATAGGCATCGTCCGGATGGACCTGTACCGACAGATTGTCCCGCGCATCGATGAATTTCACCAGCACCGGCAGCGCCGGATGGTCCGATACCGACGGCGAACTGCCGAGGTACTCCGGATGTCTGGAAAGCGCCTCCGACAGTGTCAATCCCGTCTCCGGGCCCGACGCTATGCGGGACGGTCCGTCCGGATGGGCGGAGCATTCCCAGGTCTCGGCCAGCGGATCCTCGGACAGGAAATCCTTGCCGAACTCGCGTTTCAGACGAGTCCCGCCCCAGATGTAGTCCTTGCCCGCAGGCTTTAGCAGAAAAGATTTCACTCCGTATATTTCTTCTTGTCGTGGACCGTGATATCCTTGCCCAGCTGCACCTCGATCATCGTCAGTTCCGTCAAGGCTTTCACACGGTGTTTGCAGCCCGACAGGATCGTGATCACGTCGCCGGGACCGACACGCTGCGTCATCCCGTCAATCAGCGTCTCTCCCTCGCCCGACACCACCGTCCACACCTCGTTCCGGTGCTCGTGGCTGTGGTAGTTCATCTGAGCGCCAGCCTTCAGCGTCACCTTCACCGTCATCCCCTCCGGCTGGACGTCCAGTACATGGTAGCGGCCCCACGACTTGTCCGCGAACATCAGCTGCTGCTCGATCCCGTCCACGTAAGGCTTGATCCGGGCCGAGCTCTCCCGGTCCGTCACCAGGATCCCGTCCGGAGAGGCCGCCACGATCACGTCCTTCAGCCCCATGCACAGCACCGGCACGTTCAGCTCGTTGAGCACGTGCACGTTCTCGCAGCCCTCGCCCAGGATCCCCTTCCCCATCACCGGCTCCGTCATCCCCTCCGTCAGCGTATTCCACGTCCCCAGGTCCTGCCACACGCCCGAGAAACGCATCACCGCGATGTCCCGCTCGTGCTCCACCACCGCATAGTCGAAACTGATCTTCTTCAGCTCCCCGAACCGGCTGAACAGCTGCTGGTAGTCCGAGAAGCCGATCAGCTCCTCCGCACGATTCAGCACATAACCCAGACGGTACGCGAACACACCGCCGTTCCACAGCGCACCCTGCTTGATATACTCCGCAGCCACTTCCTCCGTCGGCTTCTCCTTGAACGTCTCCACCCGGCTCACCGCGCCCTTCTCGCACGGAATGATGTACCCGAACTTGCTGCTCGGGTAGCTCGGCTCGATCCCCAGCAGCGTCAGGTTCGACGTCCCGTGCTGCGCCAGCTCAGACAGGCGCTTCAGCGCCACAAAATAATCATCCTCAACATACGGATCCACCGGACACACCACCACCGCCTCGTCCAGCCCGACGCCCTGGATATCGTGCAGGTACGCGCTCGCCAGCGCGATCGCCGGGAACGTGTCCCGGCGGCAAGGTTCCACGCTGATACCCACCGCATCGCCCAGCTGGTTGTGGATCGACGACACCTGGCTCTTCGACGTAGCGATCGTCACCGTCGCCTCCGGCTCCGTGGCACGGATTTGGCGGAAAACGCGCTGGACCATCGACTCATAGCTCCCGTCCCCGCGCTTGAAGATCGGGATGAACTGCTTCGACCGGACTTCGTTCGACAGCGGCCACAGCCGCTTCCCCGAACCACCGGATAATAAGATAATGTGCATAATAAGCGATACTCTTTACACAAATATAGTCAAAAAAAAAAGAATGGGCAACGGGAATCACCTCCACGACCGAAATGATGCTGTTTTAATAATCTTTTTTATATCTTTGTAACCTATTTGTACACCTGAATGCGACTCATACGGACTCATACCGGGATTCTGTTCCTAGTCCTCTTGCTTCTCCTCGCAGCGGCGAAGCCTGCCCGCGCCCAGTTCCTGGACGGTTCTTCGGGACTGATGCTTGCTCCTTCCGGGGACATGCACCCGTCGGGGACTTTCATGATTACCAATACCTGGCTGAACCCGAATGTGCTTCCTCCTTTTCCCTGGGGTTATTATACCTTTGGCTACAGTTTCAATATTACCTTCTGGTCCCGATTTGAGTTTGCATATATACTGACTTTGATCAACGGCAAGAAAATG
>JAILAO010000135.1 GCA_024681565.1 Bacteroidales bacterium
TATCCGCGAAGTCGCGGACCTTGGCTTCCAGGTTGTTGCCTACCGAGAAGGAGGCGGTCGCCGAACGGCCGGTACCCGGCGCGCACTAGCCCTCGCCGGAGTAGAGCTTGTACTGGTCGGTCTTGGCGTCACCCGCCGCATCCGTGTAGTTGAGCGTCCGGTAGCCATTGGCGTAAGTGCCTTTCTCCGGACTGAGGGAGACCGATACGGAAGGGGAGATCACGTGCCGGATGGCCTGGATCCGGTGGTGCTTGCCGAAGTTGAAGGTACCGTAGATACGCGTACTCATCGAGGCTCCGGCGGAGTAGTTCTGCGTGATGCCGAAGGTGTTGAACTGGCTGCTGGGCTGGGCTTCGACCTGGTCCGTCTCCGGATTGTAGGCGTATTCCGTCTTCCGGAAGAACCAGTTCTGCGAGTAGCTGACGGACGGGGCGAAACTGATGTATTTCAGGATCTGGAAATTCGGCAGGCCGATGCTGAAGTTGTGTGCCATGCCGTTCTGGAATTTGTCCAGCATCGTGGAATTCAGGGCGAATTCGGATGCCTTGAAATTGATCTTGTTCTGCAGGGTCGTGTTGTATCCGATCGAGATCTTCTCATAGAAGCGCTCTTTGCCGACGCGGTTCTTCTTCTTGAAAGGGTACATCGTACTCATCGTGAAGGTGACGTTCGGCAGGGTGAAGGTATAGGAAGAGTCGCGGGAGTTCTGGCTGTGCAGGGCGTTGATGCTCAGGTTGAATTTCCCGTTCCAGTTGTGCGACCAGGAGACGGAGGACGAGATCTGGTTCTGCAGGGCTTCGCTGACGGAATGCGAATTGTACCGGTTGTTGGAAGGGCTCTGGAAGTTGACCGATGCGCTGAATGTCGTACCGGGATGGGCTTTGGAGTCCTGCGTGTGGGACCATCGCAGACCGAAGTTGCGGGTCTGGTAGAACTCCGGCGTCCCTTTCTCGCCGGTCTGGTCGTTGGAGAAGTTGAGCGAGAGGCTTCCGTTGAACTTGTAGTTGACCTTGTAGCGGGAGTTGACATCGAAGCCCCAGGATCCCAGGGTATAGTAGCTGCCGGTCAGGGAGAGGTCGAAGTGGTCCCCGAAGACGAAATACATGCCCAGGTCTCGCATGTAGAAACCGCGGGCCTCCTCTTCGCCGAAGGTCGGCATGAGCAGGCCGGTGGCTCTCTGGGGGCGTTTGGGGATGAATCCGAACGGAATGCCCACGAAGGGGAGGTGGACGTCCTCGATCACCAGATGGGCAGGGCCGAAAACGGTCGTCTTGGTCTTGCTGATCACCTTGCCCACGCTCATGTCCACATAATAATGCGGATGGTCGGCGTCGCAGACCGTGTACTGGCCGTGGGACATATTGATCGAATGGTCGTCCATCATCTTGATGTCCCGGCCGTGCAGGATCCCGTCGTCCTCGGTCGTGATCATGTTCTTGATCCGCGCCTTGCGGCTGTTGAAGTTGTAGCGGACCTCCTCCATGTTGTAGGTCTGGGAGCCCTGCGTCATCACGGGACGGCCGATCCATTCTCCGCTCAGGCTGTCATAGACGCCGCAGGCGAAGACGACCCCGGTGTTCATGTCATAGTCCATGTAATTGGCCGTCAGCTCCATGTCCTGGTATTTGACGCTCGTCTCGCCATAATAATAGATCCGTCGCTGGCCGTTCGAGAAATCGCTGATGATCGAGTCGGCGGCATTGGAAAAGGCGGGCTGTTCGAGGGAACTTTTGCCCAGCAGGGCGACGGAATCCACCCGGTGCAGGGAGTCCAGGCGGTGCAGGGAATCGCGCCGGGCCAGCTCTGCGGAGTCCGGCAGGACGACCTGTTTCTCCACCCGGGTGCCATAGATGGTGCCGTTGCCCCGGCGGTTGCGGCGCAACTGCGCATCTGCGTCCGGCGCAGCGAACGTCAGAAGCAGCAGCATCCAGCAGCAAAATATGAAGGCGTTTTTCCTCAAGTGGAGGATTTTTTCTATATTTGCATTAATCGACAAAAATACGACTATTTTTTGAAACGAACAATCTGCCTTGTCCTTGCCACACTGCTCTGCGTGGCACTTTCCGCCGGAGACAAACTGCGGCTTTCCACCGTCGTCATCGATCCCGGACATGGAGGCAAGGATGCCGGCGCCGTCAGCCGGGACAAAAAGTCCTACGAGAAGACGTTCGTTCTGGATATCGCAAAAACCCTCGCAGACAAGATTCGTGCCGCATGCCCGGACGTGAACGTCGTCCTGACGCGTACGGACGACCGCTATGTGACATTGGGCGGCCGTGCGGACCTGGCCAACCAGAAGGAAGCCAACCTGTTCATCTCCATCCACATCAACGCCAATACCAAAACTTCGCCCAACGGTTTCTCCGTCCATGTCCTCGGCCAGTCCAGCCAGAAGAACCGGGACCTCTATGCCAATAATATGGAGATCGTCCGCCGCGAGAACGCCGTGATCCTGCTGGAAGATGATTATTCCGCGACCTATGGCGGGTTCGATCCCAACGATCCCGAATCCTATATATTCATGAATCTGATGCAGAATGCCAACCTGGAGCAGAGCG
>JAILAO010000161.1 GCA_024681565.1 Bacteroidales bacterium
ACGATATTGGCGATATTGATGACGCCTTTTTCCGCATACTGATACTTGTAAGCAAGCATCCCGGTTGCTTCTGCCGCCGAAACAGCAATCTTTCCATATGCATCAACAACGGATCCAATGCCGATAAATTGGTCCAAGCCATTCAGGAATCCTTCCACGGGCAGATCACCCTTGTAGAAGGACAGGTCGCCCCAGTTGGGCGCACCGATGAAGCCGGCGCCGTCGCTGCCGAACATGAAGCCGAAACCGACAAAGAAGAAGAGCAGGGAACCCAGGATGAAATCCATAAAGTTCTTCACCAGGATGTTCGCCGTGTTCTTGGAGCGGGTCAGACCGGCCTCACACAGGGCGAATCCCGGTTGCATCCAGAACACCAGAATGGCGGCCAACAACATCCAAACCGTATCGAGAGATAATGCTATATCGTTCATAATCACTTCATTTTAAAGGTTTTACAACTACTTCTTGTCCCGAAGGACCGTGTCTCCGTGTTCGCCGGTACGGATGGACCAGACATCATCGACGGGGCTGACAAAAATGCGTCCGTCTCCGATCTCGCCCGTCCGGGCGGCGGTCATGATCGCCTGCACGGCCGGCTCCACGAACTGCTCGCGGCACACGATGGTAATCTCGATCCGGGAAATGACATCGGTGGAATACATCACACCGCGGTAGATCCGGTCCTCCCGGTCCTGGCCGATGGCCTTGACTTCCGAATAGGAGAACCAGTTGATGTCGGCGTCGAACAGCGCCTGCTTGACATCCTCAAAGTGCGTCTTGCGCACGATGGCTTCGATTTTTTTCATCATAACACTACTAATAAATATTGGGTTTATATTCTTGTTTTTTTTCCGGGAGGGCATACAATCCCCCTGTCATGCGAAACAGCATTTTTCGCAATCAACTATCAATCAATATTTTAAAGAAATTATCCTCTACATCGGCGACCGGAGCTCCGCTTCGCTTTCCACATAACGGACGAAGGCTTCGTTGCAGAGCCGGACGCCGCCGGGGGTCGGATAATGGCCGGTGAAATACCAGTCACCGGGATGGTCGGGACACGCATGGTGCAGGCCCTCGATGCTCTGGAAGACCAGGTCGACGGGCGACTGCATGCCCTCGGGACGGAGCATCTCCACGATCTTGCGGTTGATCTCATCGACCGTGAAAGGGGCATAGATGTTCCGGACATGGTTGGCTGCCGTCGGCTCGTTCCTGCAGGCCCGGCAGGTATCGGTGATCAGCTGCTGCATCCCCCGCTCCCGGATGAGCGCGATGGCGGCGCGGAAGGCGCAGAGCTCTTCGAGATGCGACATGTCGATACCGTAATAGTCAGGATAGCGGATCTGCGGAGAACTCGACACCATCACGATCTTCTTGGGATGCAGCCGGTCCAGGATCTTGAAGATGCTCTCCCGCAGGGTCGTGCCCCGGACGATCGAGTCGTCGATGATGACGAGGTTGTCTTCGTGCGGCACCAGCGAGCCATAGCTGATATCATAGACATGGGCGGCCAGGTCGTTCCGTTCGTTGTCTTCGGTGATGAAGGTGCGCAGCTTGATATCCTTCCACACCACCTTCTCGATCCGCACGTCATGGTCGAGCCGCCGGAAGCCGTCCGTCATCCCGAGGAAAGCCACCTCGGCCGTATTGGGGATGTAGGAGAAGACCGTATGCGCCACATCGCCGCCGATGGCCTGCATGATGACGGGCGTAAGCTGTTCGCCCAGACGCTTGCGTTCCCGGTAGATGTCCTGGTCGGAGCCGCGGCTGAAGTAGATGCGCTCGAACGAGCAGGCGCTGTTGGCCTTCGGCGCCAGGATCTGCTCCACCTGTCTCTCCCCCCGGTTCGTGACGATCAGGGCCTGACCCGGACGCAGTTCGCGGATCGCCTTGGCAGGCAGGTCGAAGGTCGTCTGGATGACGGGGCGCTCACTGGCTACCACCACCACTTCATCGTCCTGGTACCAGAAGGCGGGCCGGATCCCCCAGGGATCGCGCACGGCAAACATCTCCCCGCTCCCGGTCAGACCGCACATCACATAGCCTCCGTCGAAATGCGCCATGGTCGAACGCAGCACGTTTGACACCCGGACATGACTGTCGATGAACTTCGTGATGTCGATTCCCTCCAGGCCCAGCTCCCGCGCGATGGCATAGAGCCGCTCCACTTCGCGGTCGAGGCGGTGCCCCATCAGCTCCAGCGTGATATACGAGTCTCCGCAGATACGGGGCGACTGCCCCTGGGCCGTCAGGAAACGGAAGACCTCGTCGATGTTCGTCATGTTGAAGTTGCCGCACAGGCAGAGGTTCTTCGCCCGCCAGTTGTTGCGGCGCAGGAAGGGATGCACGTATTGCAGACCGCTCTTGCCCGTGGTCGAGTAGCGCAGGTGTCCCATGTAGAGCTGCCCGATGAAGTTGTCGTCGATCCGGTTGAAGACCTCCGTGATGGCGTCCTTGCCCATGGCCCGCTCGCGGAACATATATTCCTCGCCGGCCGGGGCATCCAGATTGACACAGGCGACACCTGCACCTTCCTGGCCACGGTTGTGCTGCTTCTCCATCAGCAGATAGAGTTTGTTGAGACCGTAGCGCTCCGTGCCATATTTCTTTTTGTAATACGAGAGCGGTTTCAGCAGGCGGATCATCGCCACGCCGCACTCATGCTTCAGCTGTTCCATAATCGATACAGGCCTTGATAAAACTGATAAACAACGGATGTGGATGCAGGACCGTGGAGGAATACTCGGGATGGAACTGCGTACCGATGTACCAGCGGAGCCGGGGAATCTCGACGATCTCCACGAGGTCCGCCTCCGGGTTGATGCCCACGCACTGCATGCCATGCTGTTCGAATTCCTCCTTGTAGCGGTTGTTGAACTCATAGCGGTGGCGGTGACGTTCCCGGATCAGGGCGGCTCCACCGTAGGCCTCCCGGACCCGGCTGCCGTCCTGGAGTTCACAGCCGTAGGCACCGAGACGCATGGTCCCGCCCATCTGGGTGATGTTCTTCTGTTCTTCCATGATATCGATGACGTTGTGTTCCGTCGCCGGATTCATCTCACAACTGTCCGCATCCGCATGGCCGAGGACATTCCGGGCGAATTCGATGACCATCATCTGCATGCCCAGGCAGATGCCGAAGGCCGGAAGGTCCCGGGTACGGGCGAACTCCGCCGCCACCAGTTTTCCTTCAATCCCCCGCTGTCCGAACCCCGGGCAGATGACAATTCCGGTCATCCCCGCGAGGAGTTCCGCCACATTGTCACGGGTAATCAGCTCGCTGTTGATGAAATGCGTCTTGACCTTGCGCCCATTGTTGGTGCCGGCGTGGGCCAGGCTCTCCAGGATACTCTTATAGGCATCCTGCAGGTCATACTTCCCAACCAATGCGATATCAATGATTTCCTTCGATTCTTCACGCTTCTCCAAGAAGGCGTTCCATGGCGTCATTCCTTCCTTCAGCGCAGCCTCGGTTTGCGCCGGGTCCAGGCCGAATTTCTTCAGGATGATGGCATCCAGCGCCTGGCGCTGCATGTTGATCGGCACCTCATAGATGCTGGGCAGGTCCTGGCTCTGGATGACTGCGGCTTCTTCCACATTACAGAAATGGGCCACCTTGGCACGGAGGGCCGTGCCCAGGTCGTGCTCCGTGCGCAGCACCAGCACGTCGGGCTGGATTCCCTGCCCCTGCAGCTGCTTGACGCTCATCTGAGTGGGTTTGGTCTTGAGTTCGCCGGCAGCGGCCAGGTAAGGCACATAGGTCAGATGGATATTGAGCGCCCGGGAGGAACCGAGATCCCAGCGTAGCTGGCGGATGGCCTCCAGGAAAGGCTGGCTCTCGATATCGCCGATGGTGCCGCCGATTTCCGTGATCACGAAGTCGAACGGTTCCTTGGTCGCATTGAGCAGGATACGCCGCTTGATCTCATCGGTGATGTGCGGCACCACCTGGATGGTCTTGCCCAGATAGTCACCCTTCCGCTCACGCTCGATCACGCTCAGGTAGATCCGTCCGGTGGTCACGCTGTTGTCACGCGTCGTACGGATCCCCGTAAAACGTTCATAGTGGCCCAGATCCAGATCCGTCTCGAAACCATCCTCGGTCACATAGCATTCGCCGTGTTCGTAGGGGTTGAGCGTCCCGGGATCGATGTTGATATAGGGATCGAACTTCTGGATCGTGATCTTGTAGCCGCGCGCCTGCAGGAGCTTGCCCAGCGAAGCACTGATGATCCCCTTGCCCAGCGACGAGGCCACGCCGCCCGTGATGAATATGTATTTCGTTTCCACTTCTACTGTTTTTTCGGATCAGACAAATAGGCCTCCACCGCTTTCGCGGCCGCATGGCCGGAAGCCATCGCGCGGACGACCAGGGAGGCCCCGGAAGCCACGTCACCCGCGAAGAACACGTTTTCCGGCACCTCGGGCAACTGCGGTTTGAGGAAGCCCATCGCCAAGAGGACGATTTCGGCCTTGATCACCTCCGGTTCCCCGGCCGGGACCATCTTGGGCCGTCCTCCCTCCGGATTCGGTTCCCAGTCGATCGGCTGGATCTCGACGCCGGTCAGCCGGCCGTCTTCGCCCAGGAAGCGGAGCGTGTTGATGTTCCAGCGGCGCGTGCATCCTTCCTCGTGGGAGGAGGAGGTGCGCAGCGTCCGCGGCCAGTTCGGCCAGGGATTCGCCGGATCGTCGGGTCCTGCAGGCAGTTTGGGGAGGATTTCGATCTGGGTGACGCTGCGGCAGCCCTGACGGTGGGCCGTGCCGATGCAGTCGGAACCGGTGTCACCGCCGCCGATGACCAGCACGTCCTTGCCCTTGCAGGTCACCCGGTCTTTCGCCGCCACCTCGGTCCCGTACAGCACCCGGTTCTGCTCCGAGAGCAGCTCCAGGGCGAAATGGACCCCGCGGAGTTCGCGCCCGGGCACCGGAAGGTCACGGGCCTGCGGCGTACCGGTGGCCACTACATAGGCGTCAAAACCCTCCGGAAGTGCCGCCGGGGCCACTTCCACCCCATAGCGGAACTCGACGCCCTCCTGCTCCATCACGGCAATGCGCCGGTCGATCACCGTCTTGTTGAGTTTGAAATTGGGAATGCCGAAACGGAGCAGTCCGCCGGCCTTCTCGTTCTTGTCGAAAACGGTCACGGCAAAGCCGGCCCGGTTCAGCCGGTTGGCCGCGGCCAGTCCGGCCGGTCCGGCACCGATGACGGCCACGGATTTACCGTTGCGCACAGGCACGACCGGACGGACATAGTTCTCCCGGAAGGCAATCTCGGTGATCGCCGCTTCGTTCTCGCGGTTGGTCGTCGGCTCATGAAGCGTCAGGTTGAGCACGCAGGCTTTCTCGCACAGAGCGGGACAGACCCGGCCCGTAAACTCCGGAAAATCGTTGGTCGCGTTGAGCAGGCGGTAGGCCAGCTCGAAATCGCCGTGATAGACGGCGTCGTTCCATTCCGGCGGACGGTTGCCCAACGGGCACGCCCAGTTGCAGAAAGGCACGCCGCAGTCCATACAGCGGGACGCCTGGAGACGGCGGTCCCCTTCGTTGAGCGTCTGCTCAACTTCCCCGAAATCCAGAATCCGGTCGTGCACCGGACGGTATCCGGCCACCTTGCGGGGTATCGTCAAAAATGCTTTATAATCTCCCATGGCTCATCAATATTGGTATTGGAGGTTCTGGACCCTTTCTTCCAGGACGCGCATGCGCTCCTGTTCGAGGACGTGTTTGTATTCGATCGGGATGACCTTGATAAAGTCATCGACCCGGCGGTTCCAGTCGTCCAGCAGGTTCCGGGCGAGGGCCGATCCGGTGTAGAGATAGTGCTGGCGCACCAGCTCATGCAACTCCTTGCGGTCCAGTTTGTCATCCACCAGGGAGATTTCAACCATATCCATGTTGCAGTAGAAATCAAAATCATGCTCCGTATCCAGCACGTAGGCGATGCCGCCCGACATGCCGGCGGCAAAGTTGCGCCCCACCGGACCGAGAACGACCACGCGGCCGCCGGTCATATACTCACAGCAGTGGTCCCCAGCACCCTCCACAACGGCTTTGGCACCCGAGTTGCGGACGGCGAAGCGCTGTCCGACACGGCCTGCGATATACATCTCTCCGCCCGTGGCACCGTACAGGCAGGTGTTGCCCGCAATGATATTCTCCTCGGCTTTGAACGAGGCGCGGGTGGAAGGACGGATCGCCACGCGGCCGCCGCACAGGCCCTTGCCGACATAGTCGTTGGCCTCCCCTTCCAGGCGCACGTTGACGCCCCCGGAGAGGAATGCGCAGAAGCTCTGCCCGGCCGCCCCCTTGAACTTGATGTTGATCGTAGAATCCGGAAGTCCCTCCGATCCGTATTTCTCGGCAATCCGGCCGCTGAGCATCGCACAGACGGCGCGGTCGGTATTGGCAATGGGGTATTCCAGACTGATTTCCTCCTTCCAGTCCAGGGCCGGCTGCGCCGCCCGGATGATTTCGCGGTCGCGGACCTCGGGCAACTCATGCAGCGGGCCTTCGCCCCAGCAGAGCGCACCGTCCTCCTGGAAAAGGAGTCTGGAGAGGTCCACGCGGGAAGCCTTGGATCCGGCCCCAGACGGTTTGCGGACCAGCAGTTCGGTATGGCCGACGATGTCGGACAGCCGGGTAAAGCCCATCTCCGCCAGGTATTCACGGACCTCCTGGGCCAGGTAGGTAAAGTAGTTGACCAGGTAGTCGGCCTTGCCGAGGAAATGCTTGCGCAGCTCCGGATCCTGCGTCGCCACACCCGTGGGGCAGGTATTGAGGCTGCACTTGCGCATCATCACACAACCCAGCACGATCAGCGGCAGGGTACCGAAACCGAACTCGTCGGCACCCAGCAGGGCCATCAGCACCACGTCGCGCCCGGTCTTGAGCTGGCCGTCCGCCTGGAGGCGGACCGACGCGCGCAGGCCGTTGCGCACCAGGGTCTGCTGCGCCTCGGCCAGACCGATCTCCGGACTGATACCGGCAAAACGCATCGAGGATGCGGGAGACGCCCCGGTGCCGCCCTCGGCGCCGGACACCACGATCAGGTCCGCCTTGGCCTTGGCCACGCCGGCAGCGATCGTACCCACGCCGGTCTCGGCCACCAGCTTGACGCTGATGGCGGCCGACGGGTTCACATTCTTGAGATCGAAGATCAGCTGAGAGAGGTCCTCGATCGAATAGATATCATGATGGGGCGGCGGCGAGATCAG
>JAILAO010000010.1 GCA_024681565.1 Bacteroidales bacterium
GTGGATTATTCGTACTCGATGGTGGCGAGGGGCTTGCTGGAAAGATCGTAGAGGACCCGGTTCACGCCCTTGACCTCGTTGAAGATGCGGTCGCGGATCTTGAGAAGGAGCGCGTAGGGGACTTCCTCGATGGTGGCGGAGGTGGCGTCCACGGAATTGACCGCACGGATGATGACCATCCAGTCGTCGGTCCGCTTGCCGTCCTTGATGCCGGTGCTCTTCATGTCGGGGACAACGGTGAAGTACTGCCACACCTTGCCTTGGAGGCCCGCCGCGGCGAACTCCTCCCTGAGGATGGCGTCGGACTCCCGCACAGCCGCGAGACGGTCGCGGGTGATGGCGCCTACGCAGCGCACGCCCAGACCCGGGCCGGGGAAGGGCTGCCGATAGACCATGCCGTCGGGAAGTCCCAGAGTCTTGCCCACCATGCGCACCTCGTCCTTGAAGAGGATGCGGACCGGCTCGACCAGCTCGAAGCTCAGATCTTCAGGCAGACCGCCTGCGTTGTGGTGGGCCTTGATGCCCGCTTCGCTCTCCAGAATGTCGGGCCAGATGGTACCCTGGGCCAGGAAGCGGATGCCGGTGAGCTTCCGGGCTTCCTCGGCGAACACGTCGATGAACTCCTTGCCGATGATCTTCCGCTTGGTCTCGGGATCGCTGACGCCGGCCAGCTTATCCAGGAACCGGTCCGTGGCGTCCACATAGATGAGGTTGGCGTGCATCTGGTTGCGGAACACCTCGATGACCTGCTCGGGCTCGCCCTTGCGAAGGAGACCGTGGTTCACATGGACCGCCACCAGGCGATCGCCGATGGCCTTGATGAGAAGAGCGGCCACCACGGAGGAATCCACACCGCCGGAGAGGGCCAGCAGCACCTTGCCGTCACCTACCTGCTCCTGAATAGCGGCTACCTGTTCGTCGATATACGCCTGCGCGAGAGCGGGCGTGTCGATCCTTTTCATGTCCTTGGGACGGACCAAAAGCTGCTGCATATGTCACCTCCGAATATCCAATAATGACACATAATACCACGATATCCGGCACATCGCAAGAATTTGTTTGCCTCAAATCGGCTTTATTTTTTCCTTCTCCGTTCTTCGGCGGCAGAAACGTTTTTTCGATGGGTATTCTTTCGGAAAAAACGATGGCCTAACGAAGCAAATGTGTTGCAATTCCGTGAGAAATCCTGTATAGTATATACGTGTAATTATATGATGTGATAGTGCTGTTCACGCATACCGCGAAAAGGAAACGGGAAGAGGCGGCGTACACCCCCCCGGAGCCAACCATTTATATATGTACGAAACAGGAGGTATTGCCCCATGAAGAAAAGATGCCTGGCCTTGATTCTGGCGATCATGCTATGCATCGGCATACTGCCCACCCCTGCCCTGGCTGAGGGCGAGGGAGCGACCGACGGCGAAGTCTCTCCGGACTACACCTATATGTACCCCGACGGGAAAAGCGCCATCCCCGACGATATGGACGACGGGGAGGAGGGTACGCCCGTGGAAGGTGCGGCCAACTTCGCGCCCTATGTTGTGAGCAAGGAGAAGGTTTCCGTTTCCGTTCCCACGGCGAACACCTCTCTTAGCGTCCGGCGCCTGACGGCTACCGGGCCTGACGCGAGCAAGGGCGGTGAGGTAGAGAATGATTACAATACCGGGTCAGTCAACAGCAACGTGACCCAGGGAACGTCCGGCACCGGGACCCAGGAAGCATCCAGCAAAGACACTCAGGAAGCATCCAGCAAAGACACTCAGGAAGCGTCCGGCAACGGCACGCAGGAAGTCCTCGGCAACTTGACCCAGGACGTCTTCGACAACGGGACTCAGGAGGTGTCCGGCAACGGCACTCAGGAGGTGTCCGGCAACGGGACCCAGGAGGTGTCCGGCAACGGGACCCAGGAGGTGTCCGGCAACGGGACCCAGGAAGTGTCCGGCAACGGCACGCAGGAAGACCTCGGCAACTTGACCCAGGAAGTTCTCGGCAACAGCACTCAGGAAGTGCTCACCAACGGGACCCAGGAAACGTCCGGCACCGATGCCCCCGTGGTCGTTGATGACCATACTCAGGAAGCTCCTGTCAACGGAACCTCCGGGACGAATAATACCTCGAGCGAAGCCGTAATAGATCAATTTGACCTGAGCACGCTGGAAGTGAATATTGAAGGCGGCAATGCCTTTACCTACACCGGCAGCCCGATCGAGCCTGCGGTCACGGCGCTCAATTTACCGACGAACCTGACGAGTGAGGATTACTCCGTTTCCTATGGCGAGAATACCGATGCGGGCACGTCGGCCGGCAGCATACGCATCACGGCGGCTTCCAACAGGACAATCGGTTCGCAGACGGTGTATTTCGACATCGAGCCGCGCAACGTCTCCGACGCTGTTGTGACCGGCATCGACGATCCGACCAGCTCTGCATTGGCGACGGAGGATACCGTCGCGGCAGCGGTGGACAACAGGAAGCTGACTTGGGGTGTCGACGCTGAATTGAGCGTCCAGGACAACGTCCCCGGCAGCGGGAACTGCACCGTGACCATCACCGGCAAGAATAATTATACCGGAACGTGGAGCCGGGTCTACGGCCTGTTTTCCGAGGCGGTCCTGCAGCAGATCGACCTTGCCGATGTGACCGTGACCATTGTGGACGGGAATTCCTTTATCTACACCGGCAGTCAGATCAGGCCTGAAGTCCAGGTGAGCGACCTGACGACCGATGATTACTCCGTTTTCTATGGCGATAATATCGGCGTAGGCACGGCGGCCGGCAGCATTACCATCGTGCCTTGCTCCAACAAGACCACCGGTTCGCAGACGGTGTATTTCGACATCGAGCCGCGCAGCATCTCCGGCGCAGTCGTGACCCTGTCCTCCGTTTCTGACACCTATGACGGCGCCGACAAGAAGCCGACCGTCGAAAAGGTGGTGTTGGGCGATACGGAGCTGGGGACAGGCGATTACCTCGTGTCTTACGCCCCCGAAACCGCTTGGATCGGCGCAGGTGAATATGACGTCACCGTGGGAGGACAGGGGAACTATACCGGCACTGTCCCTGCCACCTTCACCATCAACCCCGCCAGCATCGCGGACGGCTATATCGAGGGACTCAGCAGGGTCATCGACGTGGCCGACGTGACGGCGGACGGCTTCGACGTGCTGGTGGGCACGAAGACCCTGGCGACAGGGGAGTACAGCTTCTCCGCCCAGGCCAGCGGGACGATAGTCACCG
>JAILAO010000043.1 GCA_024681565.1 Bacteroidales bacterium
GGTGTTGAGCTCGCCCTCGGCCGGGCAGACCAGCAGGTGGACCTCACCGAACTGGCCGGCACCGCCGGACTGCTTCTTGTGACGGTACTGGGCGCTGGCCACCTTGGTGATGGTCTCGCGGTAAGGCACCTTCGGGGCGAAGAGCTCGACATCGAGTTTGTACTCGTTGTTGAGGAGCCACTTGACGATATTGATATGCTGCTCGCCGTTGCCGCTCAGGATGGTCTGGCGGAGCTCCTTGGAATACTCCACGATCACGGTCGGGTCGGTGTTGGCGATCTTCTTGAGGGCGTCGCCGAGCTTCTGCTCGTCCTGCTGGACCTTGGCCTTGATGGCGCAGCGGTACTTGGGTGCAGGATACACGATCTTGTCGTACTTGATCCCGGAACCGGGCAGGGAAAGCGTGGTGTTGGACTTGCCGTTCTTGAGTTTGACGGCGCAGCCGAAATCACCCGCATGCAGGGAATTGACGGACTCCTTCTTGGTGCCGGCGACGGCGTAGATGGCGGAAAGGCGCTCCTTGTTGCCGGTGACGGGATCCTCGAGGTCGAGACCGGCCGAGACCGTACCGCTCATCACCTTGAAGTAAGACACCTCGCCGAGGTGCGGCTCCACATCGTTCTTGTAGATGAACAGGGAAGGGGCACCTTCGGGCTTGACTTCCGGAGCGGGAGCGACGTCCTTGACGAACTCGAGCAGACGCTTCACGCCGATGTCTTTCTTGGCGCATACGCAGAAGACGGGATAGGCCTCACCGGCGGCGATGCCGAGGTTGAGTCCGCGGTGGATCTCCTCTTCGGAGAGCTCGCCTTCTTCGAAATATTTCTCCATCAGGGCATCGTCGAACTCGGCGGCCTTCTCGATGAGGGC
Organism: Bacteroidales bacterium; assembly: GCA_024681565.1. Lineage (GTDB taxonomy): Bacteria > Bacteroidota > Bacteroidia > Bacteroidales > UBA932 > Cryptobacteroides. The sequence goes on from JAILAO010000043.1 coordinate 871, forward strand.
GGCGCGGGCCTCTTCGGCCTGATCCTGGAACTCGGCGGGAATCTCGAGGTCTTCACGGGTGCCGTTGGCATCCTTGAAGCGGTAATATTTCATCGTGAGCACATCCACGAAACCGTCGAACGAGGTGCCGGGGTTGGTCGGGAACTGGATATAGACAGCCTTGCCGCCGATGGACTCCTTGATGGAATTCTGGATGTTGTCCCAGTCCGCCTTCTCGCTGTCGAGCTGATTGACCGCGATCACGAGGGGAAGCTTCTTGCTGTCGGCAAGACGGAGGAAGTTCTCCGTGCCCACCTCGACGCCCTGCTGGGCGTTGATCACCAGGACACCGCTCTCGCAGACCTTGAACGCTGCATAGGCGCCGCCGATGAAGTCGTCGGAACCCGGGGTGTCGATGAAGTTGATCTTGGCATTCTGGAACTCGGCATACAGCGGGGTCGCATAGATGGAGCGCTGGTTGATTTTCTCGAGCTCATCGTTGTCGGAAAGGGTGTTCTTGTCTTCGACAGTACCTCTCCGGTCAATCACCTTGCCCTCGAAGAGCATGGCTTCGGCGAGCGTGGTCTTACCGGACTTGGAGGCTCCGAGCAAGGCGACGTTGCGGATGTCTTTGGTTGAATAATCTTTCATTGTTGCGTATGGAGTATTAATTATTAGTCAAGTCCGCAAATCTAATCATTTTTGCGGCTAAACGCAAATCAAATTGGGCCACTGCAACAATATCTCTTCGCCGCGGAGTCCGAGTTCCCGGAGCAGGCACTCGTCCAGGGGGCCGGGGAGCAGGTGAAGCTTGCGGCAGCAGGCGGGGAAATCAGCCGGTGCGGAGCCCGACTCGAGCAGTTCGAAAAAAGCGGCAATGCCGGAAGGATTCGGTCTTTTCATCATGCAATTGTTTTGGTTTCGGCAAAAATGGCCCCCGCATCCGGATAAAGCAAGAGGACCGGGAGGTAACAGGCAGGTAAGGACTGTAAAAATATATGATTTTTATACTTTTGTATGTTTTTTATGAACATAGTACCGATTTTCGGACACTGATTTCCAGACACGGACACTTACCTTTGGTCCATCATGCTTGATCCGATACACCTCCGCATCCGCCGGACCCGCGAGCAGGCCGGCTACTCCCAGACCCGGATGGCCGAAGAACTCGGCGTCGGCCGGACCACCTACATCTCCTTCGAGACCGGCCGTTCCCGGCTCTTCAATCCGCTCGTCGACAAGATGGCCGCCTGTCTGGGCGTCTCGCCGGAAGAACTGCTGTTCGGCCGGCTGCCCGACGCGGAACTCCTCCGCGACCAGACCCGGCTGGACGAATGGAAACGGGCGGTCACCGAGGACTATGAAAACCGCTTGAAAGAACTTCAGGACCAGCTGGAGGCCCTCCGCAAAGCCAATGCCCTGCAGGAAACCGCCCTCCGGGCGCTCAGCTCCTCCAACGAATACCTGCTCGGACAACTCCGCAAAGATGATTAATTTGTTTATCTTTGCACGGACATGCCCCACACCCCTCTTCTTCCCTGTCTTGAAGCCGGAAGGCTGGAAGCCGGTTGCGACGAAGCCGGACGCGGCCCGCTGGCCGGGCCCGTCTATGCCGCCGCCGTCATCCTGCCCGCGGATTTCAGCCACCCGCTGCTGGACGACTCGAAGAAGATGAGCGAAAAGGCACGCGACCTGCTCCGCCCGATCCTCGAGCGGGAAGCCGTCGCCTGGGCGGTGGAAGCCGTCAGCGCGGAAGAAATCGACCGCCTCAACATCCTCGGAGCCTCGCTGGAAGGGATGCGCCGGGCGGTGCGGCGGCTCTCCGTCCGGCCGGACTTCCTGCTGGTCGACGGCAACCGCTTCCGCCCCTTCGACGGCTATCCTTACCAGACCGTCGTGCACGGCGATGCCACCTATGCCTCCATCGCGGCGGCATCCGTGCTTGCCAAGACCTGGCGGGACGAGAAGATGCGGGAGCTGGCACGGCAATATCCGGAATACGGATGGGACCACAACATGGGCTATCCTACCCCGGAGCACATCGCCGCCATCAGGAAGTACGGATACTGCCCGGAGCACCGCAAGTCCTTCCATCCCAAAGAATTGGAACCAAGTTTATTTTAATAAAATGAAGAAATTCTTATTAACCGTTGCCACCGCCCTGCTGTTGATGCCGGCCGCCCTGCGCGCCGACGAGGGCATGTGGCTTCTGCCGCTGCTCGAGAAGATGAACAGCGATGCCCTGCGCAACCTCGGATCCCGGCTCACCCCGGAACAGATCTACAGCGTCAACCATTCCTCCATCAAGGACGCCATCGTCCAGTTCGGAGGCGGCTGTACGGGAGAGATCATCTCCGGAAGCGGCCTGCTGGTGACCAACCACCACTGCGGCTACGGCAACATCCAGGCCCTTTCCTCCACGGAGCACAACTACTTGGAGGACGGATATTTCGCCATGTCCCGGGAGGAGGAGCTCCCGTGCCCCGGACTCACCGTCCGCTTCCTGCAGAGCATGACCGATGTGACGGACGAGATCGCCGCCGGCAAAGACCGCCAGCAGCTGATCGCCGAGGTGCAGAAGGCCAATCCCAACTGCCAGGCCCGGATCGTCAGCTTCTATAACAACAATGTTTTCTACCTGATCGTCTCCAAGATCTACCGCGATGTCCGCTTCGTCGGTGCTCCGCCGGCATCTTCCGGCAAGTTCGGCGGCGACACCGACAACTGGATGTGGCCCCGCCATACCTGCGACTTCTCGATGTTCCGCGTCTATGCCGGTCCTGACAACGAGCCGGCCGACTACGCCCCGGAGAATGTCCCGATGCGTCCCCGCCAGTTCCTGAATGTCTCGCTCAAGGGCGTGCAGGAGGGCGATTTCGCCATGATCATGGGCTACCCGGGCAGCACGCAGCGTTTCCAGACGGCCGCCCAGCTCCAGAACATGCTGAACAACAACGACGTCCGCATCGCCGCCCGCGGCATTCGCCAGGATGTCCTGTGGAAGGCCATGCGCGCTGACGAGAAGGTCGGCCTGCAGTACGCCAGCAAGTATTCCGGATCCTCCAACGGCTGGAAGAAATGGATCGGCGAGAAAGAGGCCTTCGAGGCCCTGGACATCATCGGCCGCGAAGAGCAGAAAGAGCGCGACCTGAGCGCCTGGATCGACGCGGATCCGACCCGCAAGGCCGCCTGGGGCGATGCCATTTCCCGCATCGCGGAAAATGTCGACGCCACGAAAGACGTCTACTACGCCGGGACGCTGCTCAACGAAACGCTGGGCCGCATCGAGATCCTGTCCTATGCGTCCGCCCTGGCAAGTATCCCGGAGACTATCGAGCAGATGCGCGCCCGCGACCCGCAGGCGGAAATCGACGAGCAGGCCATCCGCGATGAATATATGGAATACGTGCTCAGCCGCTACAAGGACTATGACGCCCGCGTGGACCGCGACGTGGCCACCGCCATGATCGACCACTACAAGGCGAACGTCAGGCCCGAAGACGCCATCCGGATCGGCAACAAGAGCATCCTCGCCCTGGACACCCGCAAACTGGTGGACAACCTGTTCAAGAAGAGCGTTTTCACCTCTGCCGAGAAACTGCAGGCCAAGCCGCTGACCGCCAAGGTGCTGGCCGCAGACCCGGCCGTGCAGCTGGCGAATGCCGTATCGGACGCCATCACCCCGCTCAACACCGCGGTACGCGACCGCAGCGCTGACCTCGCCGACGCTTCCAAGGCTTACGGCGCCGCCCTGCTCAAATGGCAGGAAGGCCAGCCCAGCTATCCCGACGCCAACAGCACCTGCCGCCTCACCTACGGCACCGTCAAGAGCTACGAGCCCAAGGACGGCGTGCTCTACAAATATTACACGACCCTCAAGGGCGTGATGGAAAAGGAAGACCCGGACAACTACGAATTCCGCGTCCCGGCCAAGCTCAAGGAGATCTGGGAGAACAAGGATTTCGGCCAGTACGCCAACGAAAAGGGCGAGGTCGTGGCCTGCTTCCTGACGAACCTCGACATCACGGGCGGCAATTCCGGCAGCCCGGTGATGGACGCCGACGGCAACCTGATCGGTCTCGCCTTCGACGGCAACTGGGAGGCCATGAGCAGCGACGTGATGTTCGAGCCGAACCTCCAGCGCTGCATCTGCGTGGACATCCGCTATGTCCTGCTGATGGTGGACAAGTTCGGCGGCGCCGGCTACCTCCTCGATGAAATGAACCTTGTAAAAGAATAATGACGAAAGAAGAACTTTTGCAGGCCCTGCGGGAAGTACATCATCCCGGCCGCCAGGACCGCGACATCGTAGAACTCGGAATGGTCCACGATGTCGAAATCTCGGGAGACAGCGTCACCGTGACCCTCGCCTTCCCCAAACGCCGCGACCCGCTCGCCGAATACCTGATCGGCAGCGCCCGGGCCGCACTGATCCGCCACCTGCCCAGCCAGGTGAAATCGGAGGTCAAGACCGTGGTCGTCGATGACGAAAAACCCAAAAAGAAAGGCCTGGACCTCGGACTCGGACAACTCGCGGAGGTCCGGCACATCATCGGCGTCGCATCCGGCAAGGGCGGCGTGGGCAAATCCACCGTGGCCGTCAACCTGGCCTGTGCGCTGGCGCGGATGGGCTACCGGGTCGGTCTCGCCGATGCGGACGTGTACGGTCCTTCGGTTCCCGTGATGACGGGGACCGAAGGCGCCGTGCCCGCAGCGGAGCCCGGAGAAGAGGAGGGGAAGGAACTCATCCTTCCGCTCGAGAAATACGGCGTCAAATGGATGTCCATCGGCTATTTCGCCGAGCGGGGCCAGGCCCTGATCTGGCGGGGCCCGATGGCCTGCAACGCCCTCAAGCAGATGATCCTGCAGGTCAAATGGGGCCCGCTCGACTACCTGCTCATCGACATGCCCCCGGGCACGGGCGACATCCATATCAGCCTCGTGCAGGACATCCCGATGGAAGGGGCCCTGATCGTCACGACCCCGCAGACGGTGGCCCTCGCCGATGTGGAGAAGGGCGCCAACATGTTCCGCAACGAAAACGTGAACCGTCCCATCTTCGGCCTCGTCGAGAACATGGCCTGGTTCACCCCGGAGGAACATCCGGACGAGAAATACTACATCTTCGGCAAGGACGGCGGCGCACAGATGGCGCAGGAGCTGGGCATCGACCTGCTCGGCCGCATCCCGCTCGTGCAGGGCATCCGCGAGAGCGGTGACGCCGGCGAACCGGTGGCCCTGGGCAGCCGCCCGGACGGGCTCGCCTTCCTCGAACTGGCCGGCAAACTGGCCGAAAAACTCGGCTGACCCGCCATGGAAGTCCGCGCCAAAAAAGCCCTGGGACAGCATTTCCTGACCGACCTCTCCGTCGCGCAGCGCATTGTCGACGCCCTGACGGTCCCGGCGGGAGGTACTGCCCCGCCTGACTTCGCTTCGCTCATCCCTCCCACGCCTGACGGCGCGGGCCCCTCCCATTTACGAGGCCATGGGTGGCCACGGTCCGGCGAGGCAGTACCTCCCGCCGAGGACGTTCGACCCGTATTGGAAATCGGTCCGGGAATGGGCGTGCTGACGCAGTACCTGCTGAAGCGGGAAGATATTGATTTGAAGCTGGTGGAGCTGGACGGCGAATCGGTGGACTACCTGCTGACCCATTTCCCGGGAATGCAGGGCCGGCTGTACCAGGCGGACTACCTGCGCCTGGACATCCACAAGCTGTTTCCGGGACCCTACCGGGTGATCGGCAACTTCCCCTACAACATCTCCTCGCAGATCTTCTTCAAGATCCTGGAGGACAAGGACCGCATCCCGGAGGTGGTCTGCATGATCCAGAAGGAAGTCGCGGAACGCATCGCCGAACAGCCCGGCAGCAAGACCTACGGGATCCTTTCCGTGCTCCTGCAAGCCTGGTACGACATCGAATACCTGTTCACCGTGGGCTCCGGGGCTTTTGCCCCGCCGCCCAAGGTGCAGTCCGCCGTCATCCGCCTGCGGCGCAACACCCGCACGGAACTCGGCTGCGACGAGATACTGTTCAAGAACGTGGTCAAGACCGCTTTCAACCAGCGGCGCAAGACCCTGCGCAACGCGCTCAAGCCGCTGCTTCCGGAGGGATTCGACGCTTCGGACCCGGTCTTCGACCTGCGCGCCGAACGCCTCGGCGTCGAAGACTTTGCCGCCCTCACCCGGCAATTGTCCCGATAAAACGGACATCCTGACGATTTTTCCGGATTCAACCGAAAATCTTTTAGGGTAAACGCCCTTTGGATTGTTATCAAGTTGTATGGAAAGATCTAAACTCTATCAGTATTTCGCCGGAAAACTCGACCCGCAGGGTATCGGGGAAATCAAATCATGGGCGGAAGAAAGCGAAGAAAACATGAAAACCCTCCTCCGGGAGCGGAAATTATATGATGCCATCGTGCTGCTCGACAAAACCGGTATGCCATCGGAGAAAAAGCGCAGACATCGGTTCTTCTCTTCACGTTCCTTCTACCCCCGGGCCGTTGCGTTCCTGCTGGTCGCCCTGCTCTCCGGCGGCGCCGCCCTTTTCCTTTCCGGACTCCGGGAAAACCGGGGCGACCGGGCCAGGGAAACGATCACCGTTCCGGCCGGGGAACGGGTCAACCTGCTGCTTGCCGACGGGACCAACGTGTGGCTGAACGCCTCCACCACGATGAGCTATTATCCGGACATGCGCGGCCGGAAAAGAGAAATCTTCCTGGACGGCCAGGCTTATTTCGATGTTGCCAAAGACAAGAAGCGCCCCTTTATCGTCCACACTTTCGCGCTGGATGTCCAGGCCCACGGGACCCAGTTCGATGTCTGTGCCTATTCCAAGCGGGGCGTTTTCGAAACCGCGCTCATGAACGGGAGCATCTCCGCTTACCCGGAAGACGAACCCGGCCGGCGCGTATACCTGCGCCCGAACCAGAAAATCCTCCTGCAAGACGGTGTCTATAAAACCACCCGTATCGACGATATGGGCTTCTACCGTTGGAAAGAAGGCATTTACTGCTTCAAAGATAAAAATCTGTCAGCTCTGTTTGAAGACCTGGAACGATATTACGATTGCGTTTTCTGCTATGAACCGGATCCGGTACTCGAGAAAGAGACCATCACCGGCAAACTCAGGATATCCGACGGTATCGACCAGGCCCTCAGTGTCCTCCAACACAGCCTCCGGTTCTCCTATTTAAAAGAAAGAGACTCTAATCTTATCCACATTTCCACAAAACAATAACCTTAAACAATTGCCTATGAACCATCCCGATTAATAGCCATAAAAAAGGCTGGCAAATGTTGCCGCATTTACCAGCCATGTCCGTTACAACTAGAATTATAACCAAACAATTTTGCAAAAATATGAAAATTTATTCAAAGTTGGATTCTTGCCCAGGCAGAAACCCAAAGGTGACTTTCATTTTTAGGCTCATGAAAATTCTACCCCTATTTTTATTTGCCACGGCTTTCTCACTGTCAGCAGCTTCTGCTTATTCCCAGAATTCCCTTATTTCGCTTAACCGGACCGACACCCCCCTGGAAGTCATCATCCAGGACATTGAAAGCCAATCGGACTTTATGTTTGTCTACAAAACCAACGTAGACGTCAACATCACCCGCAGCATCAATGTAACGAACGCCCCGGTTTCCGATGTCCTTTCCTCTTTGCTGGATAATACCGGACTGACCTATGCGCTTCAGAACAATTATATTATCCTCGCCAACGAGAACGACATCCAAGCGAACGCCGGGAAGACAGGAAAGACTGTCATGGCCCAGCAGGAACCCTCGGTACGAGGCATTATCCTGGACAGAAAAGGCGACCCGGTCATCGGCGCTGCCGTCATTGTCAGACGGACGGAGACGGGTGTCGCGACAGACCTGAACGGACGTTTCGAGCTGAATGCGCAGATCGGTGACGTCTTGGAAATCAGCTCGATCGGCTTCAAACCCGTAGAAATCCCCATCCGGGACTTCCACGAACTGAGCGTGATCCTGGAAGATGATACGGAGATGCTGGAAGCGACCGTCGTGGTCGGCTACGGTGTCATCCGCAAGAGCGACCTCACCGGAGCCGTCTCCTCCATCGGATCGGACCAGTTCAAGGAGCGTTCCAACTCCAATGTCCTTTCCTCCCTCGCCGGCCAGATCGCCGGTGTCCAGATCCAGCAGACCCAGGGCGCTCCCGGTACCGCTCCGACCATCAAGGTCCGTGGTACTTCGACCGTGAACGCCGGTTCCGTTCCCCTCTTCGTCATCGACGGTTTCCCGATGGAAAACTTCGATATGGGGAACCTCAACCCGAATGATATCGAATCCATCGAAATCCTGAAGGACGCCTCCTCGGCCGCCATCTACGGCAGCCGCGGCGCCAACGGCGTCATCATGATCACCACCAAGAACGGCAAGGCAGGCGAGACCCGCGTCGACGCCAGCTACGAATTCGGCATCCAGAAAGTGCAGCGCACCGTGGACGTGATGGACTCCCAGCAGTTCATCCAGTTCGTCGTCGATGCGCACAACAACTCCTGGGTACGGGCCGGCGGCAACGCCAGCGATCCCAATTCCGCCCGTCCCTGGCAGTTCCGCGTCCCGCAGGAATTCATCGACTCCCCGGGTTCCTTCGCCACGACGGACTGGCAGGATGTCGTGTTCCGTACGGCACCGAGCCACAACGCACAGATCGCCGTCAGCGGCGGCACCAACAAGACCCAGTTCCGCATCTCCGCCGGCCTCCTCAACCAGGACGGCGTCGTGGACAACTCCTTCTATAACCGTATCTCCGTCCGCTCGAACATCACGCACCAGATCCTCGACAACCTCAAGATAGGCCTGAACCTGGACTTCGCGCGCATCAACAAACGGATCTACGGAAGCGGCGGCAAGGAGGACTGCGTCAGCCTGGCCCAGACCAATGATCCTATCTTCCCTGTTCTCAACGAAAACGGAAACTACGGCTTCCTGGATCCCAATTCGGAGTGGTATCGCTTCTACGGCTACGGCCTCCAGCTCTGGCATCCTTACGCCATCACCCGTGAAATCGACAAGAAGGACAAGACGGTCAACGTCATGGCTACGGCCTTCCTCGAGTGGAACATCTTCAAGGATCTCACCTTCCGGACGTCCATCAACGCTTCGATGAACGAGAACCACTACAGCGATTTCCGCAACAAGGGCCAGAAATACGGTTGGTCCAACATCCAGGTCGCACAGGGTAGCGACAATGCCTACCACACTTTCAACTGGCTGTCCGAGAACACGCTGAACTATTCGCACGAGTTCGGCAAGCACGCGCTCAACGTCCTCGTGGGTTACACCATCCAGAAGAACCAGTACGAGTATTCATACCTCACGTCCCAGAACTTCCCGAACAACATGATCCACACGCTGAATGCGGGTAAACCGACGTACGGCGGATCTCAGGCCCAGGAATGGAGCATGATCTCCTATCTCGGACGACTCAATTACAATTACGCCAGGAAGTACCTGTTCACGGCGACGATCCGCCGGGACGGCTGCTCCCGCTTCGGGTACAACTCCCTCTGGGGCTATTTCCCTTCCGCCTCCGTGGCCTGGAAGATCGATGAGGAGCCGTTCATGGATGCCGTCAGCTGGATCAGCAGCGCAAAAATCCGCGCCAGCTACGGTGTAACCGGTAACAACCAGATCAGCAACTACGGAGCCATCGGCCTCCTCGCCAGCAACCAGTATGCCTTCGGCACGACCAGCAGCAGCGTGGAGCCCGGCCTCTATCTGAACTCCATTTCGAACCCGGACCTGCGTTGGGAAAAGACCGGACAGACCGATATCGGTATCAACGTCGGTCTCTTTGAGAACCGGGTTTATTTTGAAGCCGACTATTACAACTCGATTACCAAGGACATGCTGCTCGACGTGCCTGTCCCGTCCATCACCGGTTTCACCTCCCAGCTGACCAACATCGGCAAGGTCCGCAACCGTGGTTTCGAATTCCTGATCGAGACCAAGAACATCGACAGCGAATTCACCTGGAACACCAGCTTCAACATTTCCTTCAACCGGAACACCGTCCTGAAGCTCGGCCCCAGCGACGCTCCGATCTATCTGAACAACTGGGGTACCACCAAGACCGAAATCGGTCAGCCGGTCGCCAATTACTTCGGCTATGTCTTCGACGGCATCTTCAAGACGCAGAGCGAGATTGACGCCTACCCGCACCATGCGAGCACGACGCCCGGTGACCCGAAGGTCGTGGACGTGAACGGAGACGGTGTCATCAATGATGGCGACCGTACCATCCTCGGCAACGCACAGCCCGACTTCCAGTGGGGTCTCACCAACACCTTCACGTTCAAGGGCTTCGACCTCACCGTCACCCTCAACGGAAGCCACGGAAACGAGATCATGAACAGCTCCTGGCGCTTCCTGGGCGTCTACAACAGCGCCCGAAACGCCTACTCCAAGGTGGCCAACTACTGGCGCAGCGAGTCCCAGCCCGGCGACGGCATCCACTTCAAGCCGTATCTCAACTATCCCGGCATGCAGACCCAGTTCAACTCCCTGTGGATCGAGGACGGATCCTTCCTCCGGATCGCCAACGTCCGCCTGGGCTACAGCTTCCCGCGCAGTCTCCTGCGCCGGACCCCGATCTCCGACCTGCGTCTCTATGTCAACGTGGACAACCTGCATGTCTTCTCCAGTTTCGTGGGTTACGATCCTGAAAACAGCGTCTTCACCGACGCTCTCCGTTCGGGCAACGACTACGGCGCACACCCGATTCCGCGTACCGTTACCTTCGGTGTCAAATTATCCCTGTAACAACGATCAAACACGCAAGAGAATATGAAAACGATAAAAGTATTCGCGGTTGCTGCCATTTGCGGACTTCTGGTCTCCTGTTCGGAAGATTTCCTGAAACTGGCACCGCTGTCGAGCATGAACGAAAACAGCTTCTATTCTACAGCTGAGGATTTCGAAACCGCCATGGTCTCCGTGTATGCAACCTTGTATAACGAATATGGCCCCAACTCCAGCATGAGCATGAGCGAACTGATGACGGATGAGTGTCTCGTCTATTCCGGAAAGGTCCTTTCCGGCAGCGGCGTCACCACCACCGACATCTACCCGTTCAATGATTATTCCATCCTGCCCAGCAATACGGCCGTAAGATCCTTCTGGAATACGGGATATTCCGACCTGAACAGGATCAACAAGACCCTGGACAAACTCGTCGAGACCGAATTCGGAAGCACGGCGACCGGTCTGCAGTATCAGGGCGCCCTCCGCTTCTTCCGGGCCCTGTACCACTTCAACCTGGTCCGTCTTTTCGGCCCGATTCCCATCGTGGACCACTCGGTCACCGTCGAAGAGAGCTACACGATCGGCCGCTCGCCGGAAGCGGATGTTTACAGCTTCATCATCGATGACCTGACTTTCGCCAAGGAAAACCTGCCCCTCCAGAGCAAGGTCTCCAAGACCGGCGAGGTCTCCAAGGGCGCGGCCCTGACCTGCCTGGGAGAGGTCTATCTGACGATGGGCGACAAGGCCAAAGCCGCCACGGCCCTCGGAGAAGTCATCTCTTCCAATGAATATGCCCTCGTGGACGACTATGCCGACCTGTGGGACATGACCAAGAAGAACGGCAAGGAATCCATCCTCGAGATCCAGCACGTCGCCGGGGCCGGAAATCCTTCCAGCCCGTATTTCGAGCGCTACGCTCCCTTCGAGAATTTCTACCTCACGGCACAGGGCGGCGGCATCAACCAGGTCACGGATATCCTTTGGGACAACTATGAGGCCGGCGACCCGCGCCGCGAACTCTCGGTCTTCCCCGGCTATACCAACGCCTCCGGCACCTGGGTCGATATCAAATTCGAGCACAAATGGTTCGATGACAACTTCCTGGTCAACGGCCTTTACTACTACGGCAACAATTTCATCGTCTACCGCTATGCCGATGTGCTGCTGATGTATGCGGAGGCTACGGGGGACGCGTCCTACCTGAATATGGTGCGCGCGCGTGTCGGACTGCCCGGTTTCGGCGAAGCCGGCTATCCTTCGGCCCAGTACCCCTCGCTGGCCCTTGCCATCGAGCATGAGCGCAACGTGGAGCTCGCCCTCGAATTCCACCGCTTCTTCGACCTCAAGCGCACGGGAAGGGCTACGGCTGTCTTCTCCGCCGCCAAAGGAAAGACCATTACTGAAAACATGCTGGTCCTGCCCATCCCTCAGGAGGCCATCGACCAGAATCCGGACGTCATTCAGCAAAACGAGTATTATAAATAAAAGCGATGAGAAAAAATCTCTTGATCGCTTTTCTGGCGGCCGCGTTCGTGTGGCCACTGGCTGCCCAGAACCATGACGGGAAAGACCTTCCCGTCATGGGGGTCTGGCAGTGGAACCAGAGAAGCCTGTTCGACGACAGCTACTACGGCGTCATCGACAAGATCACAAGCGAGACCCCTTTCGACCTGCTGGTCAACTTCATGCGCTTCCCGCAATATGAGGTCTCGTCCCCGGTTCCCCACGACAAGATGAAGCAGATGAGCGAATACGCCCTGAAGAAAGGCCTGCGCTTCGCTCCGGACCTGGATATCCGCAACGCCCGCGTCGCCTTCATGGAGCGGTATCCCGACCAGCTCCAGGAGATGCTGCGGATGCTGGAAGTCGAGGCCGGCACACCGGAAGTGGTGTTCGCCCCGATCCTGCTCAGCGACCATTATTCCGGAAGCATGATGAGTCCCCACAAACCTGTGGGAAGTCATCTGCTCCGCGTCGTCACGTACAAAAAAGACCCGGTCAGTTCCGAGATCGACGGTACGACGGTCCGGGACATCACGGACCGCTGCAAGGTCCTGGTCAGCACGGCGGAGAACCTGACCGTCTCCCTCCCGACCGACATCGAACCGGGGTTGACGGTCAACGCCATCATGGCTTTCGACCATCTGTATCCCGACCTGTTCTCCCCGCAGATCCTGACCTTCCAGCAGGAGCTGATCCGGATGTATGCCGACTGCAGCGTCTCCGGCGTCTGCAAGGACGAATGGGGTTTCCCTCCGTATTTCCCCCGCTACTACCGGACCGGTTATACCGATTTCTGGTATTCGCCCAACTATGATGCGGCTTACCGTCAGCGTACGGGCCGCAGCCTGCTGGACGATATCCTCCTGATCGGTTTCCCCATGAAGGGACAGGCCGCAGAGCGGATCGCCGCCATCAACCAGTATACCCGCCTCACCTACGACCGCAATGTCCAGATCGAGAACGATTTCTACAAGACGGTCAAGGAAACCTTCGGCGAAGATGCTTTCGTGACGGTGCACTCGACCTGGTGGCCGTTCCCGGACAAGATCGAAGCCCGCAAAAACGGACTCGACTGGTGGGCCGTCAAGCGCGACCTGGCGCAGACGGACGAGGTAGCGCCCTTCAGCGCACGTACCTCGCTCTGCAAGAAACTCGACTCGCCGGTCTGGTACAACATGTACTACAAGATCGACCTGCCGATGCAGATGTGGAGTTCCGCCCTCGCAGGCGGCCGTCTGGACTACCTGAGCTATACCCTTCTGTTCCCCCAGTACATGGAAGCCGAACGGAAGATCCACCTGCTGAATTTCATTTCGGAGGCCCCGCTGGACTGCCCTGTCGCCGTCATCTTCGGACACAACGGCCTGCGCAACTGGGCGGCGGACGGCTATGACGACTCCGGCGTCCAGGTAGCGGATGCTTTCTGGCGCGCGGGTTATCCGGCCGACCTCATCCCGTCCAGCGAGATCGAGAACGGCAGTCTCAAGGTTGACAGCGAAGGATACATCTGCTACGGGCGCCAGCGCTATCAGGCCGCGGTGCTCTATCAGCCGGAACTGGAGAACCTGGCCGTCGCCGAATTCTTCAAGGACGTCAAGTCTACGCTGCTGTACGAAACCGGTCCCTGGACCCGTGATTTCAACGGACAGCCCCTGGACGCCATGAACGTGCTGCCGGCATCGATGCAGCGGTATGAAGATTACAACATCTTGATCCAAAACGCTTTGCTGGACCTCGAAAAAACAGGAACAGCGAAACAGTCCGAGGCGACCGGGATTCTGGACAACAACTATTTCAAGTTGCGTGACTTCACCCACGCTTCCGCCATGCCCGGCACCACCGGTCATAGCCGGATGCTGGACGGCACCTACCTGAATGTCGCCGCCACGCGCGACGTGTCCGGAGATCCGATCCACGACTTCGATGCCGACGGGCATGAAGTGAAAGTCGATGCCGTCGGCGTCGTCGCCGTCCGTTTCGATGACAAGGGAAAACTCGTCGCCATGGCGGCGGGCGGACTCAAGAGCTTCAAGGCCGGCGGGCTGAGCATCAATCTGCCGGAGCGCGTCAACGTCGCCCTCAAGAAGGGGACCGACGGCCGGTGGCATGGCTCCATCCAGCAGGAGGAGATCCCTGCCGCCCTTACCAAGATCACCGGAGACTGGAAAATAGTCAAGTAACGCCATGCGCTGCTTCCCCCTTGCATGCTTCCTTTCTTTCGCCATCGGGCTCTTCCCTGCGGGGAGAGCCTGGGCGAAGATTGACAGGAAGGCCGTCGTGACCCGGAACAATCCCCACGTGACGGCCATCGACCCCTTGGCTTCCCTTTCCGTCGGAAACGGAGAATTTGCCTTTACCGCCGATGTTACGGGCCTTCAGAGCTGCCCGGAGCAATACGCCGCCGGCCTGCCGCTGGGAACACAGTCGCAATGGGGATGGCACAGTTTCCCCAATCCGGAGGGTTATACCCCCGCCGACGCCCTCGTTTCCGGCTACTCCAGCCAGTTCTTCGGAACCTCCCGGCAGGCGAAAGCCGCAAACTGGCTGCGGGCCAATCCCCACCGCCTCCATCTCGGCTACCTCGGCTTCCAGGACATGCGGCCGGACGGGATCACGGACATCGACCAGCGGCTGGATCTTTGGCGCGGCATCCTCAATTCCTCCTTTTCCTACCAAGGAACTCCCTTTTCTGTCCAGACGAGCTGTGCTCCGGACGAAGACCGCATCGTGGCCCGCATCCGGAACGCCTCGCTCCACCCCGTGACCCTGCGCTTCCCCTACCCGACCGGCGGACATACCGACGACGCTACGGACTGGAACCAGCCGGAACGGCATTCGACGAAAATCCTGTCCGTTTCACCGGGCTGCGCCGTCCTGGAAAGGGTGCTGGACGATACCGTCTATTATGTCAAACTCTGCTGGGAGAATGCCGCGGCTCCGGAACAGACCGCAGCTCACACCCTGACGCTGCGCCCGACGAAATCCGACTGGTGCCTCAGCGTTTCTTTCTCCCAGGACAGGCCCGACGCCACCCCCGTCCGTTTCTCCCGTTCTGAAAAGGCCACGGTACGCTACTGGAAGGACTACTGGACGAAAGGGGGCATCATCGATTTCGGCTATTGCCGCGATCCCCGCGCGCCGGAACTCGAGCGGCGCGTCATCCTGTCACAGTACCTTACGGCCATCCAGTGCGCCGGCGACACGCCGCCGCAGGAAACCGGCCTGACCTACAACTCCTGGTTCGGAAAATTCCACCTGGAGATGATCTGGTGGCACCAGGCGCATTTCGCCCTGTGGGGGCGGGAAGCGCTCCTGTCCCGGACGCTTCCGTGGTACGGTACCGTCGTCGGGACGGCCCGGGAAATCGCCGCGCGCCAGGGATTCGAAGGCGTGCGGTGGATGAAGATGACCGACCCTTCCGGACAGGAAGCCCCTTCGAACATCGGATCTTACCTGCTCTGGCAGCAACCGCACCTGATCTACCTGGCGGAGCTCCTGTACCGGGCGCATCCCGACCGCGGGCTGCTCCGGCAATACGGAGACCTGGTGGACCAGACCGCGACGTTCCTCGCTTCCTTCCTGCGGTATGACCCGGAGAAGGACCGTTACATCCTCGCCGGACTGATTCCCGCCCAGGAGACGCTGCGGGCCGACACGACCGTCAATCCGCCCTTCGAGCTCGCCTATTGCCGCTGGGCACTGGGCGTCGCCCAGGAATGGCGGGTGCGGACCGGACGGGAGCGGGTGGAGAAATGGGATGACATCATCCGGAAAATCTCCCCGCTCGCCCAAAAGGACGGACTCTACCTGGCCGCGGAATCCAGCCCGGACACCTACGAAAACATCCGGCTGACTTCCGACCATATGGCAGTCCTGGCCGCCTTCGGCGTCCTCCCGGAATCGCCGCTGTTTGACCGTTCCATCATGAAGAACACCTTCAACTGGGTCTTCGACAACTGGAACTGGGACCAGACCTGGGGGTGGGATTTCCCCGTCACCGCCATGAACGCAACACGCCTGGGCATGCCGGAGATGGCCGTGAAATCCATCCTGAAAGACTGTCGGACCAACACCTACCTGGTCAGCGGACACAACTACCAGAATGACCAGCTGCGCTGTTACCTGCCCGGAAACGGCGGACTCCTGACCACGATGGCCCTGATGTGCGCCGGCTGGGACGGTTGTACCGTCACGAATCCCGGCTTCCCGAAGGACGGCAATTGGGACGTCCGCTGGGAAGGATTGAAACCCATGCCTTAAAAGTCTTCGAAATGAAAAAAGCGTTCTTCTCCCTGCTCCTGGCCGGAGCTTGTCTCACCGCCCAGTCACAGCCTGCCCTGCAGATGCGGCTTCCCGCCAAGAACCCGATGACTTCCTGGGGAGACCAGGGCAACGGGTCCTACATCAACCCCATCCTGAATGCCGACTATTCCGACCCGGACGTCATCCGGGTAGCGGACAAATATTACATGGTGGCTTCGGATTTTCATTTCCTGGGGATGCAGGTCCTGGAGTCGGACGACATGGTCAACTGGAAATATGTTTCCCAGATCTATACCCGCTTCGATTCCCCGGAGTGGGAGAAGAATGAACGCTATGCCGGAGGGTCCTGGGCTCCTTCCATCCGCTACCACGACGGCCAGTTCTGGGTTTTCTTCTGCACGCCCGACGAAGGGCTGTTCATGTCCCATGCGCCGCAGGCGGCGGGCCCCTGGTCACCGCTGCACCTCGTCGCCAGCGTCCCCAAATGGGAGGATCCCTGTCCTTTCTGGGATGAAGACGGACAGGCTTACCTGGGAAGAAGCCAGCATGGTGCGGGCCCAATCATCATCCACAAGATGTCTCCGGACGGCACGAAACTGCTCGACGACGGCGTCACCGTCTATCAAGGACCCGTCGCGGAGGGGACCAAGATCCACAAATGGAACGGTTATTACTATATCTCCATCCCCGAAGGCGGTGTCGGAGGAGGCTGGCAGACCATTCTGCGCAGCAAGAACATTTACGGCCCCTATGAGAGCCGCCGCGTCCTGGAACAGGGATCGACCGACGTCAACGGACCGCACCAGGGGGCCATCGTCGATACACCGGACGGGAAATGGATGTTTTTCCATTTCCAAAGCGACCGGATGCTGGGACGGGTCGTACATCTCCAGCCCATGCATTGGCAGGACGGGTGGCCGGTCATCGGGGTGGACATCGACCGGAACGGCATCGGAGAGCCGGTGCTGAGCTGGCAGAAACCCGTCCCGGGCACGGAACCCTTCGCGCCCAGGACCGATGACGATTTCTCCGGACCGGGACTCGCGCTTCAGTGGCAGTTCAATCACAATCCCGTGGACAGCGCCTGGTCGCTGGAAGAAAAGCCGGGCAGCCTGACGCTGCACGCCCTGAAGGCTGAAACCTTCCCCCTGGCCAGAAATACGGTCACGCAGAAAACGATGGGTTATCTGGGCGAGATCACGACCGTGATGAACCTGTCCGGGATGGCCGAGGGACAGCGCTGCGGGCTGGCCTGCATGGGCATGGAAAATTACCTGCTGGGCGTCCGGATGGAAAACGGCAGGAAGATCCTTTACCTCTCCCGGCAGACGCGCATCCCCCGCACGAAAGATACCGAAACCCGGGAGACTGACTTGTCCGACGTCCGGAAAAAGGCCGTCTATCTCCGCCTGTCCCTCGATTTCAAACGGGAAGTATTTCAATTCTCCTACAGTTTCGACAACAAGGATTTCACGCCGGTCGGCGACGCTTTCTATGTCCACTTCGGCAACTGGAAAGGCCCCCGCGCCGCGTTGTATTGCTATAACACCCTTCGGGACGCAGGAACGGTCTCCTTCGACTGGTTCCGCTATTCACATGACGGCCCGAAGGGCCTGCTCTCCTTAGAATAGCCAATTATTAACGATATCCATTATGAAACGATTCTATTTTCTCTGTGCGGCACTCGCCTTGCTCCCGTGCCTGCCCGGATGCAAAGAACAAGGCATCTGTCTCCCCCGGGAAGCCGAAGAGATCCTGGAATATATCCAGGAGCCGGTCTTTGCCGAGTCCGATTACAACATTCTGGGATACGGCGCTGTCGCCGACGGCGTGACGGACAGCCATGATGCCATCATCGCCGCCATCAAAGCCTGCAGCGACAACGGCGGCGGCCGCGTCATCGTGCCGGCGGGGAAGTTCTATACCCGGACATCGATCATCCTGGAGAGCAATGTCGACCTGCATCTGGAAGAAGGCAGCGAAATCATCTTCAGCAAGGACCCGAAAGATTACCTTCCGCCGGTCCTGACGACCTGGGAAGGCACGGAGCTGTTCAATTATTGTCCGCTCGTGTATGCCTACCACCTCACCAATGTGGCCATCACGGGCAAAGGGACCCTCAACGGCAACGCGACGGAAGGCTTCGCCACCATGCGACCCCAGGGTTCCCGGATGCAGAGCGACATCCGGCAGATGGGCATTGACCAGGTGCCGGTAAAGGACCGGTATTTCGGCGAGGATTCCATCCTGCCGCCCAACATGATCCAGTTCTTCGGCTGCCGCAACATCCTGGTCGAAGGCATTACGGTGGAGGACAGTCCTTTCTGGACCATCCACCCCGTTTTCTGCGACAACGTAACCGTCCGCGGCGTCACGATCAACAGCCTGAACCGCAACAATGACGGCTGCGATCCAGAATACACGACCAATGTGCTGATCGAAGACTGCGTCTTCAACACCGGGGACGATTCCATCGCCATCAAGGCCGGACGCGACCAGGACGCCTGGAGGATCGGGCAGAAAACCCGGAACATCGTCATCCGGAACTGCGACTTCAACTCCATCTGCAACGGTCTCTGCATCGGATCCGAGATGGGCGCCGGCGTCGAAAACGTCTTTATGTACAACGTCCGCATCGGCAAATGCGGAAACGGTATCTATTTCAAATCCAACCTCGACCGCGGAGGGTTCATCCGTCACGTCTGGGTGAAAGACATCACCTGCGACAAAGTGTCTGCCGCCATCCGCTTCGAGACCAATTACCACGGAGCCCGGGGAGGATTCTATCCTGCCGCGTTCTCCGATTTCCAGATCCAGGATGTCACCTGCAAAGAAGCCGTCAATTTCGGGTTCTATGCCGTCGGCATCGACGGACATCCGCTCAAGGACATCTGCCTCAAGAACGTGACGATCGAGAAGGCCGCGATTCCTTATGTGCTGAAAAATACGAATTCCATCACGTTCGACAACGTGACCATCAATAATGAACTGCAACCGGAGGTCCCTCAAGAGACGGAAGTTCCGCAATTTGACTTCAGGAACATGCCGCGTCCGACCCGGGAAATGACCCGGGAAGAATGGATGGAACAGGGGCCGATGGCCGGTATTCCTGCCATGTAAGAGCTGTTGTGCTTTTTGGTTAATAATATGGGTTGTGGATTCCCCTCTCCGTGGCGAGGACAGGGGAATCCTTAAATCTTATGAAAAGCGGGATTTCCCGCTTTATAATCACTGCCTTTTTTTATATATTTGCCTATAGAGGGAAACATATTTAAAATAAATGAGCGATTACTATCTTCTCGAAGATCTCGTGCAAGAGTATCAGCACCGCTTTCTGTCTTTCGCATACGGTTATGTGAAGGACGAGAGCGTTGCAGAGGATATTGTAATCGAATCCCTGGCCGCCTTCTGGGTACGCAGCTCCTCGTTGCCGAAAGACACCAATGTGCCGGCCTATATCCTGACCTCGATCAAGAACAAAAGCCTGAATTATCTCAAACGGAAAAGGAACGAGCTGAATCTTGAAGACTCGCTCAGCGATACCCTCCGTTGGGATTATGATTTCCGAATCTCTGCCCTGCAGAGTTTCGATCCGCATGACCTGTTCAAAAAGGAAATCATCCAGATCGTGGACAGGACGTTGAAGGAAATGCCGGAGAAAACCCGGAAAATCTTCAACATGAGCCGCATGCTGGGCAAGAAGAACAAAGACATCGCCTCGTTGGTCGGCATCACGGAGAAAGGCGTGGAGTACCACATCACGAAAGCGCTCCAGGCGCTTCGGGAGGCACTCCGGGACTATATTTCCTTCTCTGTCCTGTTCTTCCTGCTTCAGTGATCCTTCCTCCCGCGTCGAGAAAGATCCGGACCGGGCGGCCCGCGCCCTGATGCAGTAACCCGACCGATTAATATACGGCGTGGTCGAGAAGCAGGTCAACCTTCCGGGTTTGACCTGCTTCTATTGTGAGCGGGCA